>JAHDEQ010000236.1 GCA_020628755.1 Saprospiraceae bacterium
GATTTGAACTTACTTCCCATGCTCCCCGAAAAATTTGACATCAAACTTATCTCCAACAAAGGAGTAAAAAAGCAATTTGGTGTCATCAAAAAACTCCTTAAAAAAACCAAACTCGTTATTAATTGTGGCGATGCAGGACAAGAAGGAGAACTCATTCAGCGATGGGTTTTGCAAGAAGCTAAATACAAAGGGCAAGTTCAACGCCTTTGGATTTCTTCGCTTACCTCCGAAGCCATCCGCAATGGTTTTCGGAATTTGCAAGCTGGGGCTAAGTTCAATAACCTCTATTATGCAGGAATGTCTCGAGCCATTGGTGATTGGTTGTTGGGCATGAATGCAACGCGTTTATACACGCTCAAATATGGAGGCTACAAACAAGTGCTTTCTATTGGGCGGGTACAAACCCCAACTTTGGCAATGGTTGTGGCAAGACACAAAGAGATTATCAATTTTAAACCCGAACCGTATTGGGAACTACACACTATATATAGAGATGTAGATTTTCACTACGAGAAGGGGAAATTTGATAAAAAAGAAGACGGTCAAAAACTATTGGATTTGGTCAAGGGCAAGCCTTTTACTATTGTTTCTTACGAGAAAAAAAATGGAAAAGAGTTGCCTCCGAGTTTGTTTGATTTGACAAGTTTGCAAGTGCATTGCAACAAGCGATTTTCGCTTTCAGCAGACCAAACGCTCAAGATAGTTCAAAAACTTTATGAGAAAAAAATAGTCACTTATCCAAGGGTTGATACTACTTATTTGCCGAATGATATGTATCCCAAAATTGGTGGCATCTTAAAAAAGATGACACAATATCAGCAATTTACGCAGCCACTCTTGGGCAAAACTATTCGCAAATCGGCCAAAGTTTTTAATGATAAAAAAGTAACCGACCATCATGCGATTATTCCAACAGGTTTTGAAAAAAATCTAACAGGTAGCGAGGCAAGAGTTTACGATGCGATTGCTCGGCGATTTGTAGCGGCTTTTTATCCCGATTGCAAAGTAGCAAGAGTTACGGTTATAGGAGAAGTCGAAAAAATCCGTTTTAAAGCCACAGGAAAAGAAATTTTAGAACCTGGCTGGCGTGTGCTTTTTCCCAAACCACCCAAGAAAAGTCTAGCTCTTAAAAAGGATAATAAAAAAGACGAAGAAAAAATCTTACCGACCTTTAAAAAAGGAGAGTCAGGGCCACACGAACCTTCTTTATTGGAAAAAATGACCCAGCCACCCAAATATTATACCGAAGCAACCTTGCTTCGAGCTATGGAAACGGCGGGCAAACAAGTAGATGATGATGAACTGCGCCAACTTATGAAAGCCAATGGTATTGGACGACCTTCGACCCGTGCAGCAATTATCGAAACACTTTTTAAACGCAAGTATATTTTTAGAAAAAAGAAATCTATTATTCCCAGCGATATGGGAGTCCAATTGATTGATACCATCGAAAACAAACTCCTCAAATCGCCCGAACTCACAGGCGCATGGGAAAAACAATTACGAGAAATAGAAGCTGGTAATTACAAGGCCAATGTCTTTGTACATGAAATGAAAAAAATGGTAGAAGAACTCGTTTTGGAGGTTCGCCAAGCTCCCTCCAAAGCTCGAATTGTGGCCACAAAAAGAGTAGCTTCTCCTAAAAAAACTAATGCATTATCCAAACAAAGCAAAAAATCTACTTCAAAAAATCCAACTGCTGTAGCTGGCCAAACGTGTCCCAAATGCCGAAAAGGCCAACTCCTCAAAGGCAAAACCGCTTATGGTTGTAGTGCTTATAAAACAGGTTGTTCATTCCGATTGCCTTTTGAATTTTTAGGTAAGCAATTGCCCGAAAAGCAATTGCTGCGCTTGCTTGGAAAAGGCGCAAGCATCAATCTTAAAGGCTTTCAAAATAAAAGTCAAAAAGTAGAAGGAAAACTCATTTTTAATCGACAATTTGATTTAGAGTTTATACCTAAAAACCCTTCTGTTAGAAAAACGAAATCCTCACCAAAGAAAAAATCCAAAAACGATTTAGTTTGCCCCAAATGCGGCATGGGCAAAATCCTCAAAGGCAAAGGTGCTTATGGTTGCAGTCATTGGCAAACAGGTTGTACCTTCCGAATGTCATTTGACGACATTCGGAAAAAGGCAGATGGTCGAGCTTTGACCAAAGAGTTTGTGGCTAGAATATTGAAAGGAGATGTCTAAATTTCGTTGCTAGACGAAAAAGTAGGAATTTTTTGCTAATGGTATGTCACAAATTATTATATTAGCATTGCTTTAATATGTACTAAAGCGACATATCCTCTTTCCTTATCAAAACAATACGAAAATGAATCGAAGAAACTTCCTCAGGAAATCAAGTGGTAAGAGTTCTCCTCAAAAAGTGGAAACTCCAGCGACCACTTTATCTTCCACCCTTGCCCCTTACACAGGATGGGGTTCAAATCCAAAAGATGCACAACACTTGCTCCGAAGAACCTTATTTGGTGCTCCCAAAGCAGCAGTTGATTATTTTAAAACGATGACTTTAGATCAAGCTGTGGATCAATTATTGTCGTTTACCGCAGATTATCCGCCTACGCCACCTTCGGATTATTATACCGAAGCATTTCATGATCAACTAGAAGCAGACTTGGCCAATGGCATTATTCCTACGTGGCTACAAGTGACTCCAGCTCCTCCTGTCAATGATTATGTCTCCAATCATGTCAATGGTACATTGACTGATGATGCTTGTCCAAAGGGAATGCCTTGGGTAGCTTCATCTTCTCAAAAAGTGACTGACCTAAAATCAGATGGAACTTTAAACAATTGGTCAAATGTTGCTTGTGGCTGGGTTAGGCGAGCATCTTTTATCGGATGGTGGTCAAGACTTATGGTAGAACAAAACAGTAATATCCGTGAAAAAATGACCTTGTTTTGGCAAAACTTTTTTGCCATGCGTATCCTCAATGATGGGCAGCATTGGAAAAAAAGACTCCAATATCGAAATAATGCAAGATTACGTTATCATGCGCTCGGTAATTATAAAGAGATGCTCAAAGACATTGCAAAAGACCCCATGATGCTCGAAATGCTGGATTTGAGAATCAATCGAGTAGATAATCTTAACGAAAACTTTGCTCGTGAAGTCCAAGAGCTATTTTTATATGGTCTTGCCCCAACGTTGGTTGATGATGGTAGTTCTTATACGGATGATGGTGACCCGACAGATGATGTACATGAACTTGCTCGACTTCTTACAGGCTGGAGCTATCGCAATAATTATTGCGATACTACCTCTTGCAATCATCTTTATTATTGTGAAACAGCTTATTCCGATTGGGGACATGATACAGGCAATAAGCAATTCTCTTCTTTTTATAATAATACTGTAATCAATGGAGTTGCTGGAGCTACAGGAGGAGAGGACGAATTAGACCAGTTTTTGGATATGGCTTTTAATATTCATGGCTTGACTATAGGAAAACATCTTGCACGGCGTATCTATCGCTTTTTTATAAAACCATCATTTAGCTATGATCCTCAAAGTACTGGAAATACGCCTACAGATACTCAAATAGAACAAGACATCATTGTTCCATTGGCTAATCTATTTGTATCAAGTGGTTTTGAAATACGACCGATGATGGAAACGCTCTTGAAAAGCGAACATTTCTTTGATGATTGCAACAGAGCAAGTATGGTCAAGTCTCCCATAGACTTTATCTATGGCTGGGTAAGAGAGACAGGTTATGCAAATCATACGCTCTATGATAATAATTTTGTTCCTATCAATGACATCAATGCGGATAGAGGCTTTTTTGAGCAAATTTTTACCGAGGCCTATGCTCTTGGTCAAGGATTTACTAATCCTGTTAATGTTTATGGATGGGATGCTTACTACAATGCTCCTTTTGACAATAATTGGGTCAATGGGGCTACCTATGCTCGTAGATTCTCTACGCTCTCTAGAATGATGACTTCGCATCCTGTTAATTTAAGGGCCAATCATTATATAGACTACTCGGTTAGTCCCGTAGCGGGTTGGTACAAGCATCATATGCCTTTTATGGATTTTATATCTACTCATGTTTCTAATCCATATGATGATGATGAATTGGTAGATGTAATGACTGATATGTTTTTAGCAATTGAGATACACAGTACAGTAAAAGATGCACTGAAAAATGAATTGGTTTCTAATCTTCCGACGGGCTATACTTGGGCTTACGCATGGTCGCTTTGGGAAAGCGACCCGACGACCAATGAAGGTACGATAACCAATGCTTTGCGTAATTTTTTCCAACAATTATTCAATTTGGAAGAATACCACTTGATGTAATCCATTTTAAAAGTTAACTCATTTTTGAGTTTTAAAAATATATCAACCAATGAAAAGACGTAATTTTATACAAACGACTTCAGCAGGAGTAATAGCTCCATCGCTCTTTGGCAAATTTGGAGTAGCCTTTCATAATTCTAATTTTTTTAATCCAGTTATCAATTCCGCAGGAGACAATGTTCTTGTTATTATTCAACTCAATGGCGGAAATGACGGACTCAACACCCTTGTGCCTTATGATAAATGGAGCGACCTGATGAATGCTCGTCCCAATGTAATGCTCAATGAGTCAGACCTACTTGACTTGTATGGAACCGACACTTGGAAATTTCATCCTAGTATGACAGGAATGCGTGATATGTACAATGCAGGACAAATTTGTGCAATACAGTCAGTCGGATATGACCAACACAGTGGTTCACATGCAACTGCAACCGATGCTTGGCTCAATGGCAAAGCATCGCAACCTGATTATTTTACAGGTTGGGCTGGGCGTTATTTAGAAACTATTTATTCTGGATTTCCTGATATGAGCAATCCGCCTTCAAGTTTGCCTGACCATCCTCCAGCTATCGAAATAGGAAGTACTCAATCCCTTGCTTTTATGGGACAATACAATTCGATGGGCGTTTTGATTCCATCTATCAATAAACACTTTAGAGATTGGTGGTGGGATATGCAAAATGGACAAGTTGATGGAAGCTATAGTTCTATCGCTGATCCTGATTTTATTCCATCAACCTTCAATCAACAATATTGTGGAGCAATAGACAAACTCGATTATCTGCGTACAACAAATAGTTTGGTGGAGAATTTTATTCCAAGTATTTACAATGCTTATAATAATGTTTTCCCAACGTCTCCAGATGAATGGGATAATTCGCTTACCCAACAACTCAGTATTGTAGCTAAACTCATTGCAGGTGGTTTAAAAACGAAATTATATTTAGTTCGTCATGATGGATACGATACGCATGGTAATCAATTGGCTCTTCACTCAAACTTGCTGAGTACACTTTCGGGAGCAGTCAAATCTTTCCAAGACGAAATTAACTCTTATGGTATTGGCGACCGAGTGATGGGAATGACCATTTCGGAGTTTGGACGAACCATTTCAGATCATGGTAGTGACGGAACGGATCACGGGACTTCTTCGAGTATGTTTTTATTTGGAAATGCAGTACGAGGAGGCGTACATGGAATCAGTCCTACGATTCCATCTACATTTGTAAGCAATGAAGATGACCAACTCACCAAGCAATTTGATGTACGAGATATTTATAATACAATTTTGAAAAACTGGTTCTGTGTAGATCAGAGTACGATTAACGATGATGTATTATTGACGCAATATAATAACAATTCACCTTTTGGAGAGCCGAATGTCTTGCACAATTCAATGTGTAATGATTGTGAGCCCACTAAAACTATCAATGGAATTGTAGCGGATGGAACGTACCATGCAGGAAATGATGTCATTTCAGATGCGGCTGTTCCTGCTGGTGTAGTGGATTATAAAGCTGGGCAAGAAATCATGCTTCAGCCTGGCTTTTCGGTTGAGCAAGGAGCTTGCTTTTCTGCTGAAATAGAAATTTGTACGCCGCAGTAAATATTTTGCAGGTCTAAAAATTCAAAGAGCTTGTTCTTTAAATAAGAACAAGCTCTTTCTTTTGAGAAGGATTTATATGGATATTACCAAATCGTTGCGTGCATTCCACCTTGTCTGCCATTAAAGGCTTCAATAGCA
>JAHDEQ010000237.1 GCA_020628755.1 Saprospiraceae bacterium
CTTCTCGGAAACAAGTAAAATATGGAGTATCCAATAAAAAATATCGAATAATGAACAGCTCATTATTCGATATTTTTTATTGGATGTTTATTCTTCAAAACGTTCTACTCTTCCTGTATCACCTGCCGAAAGGCTTGCCGATATTCTTTCGGACTTTGTTGGGTAAATTTTTTAAAAGATTTATTAAAGTGTGATAAGTTATTAAAGCCACTCTCAAAACTCACTTCGGCGATACTCAAACCACTTTCCGACAGCAATTTGCAAGCGTGCGTCACTCTATATTCATTTAGAAAAGTGATGAATGTTTTATTCGTTATTTTTTTGAAATAACGACAAAAAGCAGGAACCGTCATATTGGCTACTTGAGCAATCTCCTCTAAAGGAATACTTTGAGAAAAATTTTCTTTCACAAACCCATAAATAGCGGTCATACGATCATGATCCAACGTTTCAATGTCGAGTGCGTAAGATTCGGCATTGAGAATTTTATAGTCTTTAGAATGCGATAAAATATCGAGTATTTCGAGTAAAGCAAGTAAGCGTTCGAGAGCATCTTTATCGTTCATGTTGAGCAGCTTCTGCCCAACAATTCGCTTTGTTTTACCATTAAAAGCCAAACCTAGTTTAGAACGCTCCAATAAATTTTCGATTGGCCCCATTTCAGGTAAATTCATAAAATTATTTCCCAAAAAATCAGGTCGCATTTGTACAACAACTTCGGTGCTGTTGTGGTACAAACCCTTCTGAAAACCCATATGTGGCAAATTAGAACCAATCAAAACTAAGTCTCCATTTTGATAATAAGAAAGGTGATTACCAATATGACGTTTGCCGCTTCCTTTTGCTACAAATACAAGTTGTAATTCAGGATGAAAATGCCAAATCGGTTTAGTATCTGGTTTATCCTTAATTAAATGATAAGTAAATGAACTTCCAAAAGAAGGTTCTACTTTTTCAAACTGTGCTTTCATTGTCAATGTAATTTTCTGTTTTTTCTAAATCTGTCCAATTTCTGGTAAAATTGCTTTAAGACTTAAAAACATATAAAAAAACAAAAAAGTTGTTGGAATTGCAAGCCCCTACAAAAAAGTAAAGAATAGCTGAAATCTATCCGAAACATTAATAGGTTCAACAAGCAAAGGGCAAATCATATTTGGCTCAAAAAAACAATGCTAGTAAAATATTATTCTGTATGATAGTGTTAATTTTTGACAAACAAAATATAATTTCTTTTTGCTAAGAATAGATGGTTAAAATAGTATCAATAGCGGTTAATATAGTAGTAGAAACTTGCACTCGTTTTAGTGCATCTTTGTAATGTAATTATTTAATAACCGATTAAATTTATTTTTTCATAATCAAAATTTGAAATTATCATGAGAACAAAAAGTTTAAAATTCGTTTTCGTTGTAGCTATACTCTCTTTGATGTCATTGTCCGTGATGGCTACAGGTACAGAACCTTTTGCAAAGATTGAAACTAAGGAAAATTCTACTACTGTTTTGATGCGATTGTCAACTAATGAAGCTGACGTTACGATTAAAGATAGTAAAGGAAATATCTTATTTTCTGATTTTATTGCGAACGCAAAAAATGTAGTTCGTCCTTATAATTTGGAAAAACTGGACGATGGAATTTACTTTATCGAAGTTGAAAATCAAGTGCAAGGAAACATCCATCAAGTAACTATTGAAGATGAGAATGTTGTTTTGGAAAGAAATATAGAGACTTACTACAAACCTATTTTTGATTTGAACGAAGAATATTTAGCAATTAACTTGATGACCTTAGGAGAAAAGGCTTCTTTGAAGTTGATTGATGTTCAAGACCACGTTATTTTTGATGAAAATATTGACTCTGTAAGTTTCCACCGAATTCTCAATTTGAGTAATCTGAAGGAAGGTTTTTATCATGCACAAGTTTATGTTGGTGAACGAGTTTATTCAAAAGTATTCAGTCATAAAAGGTGAATTTTACCCATAAGTAAAAAAATAAAATTGAAACAGTACTGTATTTTATGATTATGTAATGACCCCGATATTTCGGGGTCATTTATTCTATTCTTCTAATATTTTAGACTCAAATTTATACGGACACATGAAAAGAAGATCAAATTGCCCAATCAACTGCTGTTTGGATTTATTTGGCGATAAATGGTCTCTGCTTATCATTAGAGATGCGTTGATTTATGGCAAAAGAAATTTTAGTGATTTTAAAACCTCTAAAGAAAGAATAGCTACTAATATTCTTACAGATCGTTTACAAAAATTGACGAAAACGAGATTTTTATAAAAAACAAGATGCAAAGAATCAATTGAAATACAATTATATTTTAACTCAAAAAGGTAGAGAGCTAATCACTTTAGTTTTTCAACTTGCCGCATGGGGCCAAAGCCATTTTGAAGAGACCGAAGATACTTTTGAAAGGCTAGTAGGTAACAGATAGTAATTTCAAAAAACCACTAAGAGGGCATCAATTTGTTTTCAAATTAATGCCTTTCTTCTTTTATTACTTTTTCGGAATTTTTATCAAATATTCTTTACCACGATTATTGGTCAGTTTGCTCGAAATAAGCCAAGGATTATAGACTTTAAGCATACGATAAGTCACGCCATTTTGCTCTGCCCAATCGCCCCAGCTCGATATGCTCGTATTGACAACAATATTGACATAATCATTCAAGGGTTTGTACAAGTGTTTGGCATCAATCTGAAAACCAAAACGAGCAGGATTATTGATAATTTCTTTGTAGGCTAAAATGCGAAAAATATAACGAGAAGTCTCTTGATTGAGGTTGAGGTCGTAATAATTATCTTCTTTTTGGGCATCCATTTCTTTCCGAAGGCGACTGCCGCCCATATTATAGGCGGCTGCGGCAAGCGTCCAAGAACCAAAACGATCCTTTAGTTTTTTTAAATATTTACAAGCAGCTTCAGTAGATTTTTCCAAATGATAACGCTCATCTACTTCGGTTGCAACTTCCAAACCATACTCTTGTCCCGTTCCTTTCATAAATTGCCAAAGTCCTTTTGCGCCAGCAGGCGATACGACATTGCGTAAACCACTTTCGGCAATCGCCAAATATTTAAAATCTTCGGGTACGCCATTGCGATTCAAAATATTAGCAATAGTTGGCAAATAGCGATTTGCCAGTTTGATATTTTGAACGGTACTCGAATGCCAATACGAATTGACTAACAATTCTCTGTCCAAACGCTCCACCACATCAAAATTATTCAAAGGCACATTTTCTCCTGCAAAACTATATTGCTTATTGAGGTCTATTCCTGTTATAATTTGAGGGAGTTTGCCATCGAGCGAATCCTTGCTCGATAGCGTCTGCGAGGAGGTGTTTGGATTATCACCCGATTTATAAGAAGTAAACAAGGCAAAGGTCAGAAATGCCGCCACCGCAATGGAGTATATGGAAATGGATTTTATCATTTGTTGTAGATATGAATATGTATAATAGTGTCAAACAGCAAGATATGACGATTTTGAGAAATAAACCATTTTTGAACCACGAATTAACGAATGAAAATCGAATATGCTATTCATGAATCAAAAAAAGAGCCATCATTCCGCAGAATGATGGCTCGAAAATATATTATTATCGTCGTTGTAACCTAACTAAATAGAGACTTTAGCCGCTTGCAAATACTCCTCTTTTTCAATCTTCGTTCTAAAATTCAATGGAAATTTGTTGATGGCATTGATATAGGATTTGACCGAAGCCACCACAATATCTTCGTCCACTCCAAAACCTTGATAACACTGTTCGCCTCGTCGAATACGTACATGCACTTTTCCCGAATCACGACTTCCATTCATGGATTGCACCAAATATTCTTCGACTACGAGCTTTTCGCCAACAATTTTGTCAATGGCACGATAAGCCGCATTGACAGGGCCATTTCCATTGGCCGCACGGCGATAAATTTCGCCATTTATTTTTAAATCTATCGTAGCAACAGCAGAAACGGCATCGCCACAAAGTACTTGCACAAACTCTACTTCGATGGGTTGTTCCTTAACTTCTCCTTCCATCAACAAAATCAAATCTTCGTCATTGAGGTCTTTTTTAGAATCTGCCATTTCAAGGAATGCTTCATAAATCGGAATCATTTCTTCCCGTGTCAAATCCTTATAACCCAATCGTTCGAGGTGAAATTTAAGTGCGGCCTTACCGCTTCTAGCGGTAAGAACGATGGAGTTTTGAGCAATTCCAACATCTTCAGGATCCATGATTTCATAATTTTCACGATGTTTTAAAACGCCATCTTGATGTATCCCTGAAGAGTGTGCAAAAGCGTTGCGCCCAACAATTGCCTTGTTGGGTTGGACGGGCATTCGCATGAGTTTTGAAACCAATAAACTCAAATGATAAATACGTTTACTATTAATATTGGTATGAAAAGGCAGTTCCTTATGTGTTTGCAAAATCATGGCAATTTCCTCTAAAGAGGTATTGCCGGCTCGCTCACCAATTCCATTCATGGTAACCTCAACTTGTCTTGCGCCATTTTGTATGCCAGCCAAAGTATTCGCCGTTGCCATTCCCAAATCATTATGACAATGACACGAAATAATTGCTTTATGAATATTAGAAACGTTCTCAAATAAGTACTTGATTTTTGCTCCATATTCGGTCGGTAAACAATAACCCGTTGTATCGGGAATATTAACCACCGTTGCACCAGCAGCAATTACTGCTTCCACCATTTTTGCTAGAAATTCATTGTCGGCTCGACCAGCATCTTCGCAATAAAATTCGACATCTTCGACAAAAGACTTAGCATATTTTGTCGCTCGAACGCCTCGCTCAATTACATCTTCTCTTGTACTACTAAATTTGTGTCGAATATGATAATCCGAAGCTCCAATTCCTGTATGAATACGTGGATGATTGGCATATTTTAATGCCTCGGCAGCGACCTTAATATCGTTTTCAACGGCACGTGTTAAAGCACAAACTGTCGGATTTTTTACTGCTTTTGAAATCTCTACCACCGACTGAAAATCGCCAGGACTCGACACAGGAAAACCAGCTTCAATAATATCTACACCTAGCAATTCTAAAGATTTCGCTATTTCAATTTTTTCGGGTGTACTGAGTTGACAGCCAGGCACTTGTTCGCCATCCCGTAAAGTCGTATCGAAGATATATATTTTGTTATTGTTCATTTTTTTTGATTTAAAAGGAGTCAGTTGTCAGCAATATTTCGCTTCACTCCATTTTAGGTGTCAGTTTATGGTTATTAAAAAGGTGTCATAAGTCAGATTCGTCCCTTTGGGACTTTTTAGGTGTCAGGTTTAGAGTATTTTTTCTTCGCTTCATTTGAGGTGCGAATTGTTATGCTTTACTCGTTAGAGAATTACTCCTTATAGTGTTACTCGTTAAAAAAGAAATTTCATTAAGGACTAGATTTCCGATTTCTTCTGTTCCTAAAATTTTAGATTTTTCGGTGGTGCTGTCGGCGATGTCGGCGGTGCGATAGCCTTTTTTCAAAAGGCTATCAACGGCTTGGATGACGGTTTGACTTTCGGTTTTTAAACCAAATTCGCTATCCAACATCAAAGCAACCGATAAAATGGTGGCCAAAGGATTTGCTTTGTTTTGACCAGCAATATCAGGCGCAGAACCATGAATGGGTTCATACAAGCCAACTACATCTCCAACAGAAGCCGAAGGCAACATTCCTAGCGAACCAGCAATTTGAGAAGCCTCGTCGGTCAAAATATCGCCAAACATATTTCCTGTAAGCACAACATCAAATTGCTTTGGATTTTTGATTAGTTGCATGGCTGCATTGTCAATAAATTGATGGTGCAATTCCACATCAGGATATTCTTTTGCCAATTCTTGAATGGTCTCTCGCCACAAACGTGAAGATTCCAAAACATTGGCTTTATCTATCGAATGAAGGATGCCTCGACGAGTTCGTGCAGCTTCAAAAGCTCGTCTAGCAATTCGTTCAACCTCCATTTTGCTATAAACCATTGTATCGCGTGC
>JAHDEQ010000238.1:0-3863 GCA_020628755.1 Saprospiraceae bacterium
AGTGGTCAAGACCCTGAAGTTGATACCAATAAATCTTTAAATGGTATTCCTTCTGCGGGTATTGATTATACGCCATACCCACGAGCAAGAACCTTTACTTTAGGCGTTAATTTGTCATTTAAGTAATTAATAAAAACAGAATCAGTTTTTTTGTTAAAAAAAACTGAATTTTGTTTTCAATATAAATTAAAACCTATTTTGGTTATAAAATAAATTTTCAAAAGATGAAAAGTAACATTTTAAATTTTGGTTTATTATTAGTTGCTTGCACCCTTTTTACTTTCACAGCCTGTACGGATTTAGAAGTAGATGAAGTAGATTCTACAATTATAGAAGGTGAAGGAGGTGCTGCTACTAGCGACCCTGGCGAGTTATTGGCATCATTGTACAATGATTTAGCAGCAATGACCGACCAAGCAAATATTTATGCACTAGCAACACATACTTCTGATGAAATGATTCCTCCAACAAGAGGTGTGGATTGGGGAGATAATGGTGTATGGCGTGTAATGCATGCCCACACTTGGGATGCGACTAACTCATGGATTGTGGGTTCTTGGAATCAATTAAACGAGCGTGTATTTAAAGCTACTCGTATCTTGGCTTCTAGTCCTTCTCCTCAGCAAGCAGCAGAAGCTAAATTTTTACGTGCCTACTATATGCACCAAGTAATTGACTATTTTGGTCAAGTACCTTTCCGTGAAGCAAACGAAGGTGTAGATGTTGACCCTCGTGTACTTACTCGTGCTGAGGCATTTGATTTTGTAGTTTCAGATTTGGAAAGTGCAATTGCTGACCTTCCAAGTGTAGCACCAACTGCTAATAACACACAGGCTTCTAAAGCTGCGGCCAATGCATTATTGGCACGTATGTATGTCAATAAAGGTGTTTGGACAGCAGGCGATGCTGCTGGCCCTTACTCTTTCGATGGTGCAGACATGGACAAAGCAGCTGCTGCAGTTGATGCAATTACAGCAGAAGGTTATGCTTTAGATGCGGATTATTTCAACAACTTTGAACCAACAGGTGAGTCAGAAATCATCTTTACAAGTGATTCAGGTAGTCCTCAAAACCGTTGCTGGATGACCTTACACTATAGTCAAAATCCTTCTGGATGGAATGGTTTTACGACTTTAGCAGAATTTTATGATCTATTCGATGCGAATGACTCTAGAATAGGAAACCCTCAAGGTGTAGCTGATGGCTCGGAGTTTTCGGGTATTGGTCGTGGTTTCTTGATTGGTCAACAAATTGGCGATGATGGTTCTGAAACAATTGACTCCAGAACTCAACAGCCTTTATCTTTTACACGTGATGTACCTTTAGCTGGTGCTGCTACAGATAAAGGTATTCGTGTGATGAAGTACCACCCATCTACTTTTGGCGACACCAAATATCGTCTGTTGCGTTATGCCGATGCTTACTTATTAAAAGCAGAAGCTTTGATGCGTAAAGGAGATAGTGCGGGTGCTTTGGATATGGTCAACAACTTACGCTCTATGCGTGGAGCTGATGCACTCGGTTCTATTGATGAAAGAGCCATGTTGGACGAACGTGGACGTGAGTTGTACTGGGAAGGATTGCGTCGTCAAGACCAAATCCGTTTTGGAACATTTGCAGACACTTGGGCTGAAAAATCAGTTACAGACCCAACAAGAGTTTTGTTCCCAATTCCTTCAGTAGCTTTGGCTTCTAATCCAAACTTGACTCAAAATCCTGGGTACTAAAAAATACTCTAGTAAGAACTATTTTAGCTTTTGCTAAATAAAATACTACATTTGATAGGTTATCTGATACACTTAGATAACCTATCTTTTTATATCAAAACACAAAGGGGGCATCCTTGTCGGTCTTCAATGTACTTCTATGCCTTACAGGGTTCAAAAGTATAAAAATGAAGATAATCGGAGATGCCTCACAACAAAGCCTAGAGCAGAAGTCCAAAATAATTATATGAGAAACTCCCTAATCGTACTATTTATATTGTTTATGAGTTGTTCTTTTGAGGATATTCCAAACAATACACTTTTCAAAGAACTTTCTCCAAAGCAAACAGGTATTGATTTTATCAATACCGTAGAAAACGACAAAGGCTTCAATATTTTCAATTATCGCAATTTTTACAATGGAGGAGGAGTTGCCATTGGCGACATCAACAACGATGGTTTGTCCGATGTTTTTCTAAGCTCCAATATGGGGAGCAATAAATTATACCTCAATAATGGCGATTTCAATTTTGAAGACATAAGCGAAAAAGCAGGAATCAAAGAAGCCCAAAAATGGAGTACGGGAGTCGTCATGGTGGACATCAATGCCGACGGCTTGCTTGATATTTACGTTTGCAATGCAGGTTTTCGTAAAGATACCAACCAAGAAAATGCCCTTTTTATCAATAACGGCGATCTCACTTTTACCGAAAAAGCTGCCCAATACGGACTCAACGAAAACGGCTACACGACTCATGCGGCCTTTTTTGATTATGACCTAGACGGAGACCTAGATGTTTACATTCTCAATAACAGTTTTATTCCCGTTAGCTCCTTAAATTACAGTAATAAAAGAGAACTTCGTGCGGCCGATTGGCCAGTTGAAGAATTTATAAAAGGGGGTGGCGACAAATTTTTTCGCAACGACAATGGAAAGTTCACCGATGTAAGCGAAGAAGTTGGCATTTATGGCAGCTTGATTGGCTTTGGTTTGGGCATTACGATTGGCGATGTTAATGGAGATTTATATCCTGATATGTATGTTTCCAATGACTTTTTTGAACGAGACTATTTATATATCAATCAAAAAGATGGTACTTTTTCAGAAGAATTAGAACAGCGTGTTCAGCACATCAGCTTATCTTCGATGGGTGCTGATATGGCCGACATCAACAACGATGGCGCAACAGAAATCTTTGTTACAGACATGTTGCCCGACGATGACCGTCGTCTCAAAACAACCTCCTCCTTTGAAAATATCAATATTTACGAACTCAAACAAAAGCGTGGGTTTTATCATCAATATATGCAAAACACCTTACAACTCAACGATAAAAGTGGACGCTTTCAAGAAATTGCTTACTTCTCTGGAGTGGCGGCTTCTGATTGGAGTTGGGGCGCATTAATGTTTGATATGGACAACGATTCTCATACGGATTTATATATTTGCAATGGAATTTATCACGATGTGATAGACCAAGATTTTATTGACTTTTTTGCCAATGATATTATTCAAGAAATGACCCTTACGGGCAAAAAAGAAGAAATCAACGAAGTCATTTCCAAAATGCCTTCTATACCAGTTTCCAACAAAGCATTCCAAAATAAAGGCAATCTCAAATTTGAGGATGTCTCCAAAAAATGGGGTTTTGCACAAAAAACCTTTTCCAATGGCGCAGCTTATGGCGACCTTGACAATGACGGCGATTTAGATTTGGTGGTTAATAATGTGAACCAAAAAGCAATGGTTTTCCAAAATGGTGCAAGCAATAATTATCTCACCATCCAATTGGAAGGCAAAGCCCCCAATACCTTCGCCATTGGTGCTAAAATTGAAGTTTGGATGGGGGACAAAGTGATAAGCCGAGAAGTCATTCCTTCACGTGGTTTTCAGTCATCTATTGATTATAAAATGACAATTGGAATTGGCGAAGCCAATGCCGTAGATTTTGTCAAAATCATCTGGCCCGACCAAAGTCAAATCTCAATAAAAGACATTGAAATCAACAAATTAACAAAAGTCAAACAAGACGAATCTTCCACCAAAATGAAGGGTGGAACTCAACAAAAAGAGACCATTTTTAAAGAAGTTAAAAATGATTTTGCCAAGCATACCGAAGACAAGTTCAACGATTTTTATCACGAAAGAAATGTTCC
>JAHDEQ010000238.1:3963-6012 GCA_020628755.1 Saprospiraceae bacterium
TTGCCAAGCATACCGAAGACAAGTTCAACGATTTTTATCACGAAAGAAATGTTCCCATCAAACTTTCACAAGAAGGGCCACAAGCTGCCATAGGCGATGCCAATGGCGATGGTTTAGACGATATTTATATCGCTGGGGCGGCAGGGCAAGAAGGGATTTTATACCTTCAAACTTCTAAAGGATATACCAAAAAAGACAATCCAAGTTTTACAAAATTCAGAGGTTTTGAAGATACAGCGACTTGCTTTTTTGATGCTGATGACGACCAAGATTTAGACCTGTTTGTAGGTTCTGGCGGTAATCATTTATCTTCTACAAGCCGAGAAATGCAAGACCGTTTATATTTAAATGACGGTAAAGGAAATTTCCAACTCAGCCCGCGCGCTTTCCGCAATAATGGAATGAATACCTCCGTCGCTGTTGCTTACGATTATGATTCGGATGGCGACCAAGACCTTTTTGTAGGTAGCCGAAGTATGCCCAATCAATACGGCTTGCCGCCCATGAATTACCTTTATAAAAACAATGGCAAAGCGGAGTTTGTAAATATTTCAACCAATCGAGAAAACGAAGCTCTCGGAAATGCAGGTATGATTACCGATGCCAAATGGGTTAATTTAATTGGTGATGAGAAAAAAGAATTACTGTTAGTAGGGGAGTGGAATGCACCCAAAATATTTTCTTTTGAAGGAGATAAAGCTATTTTACAAAAATCAAACTTATCAGAACTCGAAGGTTGGTGGTACACTTGCGAAGCTGCCGACTTGGACAAAGACGGCGACCAAGACTTAATCTTGGGCAATGTAGGACACAATTTTTACCTCAAAGCCGATGCTGAAAACCCCCTCAAACTATGGATAAATGATTTTGATGATAATCGAGCTTTCGATAAAGTAATGACCCGAACCATTGATGGAAAAGACAAACCCGTCTTTTTGAAAAAAGACCTAGCCGAACAAATTGTCTCCATCAAAAAACAAAACATCATGCACGTGGACTATGCCGAAAAATCCATTCAAGATATTTTACCCAAAGATAAATTAGATAAATCCTTAAAACGACAAGCCAATTATTTACAATCCTGCATTGCCCTCAACGAGGGCAATGGGACGTTTAAAATACAAACCCTCCCCGATGAGATTCAACTATCCTGTGTCAATGATGTTACTGTTTTTGATGTAAATCAAGACGGAAATTTAGACCTTATTACAGGAGGAAATAAGTACGGATTTTTACCTCAATTTTCAAAGTTGGATGCTTGTCGAGGAAACTATTTACAAGGCGATGGCAAAGGCAATTTTGAGCTCGTCCCTCCTCAAAATTCAGGTCTAAACTTAGACGGCGAAGTCCGACAAATTTCCGTCATCCAAACCAATGGGAAGAATCAATTGTTGGTCTTGCTCAACGACGAAAAACCGCTACTTTACGAAATAGAATAGTGATTTTTATAAAAAGTCGCTATCAAAAGGTTCAAACTTTTGATGAAGTATTATGGAAGTTTTCAACTTCCTTCAAAAGAAAAATCAATGAGAAAATTACTTTTCATACTTACCATATTAATCCTTCCTACTTGTCAAAAAGAACCCCAAAAATCCGCAGCCTTCACCCTACTCACAGGCAAAGAAACAGGACTCAACTTCTCCAACGACGTTCAAATCAATAAAGAGTTGAATATCTTTAATTATATGTATTTTTATAATGGAGGCGGACTTGGCGCAGGTGATTTTAATCAAGATGGACTCGTTGATTTATTCTTTACCGCCAACCTAAAAGACAACCAACTCTTCCTAAATAAAGGTAATTTTAAATTTGAAAATGTAACCCAACAAGCTCAAATTCCACAAGACAAAGGCTGGTCAACGGGCGTTTCGGTCGTGGACATTAACAACGATGGACGACTCGATATTTATGTCAGTCAAGTCGGAAAATTCAAAAATTTAGAAGGTAAAAATCAACTACTTGTTTGCACTAAAATCACTGAAGAAGGGATTCCCATTTTTGAAGATCAAGCCGAAAAATATGGTTTGGATATCGTTGGCTTTTGTACGC
>JAHDEQ010000239.1 GCA_020628755.1 Saprospiraceae bacterium
TTGGAAACAACATCGTGTTCGTGTAATGTGATATATTCTAGACAATTGACCTCATTGAGGTCAAGGCTAGTACAATGTTCCTCAAAACTGATATAGTCTATTTCCACATTATTATTATCCGCTCCAAAAAGAAAGACCAAGCGCAAATCATTGTCCGAAACGGTTGGATTAATGATATAAGCAAATTCTTGGTCTGTAGTTGTTAATGGAATAACTCGTTCCAAATACTTGATGCTTCCGTCCAAACGATTGCGCAATTTAAAATTGATATTCCTCGGTGCAACCGCTTTGGCTTTGATTTTTAGGACGTAAGGCGTACCTGCTGTTATAGCAAAATTATCTTGTCGCAACTGTACATCAAAATCAAAAACACCTTCATCATCTATATTGATGACGGCATAGCCTGTATTATTGATGCTTGCTGTAGCCACGCCATTGAGGGTTTCAAAACTCCAATTGGGGATAGTAGGCGAGTTCAATGCATCAAAGGTTCCATCTACCAAAAGCTCGCTTGTAGCACAAGTACTGTATTCGTGTGCACCAATGTCATAAAGTCCATTACTTGGAATGGGATTTCCGAAAAAGTCTTGTGTTCCCATGTCGGTAAATCCTATAATTGCTTGATTGGCTAAATCCAAACCTGCATCTATAAGTGGTGAATTGCTTTGAATTTGATAATCGTTTAAAACGCCATTGCCCGCATTCACGACCGAGGCATTGCCATCGGTCGGCTCTACAAAATTATTGACCAATGTTGCCGTACCTGCGTTGACTGAACCTAAAACCAATCCTCCATTGGGTTGGATAAAAAGATTGTTATAAACTTGAGTATTTAGAATATCAAAAGGTTCAGGAATATCATGTATCTCAACCATCGCAACGGCAGGATTGTCGTTATAGATGGTATTGTTGTAAATAAAAATATTTTCCATATTGTTTTGAACATTGGAGTTCAACTGGCAATGAACAGCTCCTTGCTTTAGATTGAGTCCATCGTTTTCGCTGATATTGTAACGAATATGAATGTTTTGATTGATTAAATTACCGTATTGAAAGGCCAAAAATCCGCCTCCGTCATTGTGATGGGCATAGTTAAATTGCATGATGCTATTGGTAACGCCACCATCAAAATCAAAGCCAATTCCGTCAGCATTTCCTGTTTCATTGTGATGCGATTCGTTGTATTGAAAAATGATATTTTCGCACTCACTCGCCCAAATGCCGCCACCGCCACCTGAGCCAACAATCCCATTGTTGCCTCCATTGTGATGGGCTTCGCTATTTTGAATAATACCATTAATGACATTTTTGATTTGGATACCATTGCCACAAGCTGAAGAATCCCAGCCTAAGTTGTAATCAGCTAGACAGTTATCAATAAGAAGGTTAGAAATATTGGTTATCCCAGAGTTTAAATCGCCTTTGACTTGTATGCCTGTAAAACCATTATTGTGCGCTCGGCAATTGAGAATATTCACTTGGTCTATGGTAAATCCTGTGGCAACGACTACTTTGATACCAAAAAACTCAAAGCCACTTGCCGTTACGTTATCGGCTGTGATATTGCTAATATTGGTAGAAGCGGCATCAAAATCGAGTCCTACGTTTTCTTGAACAGGATTCATACTCCCATCTGTCGAGGAAATATAACTGCCTATAATATTTAAATCTTTGACGATAAAATGAGAAGCATTTTTGATTTCGACGGCTTTGAATTTGCTTGTACCGAGTGCATCAAATTGAATCGTAGCAATGCCTCCATTGTAGGCATTGAGTGTGATGGGATTGGCTGCCGTTCCGCTATCGTCAATCACCAAATACCCCGTAAAAGTTTGGCCACCTTCTAAGGAAATAATATCTCCTGGGAAGAAGGTCATGGAGTTGATTTTGTCTAAAGTTTGAAAAGGTGCGGCTGCCGATGTGCCAATATTGGCATCATCGCCATTTGGACTGACGTAATAGTTTGTCGCAAGACTAAAAAAAGGAAAAAGAAAAAAGATTAAAAAAATCGGGAGGAATCTTTTAAGCATAAATTAGGTTTTGGATAAATTGAAAAATGGTTATTTCCTAAGACATTCGGACACCTTGCGGAATGTATTGTACGATTTTTTGATACAATACATTGGGCGTAAAAGGCTTGGTAATAAAATCGTTTAATCCTGCCTCTAGGGCATTTTCTTTGACTTCTAATACCGCCGATGCTGTAAGAGCTAAGATAGGTAATTCTTGATACTTTCCGCCTCTAGCACGAATGTGTTTTGTGGCTTCTAAGCCATTCATGACGGGCATTTGCAAATCCATCAAAACGATGTCGTAGTCTTTTTCCTTTGTTTTGTCCAAAGCAATTTGGCCGTTGTCGGCAATATCTACTTCAATCCCCCATTTTTTGAGGAAATTCATAGTTACTTTTTGGTTGATGACATTGTCTTCGACCATGAGCAATTTGATTCCTTGCAGGGAAGTTTCTTTGATTTTGATTTTATCGGGTACAGCTTTGGAGTTGGCCGAATTTTGTCTTTCAGATTTCTTAAAACGAAGAGTAAAATAAAAAGTAGAGCCTTCTCCTACTTTGCTTTTGACATAGATTTTGCTGCCTTGAAGCTGAAGCAATTGGCGTGTGATGTGCAAGCCTAAGCCCGTACCTTCTCGAATGGTCTCATCATTGATTTGTGTGAAGTCTTGGAAAATATTTTCCAATTCATGGTCTGGAATACCAATACCTGTATCTTTGACCGAAAAGAAAATATCTATCGTATTTTCGCCAACTTCACTTTGTAAAACATCTACCACAACTCCCCCTTTGTCCGTAAATTTGATAGCATTGCCTACCAAATTATTCATAATCTGAAAAACCCTCAAGGCATCGCCTTTGACTATTGCAGGTAGTTTTTCGTCGTAGTTAAGCTCCAAACTAATCTTCTTTTCGAGTGCTTTACTCCCCAAGCCATGATGAATGTTTTTGAGCACCTGCTGGAGATTGACGTCGGACTCTTTGAGTTCAATTTTGCCTGCTTCTATTTTGCTAAAATCTAGTATATCATTGATAAGAGCCAAAAGATTTTCGGCCGAAAATTTTAGAGTTTCCAAATGTTCTTTCTGGTTTTCATTTGGATTTTCTTTGAGCAACAAATGTGTCAGACCAATGACGGCATTCATTGGTGTACGTATTTCGTGACTCATCGAAGACAAAAATTGTGCTTTGACCAAATTGGCTTTTATCGCTTCTTCTTTGGCTTGTATGAGTTTTCGAGCATCTTCTTTTTGCTTGGTAATATCTCGACCAATACAAAGCATTTTTAGAATACGTCCATTTTCGTCGTAATAAACTTTTGTTTTTTGTCCAACCCAAATTCTTTTGCCTTGCGCTATCGCAGGAAATTCGCGATAGCTAATCGAGCGTTTTTCTTTGAGTTGTTCTCTAAAAAAAGTAATATGTTCTTCGTGAGTTTCTTTACAAACCAAATCCGTATAATACAAATCTTGTTGGGGTTTGCCCTTCTCGTTTAGTTCTACATTGAACTTTTTGGCGGCGGCTGGATTAAAAAATGAGATAAAGCCTTTGGTATCCACCTCGTAAATCATATCATCAGCCTCTTCTATCAAATGACGATAAACAGCTTCGCTGTTTTCGACCTTTTTGAGCACTGATTTGGTATGATTTTCTATTTGTTCTCGATTTCTAATATACTCATATATAACATAACAAATAATAAGAAATGGCGCACCTGCACGAACGAAAGTGGCCAAAAGTATAGTATCTGTTACAAATATAGGATGGATAACTTGTTCCCTAACCTGAAAAAAATGGATATGATAATAACGCAATAAAGATATGAAGGCAATATTGCTTATAGCAAGTACCGTAAAACCAAAACCCCACCTATAATCTAGCACAAAACTAGAAGCCAAGGCAATAACCACATACCAAATACCCAATGTCAACAAATTGGGTATGCCCAAAAAGATGTGTATGATAGCCGTTCCACAAAAAATCCCAATAAAAAATAATTTAGAAAGAAGATGATAGGTTTCTTTATACTTTATAACAAAAGGAATACTAAAACAAAAAAGCATGATTACTACTGCCGTAGTCGTCACTCGGATGCCAAAAGAAAAAATAGTAGGCATAGACATCAATAAAATAGCTCCTATCATCATAGAAAATCTAAAAATCATTTTGATTCTTATCTTTTCCAGATAATCTTCTACTTTTTCGATATACGAATCTATAAACCAGCCTTCTAATTGATTAAGAAAATACATTTGTTTTATTGGCGAATTGGTCGTTTATTGGGTGCAACAAGTTATTTCTGGAGGGGCAGATTGGAAGGGACGTTTCTACTTCTAAAAACGATTGTTGTATGACTAAAATGGGATAACCTTACTAATTTGTTATTGCAAAAAGAAAGCCAAAAAAATTACTTGTAAAAAATTACAGTACTACTATTTTTTCTTCTTTCTTCGATTTTGAATTTTATCGCCACGCGTCTTGGGTTTCTTGTATTTACTCAGCATTTTGTTTTTCTTGGCGTAACGATTGTTGACTTTCTTATTTTTAGCTTTTTTCTCATGAAAAGCTCCCGTTTTCTCTTCAAACTTGACGTTGCGATTGTAGTTTTTGTTTTTGCCTTTTTGTTCTCGTTCTTCAGGAATTAGCTCTGTTGAAACCTCTACTTCTTTTGGAAATTCTTGTACCGAAATTTCCATTTGCATTAGTTCTTCAATCGCTTTTTTGGCTGGCATTTCTTTTTCAGTGACCAACAAAATAGATTTGCCTTCTTGTTCGGCACGGCCAGTACGGCCGATGCGGTGCATATAGTTTTCGGGAAATGTAGGCGTATCCATATTGATAACATGCGTGATTTTCTCTAAATCCAAGCCTCGCGCCATGACATCCGTTGTGATAAGCACACGATTAATTTCCTCATCAAACTGGCTGACCATACGAATCCGATAATTTTGAGACTTATTGGAATGTACGACTCCCAAATCATCTACAAACTGTTCTTCGAGATAGTTAAACAAACGATCTGCATTTTTCTTACTCGACACAAAAACCAAGACTTTACTAAACGTCTCCTTGTCTTGTAGCAGATACGACAACAGATTTGCTTTGGTATAAAAATTAGGTACATGATAAACGCTTTGGGCAATATTGTCCAAAGGTGTACCACTGACCGCAATTTGAATTTTATAGGCATTTATAAAAAAATCATCAATCAAGGCATCTATTTCCTCCGTCATAGTTGCCGAAAACATAATATTTTGACGTTTTTCGGGCAAGAGTTCAAAAATATTGGTCAACTGAAACCGAAATCCCAAATCCAACATCACATCAACCTCATCTATGACCAATTTCTTAATAGTTTTCATTTTCAAAGCCCCACTCAAAGCCAAATCATAGCAACGCCCAGGCGTAGCCACCAAAATATCGCAGCCTTGCATAACGGCTATTTTTTGCGTATTGATATTGGTTCCACCATACACACCAAGCACACGCGTACTCATACGAGTAATGAGGCTTTCGATGTTCTCCACCATTTGCAGTACCAACTCACGCGTTGGTACAAGAATCAAAACACGAGGAGGCACTTCTTTTGAAAATTTTAAATCTTGCAAAATAGGTAGCAAAAAAGCCAAGGTTTTGCCCGTTCCCGTTTGAGAAATCCCCACCACGTTTCTACCCGACCGAATAACCGAAAAGGCTTCTGCTTGAATGGGTGTTGGTTGCTCAAAACCCAAATCATGGATAGCCGATTGGAGTGCCTTAGAAAGATGGAGTTCTTGAAAACTTTGCATAATGATGATTTGAACTGCAAAGATAAAATATCCTGTCTCTACAGCAAATAGGGAATGATAGCAAAAAATACCAAAATCATAATTTATACAATGAAAATATTTTTTTACCTTTGTTTCCAGTTGAAACTTTAATTGGGGCCTTAGCTCAGTTGGCTAGAGCGTTTGACTGGCAGTCAAAAGGTCGCAGGTTCGATTCCTGTA
>JAHDEQ010000240.1:0-4086 GCA_020628755.1 Saprospiraceae bacterium
AAAACTTCTATTGTAAAATCACAAACATCACCTGCATAGCCGTCCAGCATAATATAGTATGGGTTGCCAACAATAAGCATAGATGTTTGTAACATAAAAGACCCCGTAACACCAAATGGTACAGCACCTATACAACTTAAAGTTGTAGCATAGGAAGTACAATCGGTTTCCATTATTGCTGCTTGTATGCCTGTTCCAGAAGCACAATTTGAAATATCAAATAATAGCTCCACTTCAGGAGCAGCTGCTGTAAATCCAATCCATATACTATTTTGAGTACCTGTTCCTGGACCACAAAACCCATTTAAAAAAGAGTCAGCAGGGCCTGCACTATATCCAGCTGTATTACCAGAAAGTCCATGAATTTCACAGATTGATGGGTTTGGAGCATCAGCACAATTGTCAGCTCCTATTATATTACCACAAGCCGATTGTTGCGAAAAACTGGTGGCTACAGCAAACAAACAGATAAAAAAGGATAAAAAAATCTTCTTCATAGTTTTTGACTAAAAATCTAAATAAAAATTTGAAAGAGGGGAAATCGGTTTTTGTTGTTTCTCAAAAGTAAGGATTCTTTTGCAGATTACTTATTTTTGCAAAAAGTATTTTTATGCGAATAGACATCATCACTGTTTTACCAGAATTGTTGCAAAGTCCTTTTGAACATTCGATTATGAAGCGAGCCCAACAAAAGGGTTTGCTGGAGGTGCATACGCATCATTTGCGAGATTTTGGTTTGGGCAAACATCGCCAAGTGGATGACTACCAATATGGTGGGGGTGCAGGCTTGGTCATGATGTGTGAACCCATTATTAAGTGTATTGAAGCATTGCAAAAAGAGCGTTCATATGACGAAGTGATTTATCTCACACCCGATGGAAAGACCTATAATCAGGGAATAGCCAATCAGCTTTCGCTAAAAAAGAATTTGCTCTTTTTGTGTGGACATTATAAAGGGATAGATGAACGGATTCGAGAGCATTTTATAACACTTGAAATTTCGGTGGGCGATTTTGTATTGTCAGGTGGCGAGTTGGCGGCCGCCATACTCGTGGACTCAATTGGGCGTTTGTTACCTGGTGTTTTAAATGATGAAACCTCGGCTTTATTTGATTCTTTTCAAGATGATTTATTAGCTCCTCCTGTTTATACCCGACCTTCAGATTATAGAGGTTGGAAAGTACCTGATATTTTATTGTCTGGCAATGATGGTGCTATTGAAGAATGGCGAATGAATGAAGCACTAAAAAGAACTAAGGAAAGACGACCTGATTTGTTGGACAAAGAGTAAAGAAAGACAGGGTTTAGTGAACTAAGTATAAGGCGAAAAAATCAATAACAAATTTTTGATAGGTCTTCATAAAAATGCCTTTATTTGTACTTTTTAAAATTACTCATTCAGTTATTTTTATGAAGACAAAATATGTTACAAGTGATTTTAAGTCCGCCACTTGCACTAAACCCTGTGATCTAACAAACAAAACCAACTAAAAACCAAAAATCAAAGTGTTTTGCACCTTAATTTTCTAGTCAAACGCCTTGTTTTTAGAAAGTGCTGTCCTGTTAAGAAATATTTAACTTTTGCTAAAGTATTTCGTTTTCTTTGGATTGTTTGTAAAGTAAAATACTTCCGACGAACATCATCAACATACTTCCTATCCACAACCAATAGCCCAAAGCATAGCCTGTAATATTGCCATAATTTCCAGCTTCGTTTATCATAATTTTATCATGTAACATAAAGGAAAGCCCCACTAGCAAAGCTAGTGTGCTGAATATAAGCGCTGTTTTTATATTTTTATTGTAAAATCTCCAAGCCACCCACAAAAAAGGGTTGGCCAACCAAGTCAAAAACGGTCCACCAGCAAGTAGTCCCACAGGGCCAAAAATGATGGCAAAAAAACCACCAAAATAATCGCCACAATCGCCTTTTACACAATAGGCTGGAGGGATTAAAGAAAGCATATAGAGTACAATGCTAATTTTTCGGATGGTTTTGGGTTCTAGTTTCATGATGGTCGTTTTTATTTACGGGCAACTACAGTCAGGCCATCACGCCAGTTCTTGGGCAAGAATGGCTCTGATTTTGTAAAAATGGCATGGGAGGTTGATGCTCGGCGAATAAAATAATTTTGATAATAAATTTTCTCTACATCAAGTTGTGCCTTTTGACAATAGTCTCGTAATTCATTTGCCGTATATTCTCGAAAATGAGCTGGGTTTTTTGGGTTTTCAGCTATGTGCATATACGGATTTTTTCCCATCAACATATAAAAGCGTTTGTGAATGGCCACCGCATTAGGCGTTTGTATAATCAGTTGACCATCTTTCCTCATATACTTATATAACATGGCCAAAACGAACTTGGGCGAGGTATAAAGGTGTTCGATAACTTCGGCAAAAAGTATAATATTATGTTCATCAAAATCAGGTACTTTTTTAGGGTATTGAGCCGTATTGATGTCGAGTTCGAGGTGTTTTTCGTTGTCTCTTAATTGTACGGAATAATGCTTGTATCCTAAAGTGTTAATAATCAAATCAGGAAAATAATGCCGAATCATAACCGTCTGATAAGCCGGACCTATGTCTAGTAATTTTATCTTGGATTGATCTCTATCTCCTATTAGTTCTCTCAAAAGATTGATAACAAAAGCATAGCGAATAGAGTGGAAGTTTACATAATTCTTTCCATCTTTAGAAATATCTTTCGTCTCGAAAAAATCTAATATATCTTGCTGATTAACCATGTTCATTCTTCACTTATTTATTAGAAAGTACCATGTATCCCCAAGGGTTGAGCTTCATTTCCATGTCTTTTTTGAGTTCGATGGTGCTATTTGCAAAAACATTATCGTATGTTCCAACAAAAAAATCGCCTTCTAGTTTGAGGTCTTGCAATTTGTTAGAAAGATTAAGCAAGACTACCAATTTATCCTCATTTTTTTGCCTAGTAAAGGCAAAAACATTTTGGTCATTTCCCGTTTTTATTTTTTCAAGTTTTCCTCCAAAATCGCCATTCCATAAAGCACTATTTTTCTTTTTCAAGTTCAATAATGTTCGATAAAAGTCGGCATATTTATATTCATTAAAAGGAATCAAATCTTTTTCAAAAAAGGCCAAACGCTTATCCAAAGGCTCTTCTTGGCCACCATAAATCAAAGGCATTCCTTCGATAGTGGCCATCAAAACAGCAAAAGTTTGGTGGCTGTCTTCCATGCGTTCAAAAACTGTTCCTGCCCACGCATTTTCATCGTGATTTGAAGTAAAATTCATGTGAAATCCTTTTTTAAACGTCGAGGTATTTTCCTTCAAATAATCATCAATCGCCTTTGCATTTTTTTCGCCTTTTGCTATTTTATTGATTACGTGGTGCAATTTCCAGCCATAATCTGCATGAAAATCTCCCGAATTTAAAAGATGAGGAACTTCAGCTTCTGCCAACAAAAAACAGTTTTTTGTTGCTTTCAGCTTTGCGCAGGCATCGTCCCAAAAATTAGTCGGAATCCCATGTGCAACATCTACACGAAAGCCGTCAATATCGGCTTCTTTGAGCCAAAATTGCATCGCTTCTATCATTGCATTACGCATCTCTTTTACATCATAATTGAGGTCGGCAACATCTGTCCAACCCCAGGATTTACCTGTGTTATAATCAATAGGATCAATGATTTCGCCTTTATCATTTTTGGTGTACCAATCAGGATGCTCGGTAATCCACTTATTGTCCCAACCCGTGTGATTGGGCACCCAATCTATGATAAGGTACATATCCAAATCATGTACTCGTTTGACCAAATTTTTGAAATCAGTCATTGTTCCAAAATCTGGATTTGTTGCTTTATAATCGGCAACTGCATAAGGGCTACCTAAGTATTTTTTACGCTCGTTAGCATCTTTTACATCCGCAACTAACAAATCGCCTTTTGCTTTCCTTTTCTCCATGCTTATGGGATGAATGGGCATAAGCCACAAAATATCCACGCCCATATCTTTGAGACGAGGGAGGTGATTTTCAAAGGCTTTGAACGTTCCTTCTTCGGTATAATGTCGCAGATTAACTTCATAAATATTAGCATCTTTGGCCCA
>JAHDEQ010000240.1:4186-5981 GCA_020628755.1 Saprospiraceae bacterium
CTTCTTCGGTATAATGTCGCAGATTAACTTCATAAATATTAGCATCTTTGGCCCAATTGGGCAAGTCGCTATCGGTAGGAATTGGGGAATTTGCAGTTTTATTGGATTTGGTATCTGCTTTTGGCGTTGGCTTGGCTTCTTTGCATGAAAAGGTGAACAGCAAAGAGCAAATTATCATAAGTAAGGCCAGTCTGTATTTCATGGATTGTCTCAATGATTTGGGTGAAAAGGATGATTAAAGGTAAGAAAAAATTTATTCCTTCAAAGGTCGTGCTTTTTTATAAATCTTTAGTAAGTTTTGAAAATGTTTTTCCAGAGGATAAGTATTTTTGATGTGTCGCATTCCATTCTGAACAAGTTGCAATCGCAACATATCATTGTGGAGTAATTGGATGATTTTTTCTTCCAAATTTCCTTTTTGATTAGGTTCAAACAAAAGTCCTGTCACGCCGTCCACACACCAATCGGGGATACCTCCCCGATTGCTACCAATGACAGCCGTCCCTGATGCCAAAGCTTCTATTCCAACCAAACCAAACTGTTCCATATCTAAAGTTGGTACAATACAAAGATTCGCTTTTTCAAAATAGGTTTTAATTACAGCATGCGGTACAATTCCTAAAAGTTCAATACAATCTAGGTTTTCTTGGCCTTTGCGTTCTCTTAAAATCTCTACTTGGCTCCCATTTCCTATAATCATCAACTGAATATCAGGAATCGTTTTTTGCACATTCACCACAGCATCTACCAATACATGAATACCTTTATTGCTTTCGACCCGACCTACAAAAAGGAGTTGGTTTTTGACCTTTCTTTCCGAATTAAAAGTCCATTGCTCTGTGTCCATATAAAATGGTAAATGTATCACATTTTGAAAATCGGCTCGCTCCAAATAGGTCTTTATTTTTTGGCTAGGAGCTATAAAGGTTTGAATTTTTTGGCGAACAATAGCTCGTTTTTTATCATGTAAAAAAGGGTAAAAAAATCGCCGACTCATCGGCACGCATTTGTTCTGCGAACAAATGACCGAGCAAGCACCTCTATCACAGACTTTTGCATTGTTAAAATAAGGTTGTGGATAGTATTGCGAAGGACATAAAATTGTATAATCATGAATGGTTTGTACCACAGGAATTTTCAACTCCGCTAAGGCTCGAAACAATTCATAAGTATGGTAGCGATTGTGATGCAAGTGTATCACATCGGGCTGAATTTGCGCTAAAGCCGACCGAAATTCTTTGTATTTACTGGGATTAAAAAAGTATTTGGAACGCAAAGATTGAAAGCTGCCTTTGCTCGGAGGCAATAAGATGTGATTGTCCTTTCTCGCTTTTCCTTCACCATTGGCCAGCCAAAAAACCTCATGCCCTTGTTGGCTCAAATGATACAACAAATCAGTACAATAGGTTTCTGTACCACCAACTTCTTCATAAGTATCGTTGTATTGAACGATGCGCATATCAATATAAAAGGGCAGTTATTTTGAGTGACTATTGTTCCTCCAACAAAGAAATGTCGAGTAAGTTTAAGAAGTTAAGCGACTGATATACAGACTTTATGTAAAATAAATTTCGTAGAATTTTGTATTCGCCCATTTTAATGGGCTGAATCCTGTAAAAGTTGATTTTCTTGACTTTTTGAACCTACCGACTAAAGTCGGTGGTTACAGAAATTTAAATTGATTTAAGTTACACGGTATTTAGTCTATCAGCTAACATACAGATTAAAGTCAGTGATACAAATCTGCTGCCACTCAATTTATAACTTGACAAAGAACTCCCTCAAATTTTAGGGT
>JAHDEQ010000017.1:0-3284 GCA_020628755.1 Saprospiraceae bacterium
CAAATATTGTTGGATATGTAGCGCAGGTGTGTTGTGTACAAAAAGATTAGAAAAGTATGTTGTTGAACATAACTTAGTAATTGGGTCGTAATAAGTTTACCTTCTTAATTCCTTAAATTAGCTTGATCAAGGTTATTTTCAATGACTTATTCTCATCACTAATTTTAAGGAAAACGTAAATTTATTCACTCCCCGTTCCTTAAGAGTTTTGGTAAGTTTTTTTGTAAGATTCTTGTTCCCTTAATTTAAGGGAGCGCAAATATAACGGAAAATTATTTTAAAAATTATATCCTGTAGCTAAAAATAAAAAAGCCAAGTCAATTTTGACTTGGCTTAAGTATTTATTTTGGGTGAAAGACGGGATTCGAACCCGCGGCCTCTGGAACCACAATCCAGCGCTCTAACCAACTGAGCTACAATCACCAGGTTATCTTTTAAATACTTTCTTATAAAAGCGACGCAAATATAAAAAAGTTCCTTAAAGGATAAAAATTCTAAAAAATTATTTTCAAAAAGAGTGCATCACAAACTTTAGTTTGAAGCGATAAAGCATTTTACAGACTAAAGTCTGTGATACATTTTGTATTATGCGTTCTTAAATTCTTTAAGTGCTGCGGTCAATTTTGGGACTACATCAAACAAATCTGCGCAAACACCATAAGTTGCTGCCTTAAAGAAAGGAGCTTCTGGATCTTTATTGATGACAACAATTACTTTAGAACTATTGACACCCGCCAAGTGTTGAATTGCACCAGAAATACCAGCAGCGATATACAAGTTTGGACGAATGGCAACACCCGTTTGACCAACGTGTTCGTGGTGCGGTCTCCAACCTGTATCAGCAACTGGACGAGAACAAGCCGTTGTTGCACCCAATTCTTTAGCCAATTCTTCGATGATGCCCCAATTTTCGGGTCCTTTCATTCCACGACCAGCCGAAACTACTAATTCAGCTTCAGGAAGTGGCACTGTTCCTTCGATTGTTTTTACTTCTTTTACACGAACTCTTGCTGCACCAACAGAAACAGCCAAGTTTTCAACGGCAACATCAGCACCAACAACTTCTGGTGGCAAAGAATTACCCATCAAAGAAATAACCTTTGTTGGAGATGTGATTTCAACTTCAGCAATTGCTTTTCCAGAAAACACATTTTTCTTTACTTTAAAACCTCCGTCAACCGTCGGTATTGAATTGGCACCAGGTACAGAACCTGCATCTAAACGAGCAGCCAAGCGGCCCAAAACAGATTTTCCAGCCGATGAATGACTAACAATTACTACAGAAGCACCCAATTGTTGTGCTGCCTCGGCAATTGCTTTAGTTACCAATTGACTATCAAAATTATTCAATGCAGCATCTGCAATATTATAAACTTTAGAAGCTCCATATTGACCCAATTTGCCAGCATCTTCTACTGTTCCCAATGTTAAGGCAGCACATTCTGTGCCCATTGCTTGTGCCGTTTTATGAGCGTAGGTCACCGCTTCAAAAGCTGCTTTTTTAAATTTTCCTTTCGGACTTTCAGCATATACTAAAACCATGATATTTTCAATTTTTGAAATATTAGCAAAATGAAAATCAAAAAGAAAAATGCAATTTTGGCATTTTGATTTTCATCATCATTTTAATTTTGATTATATAACTTTAGATTCTTCGTGTAATAGACGAACCAACTCCTTCATATCTTCGGGGTCAACCATTTTGACAGAAGATTTTGCAGGTGGCATGCTATAACTTGCAACATTTGTCAAGTCAGTTACTGCGACAGCAGGAACGACTTTTAAAGGCTTGCGTTTTGCCATCATAATACCTCGCATATTCGGAATGCGTTGCTCGGCCATGCCTTTGGCAGCACTAATTACAAAAGGTGTTTCTACTTCTACAACCTCAGTTCCACCTTCAATATCACGTTCGATAGTTGCAGTATTTCCTGCAACTTCCATTTTAGTACCATAAGAAATAAAAGGCTGATCCAATAATTCAGCGAGCATTGCACCTACTTCTGAACCATTATAATCAATAGATTCTTTACCTAATAATATAATATCATAGCCACCTTCTTTGGCAACTGCTGTAATCTGTTTGGCAACAGCTAAGGCACTTTGAGGTTCACAATCAACTCGAATAGCTTCGTCTGCTCCGATAGCTAATCCTTTGCGAATAACAGAATCATTGGCAGAAGTACCTACATTGATAATAGAGACTGAACCCCCTAATTGTTCTTTTAATTCGAGTGCACGCACTAGGGCATACCACTCGTCATACGGATTCATAATGTATTGAATACCATTGGTATTCAGTGCTTTGCTATCACCAGTAAACTCAATTTTTGCAGTTGTTTCTGGTGTTTTACTCACACAAACTAATAGTTTCATATAAATGATATTTGAATTTTATAGATATTCTAATTTTTAAATACTTGTAACACGCTTTTTGTTCAAAAGTGTTACTATTCTTTGCCGCAAATATAGCTTATTTTGTGCCAAAAGGAAATGAATTAGCGAATTTTCGCTAATTTTTGAATTTAAAATGACAAAATATGTTGGAATCTAAATTTTTACTAATTTTAAGCATAAAAATATATAATGACTCGACTCGAACGTTTACAAGCGATGCTACAAGAAAGTCCTGACGATGCTTTTTTACTTTTTGCTTTGGCAAAAGAGTATGAAAAATTGGATAATAATGAGCAAGCACTTGATTTTTATTTGAAATTAGAAAAAGAACATCCCAATTATGTTGGGACATACTACCATTTGGGTAAATTGTATGAAAACTTAGAAAAGCCAGCAAAGGCTTTTCATACCTACAAAGTCGGTATGAAAATCGCCAAACAAGAGGGCGACCAACACAGTTTAAGTGAATTAGCTGGTGCAAAACTAAATCTTGGAGATGACGAAGATTTTGAATAATTATTCAAAAATTAAACTTACCAAATGAGCCTCGACCAAAAAATGATTATTGCAGTTCTCAATTCCTTAAAAACGATGAATGTTCGTTTTAGAGGAACGGACATTACGGATGAAATCCGTAATTTGCTTCGACCCAAAATCAATGATTTAAGCAAAAATGTTATGCAATACATACAAGTATTGCGAGAACCTCAGACAATTACAACAACCGAAGAACTCACTACTTATAGAGGAATTGTCAAAGACATCAAACTAGCTAAAGCCGAAAAATTAGAGGCTAAAGTCACTAAAATGAATGATTTTATCGAAACCCAAATGGATGAAATTATTCCTCAATTGGATGATGGTTCTGATGAAGATACTGTTGCGGA
>JAHDEQ010000017.1:3384-29100 GCA_020628755.1 Saprospiraceae bacterium
TGCGCCTGTTGCGGATGCGCCTGTTGCGGATGCGCCTGTTGCGGATGCGCCTGTTGCGGATGCGCCTGTTAATAGAGACATTGTAAGTGTGGATGATTCGATGGCGGATGCTTCAGATGGAGATTTGGAAATTTCGGAAGAAGATGCCCAAATCATTGCCAATGACCGAGATATTCCACCAACCTAAATTTTTTATCTAATAAAAGTCCTTCTTTGACAAATTCCGTGTTCCGTTCAAAATAAAAGAGAGAACGACCGCAGGAAGTGAACGATTTTAGATTTGAATGGAAATATTTTCACGGGAAAAGTCAAAGAATCATAAAAGTTTAACGTACTATGAATCTACCAAAAACCAAACTCCTAGTCTTTTTATGCTATTGCTTTATTTTTGGGAATGCGACACTCCATGCCCAATCTTTGTATTCAGATGCCTTAGAACTAGCCGATGCAATAGAAAAAAACCAGCTTTGGATAAAAATAGAAGCGGATACAACTGTTGAAATAAGTTTTAAATCCGCTTCGGCTGATGAATTGGATGAAGCAAATCGTATTGGCAAATTTTCATCTCTGCAAGATTCCATCTTACTAGAAAAAAATGGTGAATATACATTTGATTCTTACGGACGAGATTTTCAGATTTTCTTTCAGTATGATACTCTATTGCTTGTGGATAGTGTTTTGAATAACAATATCAAAATCAATAATCAGAGTTTGTATTTTGAATCTCTTATTGCTAAAGAAACAGGTGAAATAGAAAAAAAACCATATCTCAAAAAGCAAGTCCTCAAAATCCATTCTATTTTGGGAGTGCATTATGACAATGAAATTTTGAATAATAATATTGCGGATTACAATGCACTTGTGGTTTATGATGCCTATAAAAACAATCCTTATTTGGCTCGTTTGCTGCCCCAAGATTGGTTTAAAAACCAAGCGTGGACGGATAGCAAGAACCTGATTTCTGTTAAAGTCAATACCGAAATTCAATCTCGAAAATCACAATATTTACCTGTTTATCAAAAACTTTATGGCGACAGTATGACTTATCGCCAACAATTGACAACAATAAATGGAGTTCAAATTGAATATGCAGAGCCCGTTTTAGCTTCAACCAACGAGCTAGTTGCATCGGCCGAAACCATTGAAGCCAATGCTCCTGCGCCACCTACTAATTTGACAACGACTATACTTACGGGGCTTTCTGAATTTATAACAGATAGAGCGCAAGAAGAATTTAATGTCACTTTTATGCATAAATTTCGTGAGCGACTCAATGATGAAGAATATGCGGAACTCAGAACTCTTTTTCCGCTTTCTTATGATTTTTTGAACCAAATTGATATTTCAAACTATAAATCGGCTCTGTTGTCGGCTCGTCAAGTATTTGCCGAAGATATTCAAAAATTAGGCTTCAATTTGCCCAAAGTTTTTGATTTGGCGAAGTATCAAAAAATTAGGAATATCCCAGAAATTTACAATCTTTTAGTCATTTATAGCATTCTGGATTTGGTCTATAGAGATAACTCTATAGATGATGTTTTGCCCCTTACTTTTCGCAAGGTTCAAAAAAGTAGTAAAGAGCTTCAGAAAGACCTTAATTTGAGTTTGGCAGCTTCTGAAAATTCCAAAAAAGATAGAGCTGCACTTGCAGGTCTTATTGAAACGCATGAGCAAAAATTGATGCAAATGCGTGATGATTTAATAGACAAACAAATCTTTTTGGAACTTGCTTTTTTACAAACTGCTGTCTTACCCGATTCTCTGCGAATCGAAACAGATTCCATCTATTTCGATTATCTAAAAAAGGTTGATATTTATAATAACGAATTGCATAATGCTTGGGATACTATACAAGAAATACCTTATAATTTGAAGGGTAAACGTTTTTATGAAACGCTTATGGAAGAACCCTCAATTGATAAATTTGATATACATTTTGGGGAAGAACCCGACTCGACAGAGTTGATTGCGGCTGGCTTGGAATTGTCTCGTTGTATGGTTTGTGGTATCAATGGAAATCCCAATAAAGCAAAGATTTTGATGGAATGGGATGCCTTATTGACTCGTACTCAAGCCAAATTTGATTATTTGGTAAATGTTCAGAATGGAAATACTGACGCAGGTCTTCAAGGCAAACTAGATGACTTAGAGCAGCAGCGCCAACAACTGCAAAGCGAGTTGTTGGCTGACCTTGATTTTTGGTTCGGAAAGTCCTTAAAAACGGATTTGTCTAAGACACAAAAATTTACAGAAAATGACTCTATGGCCTTAGTTTATTTGAGTAAAACCTTAGACGAAAAACTATTTGTAGAAATACAAGGAAATTCTAAAGTTGAAACGCTAGAAATTCGCCAAAATCAATTTCAAAAAATACGAGAGACGATAAAAAGTCAATTAAGTGATTTGAAATCAAAACTCCAACAAGAGAGTCCTTTGTATCAAAAATTGACTAAAGATGAGCCTGTTGTGGCTGCAATTTCAGCCACAAATCCTGCGCTAAGTGAGCTTTATAATGAGTCGCTCGAAATACGACATAAAATCAACTTGTTGGATGAAAAATATGCAAGTGATATTCAAAAAACTATAGAAAATACAAAGCGTGTAGCCAAAATTTTGGAGTTGTCGAGCCAACTTTTTTTGTTTTTAAAAGTAGGGGACTCTGAGGAACGAACTTGGCTCAATACCGAACAATGGAATAAATTGTTGAATGACGATACACAGCACGATGTTTTTTTTGGTTTGTTGTATCAAAGGCTGCAAAGCCTTTATCCTTCGCATGATTTTAATAATCAAGGATTGGCCACTTTGACGACGAGTTTTGTCTATAATTTATCTCTTTTGAAGCAACAGCGAAAGCGTTTGGCCACGAAGAAAAAAGAAAACGAGACCATTTTGTTTAATGATTATTTGCCTTTTGCACAAGTTGTGGTGAGTCTGATAAATGCCGTCTTGGAAACGCCCATTTTGGTAGATGATGCGAAGGTCGCTTACAGTATTGTAGAACGAGAAGAAACCTTGCAATATATTCCTCGAATATCGGACCACACGCTTAATCTTTTTGAAAATATAAATGGACAAGAATATAATTATGCGATTTATAATGCGCTAGAGTTGTATAAAATTATTTCTGAACGAACACTTGGAAATTGCAATAATCGAGAAGGAAAAGATCGAAAAAAATGCAAAAAAAATGAAAAAACACGCAATGCTTTTTTAGTTTATGGAAGTTTTATTGCCGATATAGCTTTGGCTCAAAAACCAGAAGATATTCGCCGAGCTTTGGAGGTCGTGGCACTGCCTCCTGGCAGTAGCCGCATCAAGCGACAAGCCAATTATAATGTCTCTTTAAATTCTTATTTTGGATTGGGCGCAGGTAGAGAGCGATTGACGGATAGCAAAATTAAAGCTGCAGGATTAGAACAAAATTCTTTTTCTGCTGGACTTACTGTACCCGTTGGTTTTTCTGCAAGTTGGAAATTTACGCCTCGTCAAAAAGGGTCATTTAGTATTTTTGTTCCTATTTTGGACTTGGGAGCAGTTACGGCAATTCGGTTTCAAGAAAATGAAATTGCGGACAACAATGATACGGTTTTGAATTTACCAGAATTTACCTTTAATAATGTGATTTCTCCAGGTGCATATTTTATGTATAATCTTCCTAAAAACCCATTTTCGCTTGGTCTTGGAGTACAGCACGGCCCACAAAAGCGTATCCTTGAACTCAACAATGAGGTATTTGAATCAGGAGCTTGGCGACTTATGTTTACGGCGACGGTTGATGTGCCTTTGTTTAATTTATTTGGGAATCGGTTTTAATTTTTGGAGGGGTCAGGGGTCAGATTTTTCGCTTTGCGAAAATAAGGTGTCAGGAAAATGCTGACTCCTCTAGCTCCGCAAAGCGGAGCGCGCTGACCCCTGACCCCTCCAAAAAATTACTGCTTCTTCTTTACATTCGTATCCAAATTCAAGTCCATTGCAGCTTTTGCACCCATGATTTGCATGAAGTCAAGTCCTGCATTGCCGTCGTTAGAAACGCCTGTTTGAAACTTAGGAACAAGGTCACCTTGATAGGCGGCGAATGCGTTAGACCACATTTGCTGCACCTCTTTGTACGTCTCTAGTTTCTTCTCCAAAGCACCGTCTGCTTGCATGACTTTAGCTTTGGCATAAGCCTCAGCATCAGCGAGGGCTTTGATTTTTTGAGCTTCTAATTTGGCGGCTTCCATAGCGATTTTTTGCTTCTCCATGTCTTTTCCAGCCAGTTTAACTTGAGTTTCAGCTTGAACCAGTTGACGAGTTTGCTCTTGCTTTTTTTCGTACTCGATTTCGACTAATCGCTTACGACCTTCTGCTGCTGCTGTCAACTCTTCTTGTTGAGCCGTGATAAGATTTTGTTTAGAAATTGACTCACGAGTACTGGCTTCGATTTTCTTAGCCAATTTATCATCAACCTGCTTTTCGTATTTTACATTAATGATATTGTGCGTTCTTACCGAAATTCCCATTTCTTTGAGGTCATTGCTATTTCTTACAGGTTTGTTAGAATTGTCCAAACGAATTTTATTTTCGTAAGATTTTTTCAACTCACCCGTCAGGCTATCTCTGCTCGAAGACTCAAAATTGTCCACAACATACTGTCCATTGTCGAGTTGGTCTCTAAAATCGTTGGATAATTTGGACATTCCGCCAGAATAGTGCTGCTCTGACTCCATCAGTTGAGCCGAATATTTTAAACACTCTCTAGTGTAAGGCGCAAGACCTGTAGAAGACAAATGATCTACATTTCGGAAATCCTCATGTATCTCTAGCATTTGGACTTCATCGTTGGGTAAGGCATATTTTACGAAAATCTCAACTTTTGCAGTAGTAGCATCCATAAAACGCACCTCAACCAAGTCTTGATTGACCGTTGCTTCGGTTTCTTGCTTGGTATAAGCAATGGTCACTAGATTTGGATAAGTTGTAATTTTACTTCCTGGGATTTTGAGGTAAATTCCGTTTCCGTAAACTACCTTTTTATCCCCTAAAGGAGTCTCGACGACTTCACGATAACCCATTGAATTGTAGCCAAATGGATTAAAAACGCTGAGTAAAATAATTGCTATCACAGCTAAAATTCCACCCATTACCATCTTGTTGTTTAAATTTGTTTTTTTCATTTTCGATTGGTTTTTAATGTTAGAAAATAGCTCAAGAAATCTTGAATTTTGTATTAATAATTTCAAGATTTTAAATGTGAAATCCAATTTTTGTCGATATTCCTAGGAGTTTTTCGGATGAATGTTTTTTGGGAGGAGTCAGGGGTCAGCTCGCTCCGCTTTGCGGAGCTAGAGGAGTCAGCATTTTCCTGACCCCTTATTTTCGCAAAGCGAAAAATCTGACCCCTGACCCCTCCCAAAAACGATAGTAAATGAAATAAAAAAAGCAGAGACTTTATTACAAAGTCTCTGCAGTTGTATGTGCAAAATAAAATTATTCTTAGGGTAAAAAGAGTAGGGGGACTTTTTACTTTTTAGTCTTAACGATTAGCCTCTATACTTACAGGTAAACAGGTATTGTTATCACAATCTATTCGTAGTAAATAATCTTCTACTTCTCCTCCTTCAAGCGTAGTTCCATAAGGAGTCATATCGTTTTCATGGCTCAACCTAGCTCTAAAACCTAAGTCTTGGTCTAAAGCGATATCCATTGGTACATAAATAGTCAAATAACCATTTCTTCCAAAGTCGCCAAAACCATTGTCAGATATATCTACAGCAAACTCATCAGGATCGTCAAAATCGCCATCGCCATTCCAGTCAATCCATATTTCTAATTCCCCTTGTTGGCCACTTGGATTGGAAACATCAAACGGGATTCGTATAGTACCGCCTGGTATCCATTGGATATCCATTGGGAAAGTAATACCATCTTCGTCGTTACCATCTCCTGTTGCTGTTATATTAGGCTGGCCATCCATTTCTTCATCTACACCACTACCTAAGTAGAAACCTTCTTCCACGTGATGCGCTGGGCCATTGTTAGCTACTTCTGTCTGGTAATCACCTGTTGTTGTATTACCTGAGTTATCAGGTAAATCACCGTAATCAATACATACTTCCAACTCAAAATTGTTACTTCGAGTTTTACAAGCATCCGAACTGTTTGAATATAAGACATAATAAGTACCTACATTCATTATATCCGATTCCATAAAGACATTGGATGCTCCAACTTGGACAGTGGTTTCTTGATTGTTATTATCTATAAAAATCCACTCGTAAGTATCAAAGCCAGTTGGGGCTGTGAAAGTATATTCTGCTGCACTACACAATTTTCCGTCTGGTATAACATCTTCTATCGGCTGTGGGATAGATTGAACAGGGAATGTTGCAGTAAACATACAATTGTCTATACCATCAGAATAAGTTGCAGTAACAGTATAATTAATAGACATGGTTGGTTGACATACCGTTGGTGTTTGTGAGTTTGGATCGTCTAAGAACGTTGTTGGTGACCAAACTACGGTCATATTATCTCGATAAGATGCATCTATATCCAAATCCAATTGTAAACAATCCGTTTCACAAACCTCTTCAGGAGCATATGGGCCTAAATTAAAGTTTGCTAAGCTGAAAACATCTCTAGAGAAGGTTTGCACACCGCAGTTTCCTAAATCACTGGTTGCTTGAAGCATGATAGGAGTGCTTAGTCCAAAACCACTATTGATAGTTAATTCAGTTGTTCCATTACCAGCATCTGTTATTGTACCAGCATTGGTAGGTTGAATACTATAGGTCCAATCATCGCAATTTTCTAAAACTAATGCTTCACCTGGGCATACATTTACATTTTCGGGTAAAACGGCTAATGCCTCAGGCTCTACTACATTGTGATAGTACATCTTTGTGTCACATACACAAGGCCCACTTTGTTCTACAATCAAGAATACAGGACAAGCATCTGTAGCAGGTACATTGAAACAACCATTCAAGGTGCGATTGCTTCCACCAGGCAATACAACTGGCATTGTCGAGCTTCCCAATTGTGGGTCATAATTATCTAATTCGCCATTGGAATCCAAATCTCTAAAAATACTTATTATGATATTGTCTGCATATAAATCAGGTGAAATATTTGCAACATCAACATCATAACAAATTGGAACAATATCTCCGCTTGAACAACCTACATAGACATTTTGACCACTAATCGGAAGTGGTGGATTGAAGTCAATATCTATCAATGGATTTACAGAGTTGAGTACATTCACAGAGCAATTGACACCCGTACTAACACAGGCTTGGTCTTCTATTGTGCTTTGTACTGCCACATTCATGGTTTGGTCACCACAATCTACATCGTCAGGTACAATGAAATCTAAACCAACTTGGAAAACTTCTCCATTTGAAATACCATCTGGGACATCCATACAAATCTTGATGGCTGCTCCAGAAGTTGTTTCCGTGATAGTTGGGATATGGTTTGGACTTATCCAAGTAGCTGAACCTGGAGAATAATCAAATGCACCTGTTTGTATATCCATACATACTTCACTACCCATCGTTTCTCCTAATGGACTTATGTTTAAGAAAGTCAATACGATGTTGGATTCACTACCACAATAGGCTACAGTTGGCTCGGCGAAAACATAAAACTGGGCAAAGTTTATAGGGTTTGCATTTTGTATAATAACGGGATTAGACTGTACCTGCATAGACTGTACCCGACCCTCACAAGGGTCGGCTGCATTGGCTTGATACCATATACTTGTTCCACTCACAAATTCATCACATTCAGTTTCTGCCAAGAAATTAAATTGAATTCGGTTTTCATCATTTGGAGCAGCAATACCAGGTAAGCCGTTACTTGATATAAAAGTACTCCATACAGCAGAATCGTCATATTCAAAGAAGGTACCCAAAGCATTATTCATCGATAAATCAACTATAGGGTCAGGTATCGGTACACAAGGCCCAGTATTAGTGGGGCCACCAGGATAGCAAACCTCCCATGTGCCTGGAACAAAATCTAAGCCTGTAGGGAAGTACCACATCATTTCAATATCTGTCAAGGTAGCAGGTTTTACGTTTTTGATACGAACTCCCATCGGGATTTGTTCGCAAAGGCTATATTCTCCCGATGCATTTGGATCCCATTCGACCTGTAAGTCTGACTCTTCTCGGATATATTCGTAGGCTTGTTCTACACTATTGCAGGCATCTATATCTGCCAATAAATCAGAACCCTTTGTTGGATCTACACAGCCTGTATTGGCTTCTACTACAATACGGGTATCTGCTCCTGTACCTGTAGGGCAGAAAGTCAACTCGGTAGTGATTTCTATTTGGTCACAAGCACCTGGGGCTAAGTCTCTCATTTCCATCATATAGACATTGTGGGTTGGCGTGGTTTCAACAAAAATATAATTTATTCCAGTCCCACTTAAACTTTGAACATCTATGAGTTCTATACTTAAAGGTATATTGATAGTCGCTGCCACGTTTTCGTGGGTAGAGAGTCCACCTCCTGCTCCTGCACAAAGCTCAAATACATTTACTTCATTTACTCCTGCTTCATCGGCAATGAGTAGGCGGTCAAAGTTGGCAGATAATGCTGGATAATCTGTACTAAAATCATTAAAATTATCAGGTGTAGTCACCTCACTGGTTACAAATCGACTGGCATGGTCAGCATATAAATCAGGGTCAGTTGCCCAAGGCCAATAAAAATTCCAACCCTTTATGCCTCCATCCCAATCTCGACCAATATTACTTTGTCCAAATGGATTCATGCCTAAATCTGTATAATGACCAGAATTCGGATCGGCGATACTATTCGTAATTCTATTATATGCAATCCAATCAGGAACATAAACATGAGCAAATTGTCCATTCAATCCAAAGTCTGACGATTGGACATCTTCTGGACAAAGGGCAGTCAAGGTATATTTGATTTTATAAAAACAGTCTTCTGCTCCCGACACAGGTAGTACTGGGAAGGGGTCTAAATGATGGTTAATCAAAGGTTTATTATAAGCAATATAGGGCGAGCAATCCGTATGTGCCTTACCATCTATATAAGCCTGATCAAAGATATGTAAGCGGGCATAATCCGAAGCATCGGCAGCTACACAGCAAACCCCTCCTGCACCATTATCAGAACAAGCTAAGTTTCCTTTGGAAGCATCTATCCATTCATTGCCTATCAAAGTTTGTACTCCATTCATATCTTCGATAACCATATCGTCCTGATAGACCATATTGGAAGGGAAGAAAGGCTCTATCCATTCGACACCCATTGCTCCTCTATATTCATTTTCATACCAAGGTACTTGTCCAGCCGTTACGGTTGGTAGTGGATTAGCAATAAATATGGTATGCTCTACTTCAATATCACAATCTCTTACAGTCACTTCTGTCGTATGCCCTACTTCTGGATTATAGAACTCATAAGGGGTATCTGTCCAACAAGTACGTGCTATTTCGTTTACATTTCCACAGTTGGTTTCTCTTTGGTCATAGGTCTGTATATACAAAAGTGATCGATCGTTTTTATGAAGTGTCGAGTCCATCTTATGAAAACCATTCGCCGCTATCGGTACACGTACCACAAAATGAATTGAGTCCCCATTTTCCATATTAAAGGCATCTACTAGGCCATTGGCACAGGCATCTGCATCTTCGTTATAGGTCGCTCCATCACAAGCTAAGTTGTTTCCAAACTGAATATGTAATTCCATTCGAGAATCATAATAATCATTGCCATGATTTTGAGAGTAATATTCTGCTCCTGTATAAGACTGATAGGCAGCGTGTCCTGTTGAACCATCAGAATATAAATAGCCATCTGGAGCTGCCTGATCAAATGGATAAGTAGGCGAAGCATTACTAAAATCGGTACAGGCTGGATCAGCAGTCGGATTGACATGACTGACTCCTAAATTTCCTAGATATACTTTAAACTCTCTATTTGGTGAATCTTCATGCAACTGAGAGTTCGCTGGATATTCATTTAATATACAGGTTGGTATCAAGGGTTGTCGTACTCCAGAACCCGCTTTCTCAAAATAGAGATTATCAAATACCGCATTATGATTATCCCAAGACCCATCCGAATTTACATTTGGGCCTTCCAAATAAAATGACCATTGTGTAGAACCTTCTCGTAGTGCCGTGACATCTAAAATTTCTGCTGTTCCTGTGATTTCTATAATATCCCCTGGCATAAAGCGGTCTAAATCTTGAGGAGGAATATCTCCTTCTGATAAAGGAATCGTCATATTACAATCGGCATAGCCATAATTTAGTCGTTTATGGGTCGTATGCGTAGCAAAATCACAATCACAGACACAATTGGTTGAATTCCAGTAGATACGAGATAATGGACTATGACAAGACATTAAAATCTCACAATCGCCTCCATTACAGTCAGGACATTCTTGAACGACTTCCCATATTGCTCTGATATGACGATCGGGACGACAGTGTCCAGAAGCTTCTATATTAAAAAAGTAGGCATGATCAGTCACATTAGGATTTCCCATCGGAATGATAAAATCGATTTGTATCGTATCCCCAAATTGATCGGTAACATAATCAAAAGTAATTCCAGGGACAGGTGTCCCATTATAAGTCGCTGAATTAGCATGATAACGGATATCATGCCAATAATCTATTGAACCATCATCTAAGGTCACTCTCGCATACATATTCGCATTGGTGCAAGCTGCTATATTGGTTGCTCCTGTGGTAAATTCTAATTTAAAGCCATTCGGAGATGGCCCCCATTCTCCACAAGGCACGGTGACCCATGTATTCTCATAATAGTTATTATGCGCTTCTATCGTATCATAGGTCATAAAGCTCGTCTCTCCATAACCATAAGTTACAGGCGAAGCTAAAGGTGCAAACTCTTGAAAAGCTTGGCCACAGTTTCGTGTACCACTCACTTCGATATTTTCTATCGAACATTGTGAAGAAGCACAAGAAGGGTCTTCACTACATAAAATATCCATCGTCACATTAAATACTAAGGCATTTCCTCCTAACATATCATTGATATTGCCATCGCCATCATCATCTGATAAGCTACCAAAGGTTTGTGTATTGCCTGCAAAGTTAATGGTGACAGCTCCATTACTTTCTGACCATAAGCTACCTGGCAATGGTGTACCATTTAATGCAATATCTGTTATTTGTGAGAAAGAAGTATTACAAGCATTAAACTTAACGATTAGGTTTTTCCACTTGCCTTCTTGAGGATGAGGATTACTTGAAGTGATGATAAAGTCAAATAAAAAGTCGTTTCCACATATTTGACCAGCTTGATTAAAAGTAGCATTGGCTACTACATTTGCTGTAAAACTTGCCTCTGAGTCTAAGGTTGCTTGCATGGTTGATACATCAAAGCAAGTTTGATTATTACAACCATAAAAGGCTTTATAGGTTAAAAATTGTGTCGGATCTACACAACCCATTGCCTGATAGCAGAACTCGACAAATAATCTTTCATTTTCTTCAAATAAATTGTTTCCATTGCCTAAGCCTCCACTTGAGTGGCCATTTTGACTAAAGTAGGTATTGTCTATATAGAGTGTTAGCATATTAGAAGGATCGTCATAAGTCCAACTACCATTCGGTAAGGCATTTCCGTTTACATTGATACCGTTGAGCATAATAGTACTCATGAGTTCAAGGTTATCTACATGAATCTGAACATGATCGAGGTTGGCATCAATACCATCCTGTGAGATGGTAAGGGTTTGACAGAACTCACTCGAAAAGTTGGATAAATCCAGCTCGGCTGGAGTTATTGACAATAAGTTTATTACAGGAACTTTAATACCACTATTAAATTCTCCTATTTCTTCTAAAGAAGCTGAACATTGTAATAATCCATTACTAGATGTATTAGAAAAATAATCTACCATTACATCAAAGTTTAGCGGTTCTTCACTTTCAACATCTACATTACAATCGCCAGCAATACCAAAATTGACAATGACAACGCCACCAGTATCTATGCTATTGACTAGGAAAACTGGTTCAGTTGCATCAGAAACATCAAATTCTGAAACCATTGCATCAGGATAATAACTTTCTACAAAGCCCGAATAAGTTAAACCTTCATCAAAAGGAACACTGATTTCAACATTGCTTATAGGGCAAGGACCAGGGTTGTAAATTAATAAAGAAACGGTATCAGGAGTACTACAAACATTGAGTACATCTACCTGTGGGAAATTGGGTATTCCTTGTAAAGAAGTAATACTCAAATCCGAACAGCCGTCACATTCGATTGGTTCAGGTTCTTCTATTTCATAAGTGATGCACAACTCTGGAGCTTTGCTAGGATCTAAATCGTAACTATAAGCACCTCTAGAACCTGAACCACCAAAGTGGATACCAATATTGTTGCCTTGGGCATAACCTGGACGGTCAATGATTTCTTGGATAATTGCAGAAATATCAGGTGTCTGTTGAGCTACTCCTGCATCTTCTGCTGACCAATCTGGTGGTGACCAATTAGCTGTTGCTGAGGTTATAGGACGACTATTCACATCATTCGCAGTGGTAAATACTCCTGGATTATCTGCTGCCTCACCTGCTATTGTCAAACTACTCGCACCTCGATTATCTCGAAGTGCCGTAAATTGGATTCTTGCACTTATTATCGTCGCGCCGACTGGAATATTCCAGCCCATAAAATTTAAGCCTACACGATTGATAACACCTCCTCTTGTCTCTAAATCCAAATCACTTATTGATGTATTATTACAGCCTACAAAGCTATTTCCATTGACTAATTGTTCTGCATCTGCAGCACAAGAACCTACTCTTTGGCATTCAGTCACAGGCATGCGACGCGGAAGAGCTGTCACTTTTGTTACACTTTTAATAGTGTTTTTTTGACTGGTTTTGATGGATTCTGACGAATGAGGTGCTGCAATATGATCCAATATTGCTCCCAAGTCGGTATTGCTACAATCGGATTCATGAAAGGCAGCTTGAAGAGCTTGCTTAGCTGTTGGCGGATTGGTTTTTATCTTTCCTTTTTCAGGATTATTGTCCAACATCGTAAATGACAAAACACTGATTAAAAAGGTAAAATAAAATAAACGATAAGTTAAATTTTTCATACAGGATTAATTTTATTTTGAACCAAGAATGATGGGGTTATTCTTCTTTTTTTATGCAATTTTTGTTAAACAATATATAAACCGTAACTACTCAAATTTATGATGAGTAGTAATAAGTCTCAAAAAGTTAGTGTATTTGTTCAGTAGATTTGTAGATAAGAGGCGGCAGCAAAAATATATATTAATTTTTTTTATAATTTATTTCTAAAACTATGCCAAAAGCATTTCAAAAGTGTATAAAACTGTCTCCGTTAGCATGAGTACCACTATTGAGCTGCTATTTTGGAAAAAATATGTTTTTTTAGCTTCGATTAGTTTGGAAAATAGGGCTCATTTTGTGGAATAGAAGTAGAAGATTCTCTCAATAGAATACTTGAATAATTCGATATTACAATATTTCGTATTTTGAGAAATAAAAAAATATTAGAATATAATTATTTGTGACATGATTTTATTGCTCATTACCTGGTGAGATTTATTTAATTATTAGAATTGAGCTAGGAAAGCAGTAGTTTTTGTTTCAAAAAATATATAGTTTTCGGTATATAAAAAAAGCAGAGACTTTGAGTTAACAAAGTCTCTGCGAGTCATGTGCAAAATAAAATTAAATTTTTTTTATTCTCTATTGATAGAAATATTGAAAGGAAGACAATTAAAGTCATCGCAACTAATACGAATGAGATAATCTTCCACTTCACCTGAACCTGAAACTCCATATGGAGTCATATTATTTTCGTCACCCAATCTTGCTCGCATACCCAAATCTGCATCTAGCACAATATCGTCAGGAATGTTAATGGTTAAGTAACCATCTTGCCCAAAATCACCCGAAGCATCATCAGATAAATCAATAACCCATTCATTGGCATCATCAAAATCACCATCACCATTCCAGTCAATCCAAATTTCTAATTCGGCTTGTGAACCAGTCATATTAAAAACATCAAACGGAATACGTACACGACCGCCAGGAACCCAGCGAGTATTCATGGGGAAGGAGATTCCATCTTCATCTATACCATCACCCATTGCAGTCAAATCTTGTTGCCCATCACCTTCATCATCTACGGTACTTCCCAAACTTAAACCATTTACGATATGGTGTCCTGCTCCACCGTTGGCCATTTCTGTTTCATAATTCAAAGAGCTTGTACCTGTTCCACTATCAGGCAAATCACCATAATCAATACAAGGACTGACTTCTATTGGATTACTTAATGTAGAACAAATATCACCTAAATTGAAGTATTCAACTTGATAAGTACCCGCACTTGTCGGCATATAGGTATTAGAACTGCCATAAGATAAAGTTGTAAGTGTGCCATCATCATTTATTTGTTGCCAGATATAGGTTGAATATCCTCCTGGAGCTGTCATAGTCGAAGTAGGCCCAGGGCATAAATCGGCATCTTGAACAGATGCTTCTCTTACTTGTTCCATTACCATGACAGGATATTGAGCTTCAAACGTACAGCGATTGTCTCCCAATGCAATTTCTAGTTCTACTCGATAAGTAATATTATTATCGGGATTGCAAATAGTAGGAGTGAGTAGAGTCGGGTCGTCTAAATAAGTGTCTGGTGTCCATCTAACGATGGCACTTTCTTCATATCCCGAAGGCAAAGCGAGACTTAGTGGTACACAACCGACTTCGCAAACCACTTTTTGTTCATAAGGGCCAAATTCAAATTCATCTAAACCATATACATCTAATTCTACTTCATATGGTTCACAACCGCCTACGGCACTTGATACTAAAATCTTTACAGGAGTGGCTATACCATAGCCACTATTGATGGTAATAAAAGTACTATCACCAGCTGCACTTGGAGTAAAATTTGCTCCTGCGGCTGGTACTGCAGTATATGTCCACGAACCGCAATTTTTCAGTCCTAATGTATCTCCCGGACAAAGAACGGTTGCGGGTTCTACACCATCCAAAATATTGGGTGGAACTTGCATATAAGGAAAATCTGTAGCGTCACATATACAACTTGAACTTTGGCCGATACGCATGACCAAAGGACAAGACGCACTTTCTATAACAGAGATACAACCTGTAATGGTTATGCTGTCACCAGTTACTATAAATACTGCTTGATCTTCTGTCGCCATGAGAGGTTCAAAGGACTCATCTATCAATCCATTTTGATTCAAATCTTGATATAATGCGATAGTTACATCATCATTATATAGTGTTCCATTGTTTCCTAGTAGTACTTCATAGCAAATATCCATAGTCCCATCTGTATCAGGACATTCAGAAGCCAAGCTATGATTTAGTACATCCAATCCAGGCATAAAATCAATCGAAAGGACAGGGTTTACACTATTGAGCACATTAACACTACATTGTTCACCTGTAGTTAAACAAGTGACATCTTCTATTTGTGTGGTTAGCATAATGCCTAAATCTTGAGCACCACAATCTACATCTTCAGGAACTGCAAAATCCATAGACATTCTAAAGGTTTCGCCAGGGCCGATACCGTCAGGTATATCAAAGCAGACTTCCGTAAACATACCATTTGGAGATTCAGTCACATTGGGGGTATGACCAGGAGGCGATATCCAAACGGCACTTCCAGAATTATAAGAGAAAGTTTGAGTTTGGATATTCAAGCAGGCCGTACTTTCAATGGTTTCTCCAAAAGGACTAATATTCAAATAGGTCAGATTAATAGTTGCATCTTGACCGCAGTTAGCGGTCAAGGGGTCAGCAATTACAAAGAATTGCGCAAAGTCTTGTGGCAATGCACCTTCTATAACGATAGGGTCACTATTGACAAACATGGAATTAACTCTTGACTCGCAAGGGTCGGCTCCTGATGCTTGATAATAGACACTTGTACCCGATACAAAGTCATCACATATAGTTTCTACATCAAAAAGAATTTGAACTCTATTGCTATCTTGCATGGATAAAATACCTGGTAAACCATTGTTATGAATAAAAGTATTCAAAACAGACATATCATCATAGCTATAGTTCGTACCAAAAACGGAATTTTCAGTAGGATTAGCTATCGGATCTGGAATCGAGACACAAGGCCCAACATTTCCTGGGCCTCCTGGATAACAGAGTTGGAAACTATTTGGTACAAATTGTAAACCTGCAGGAAACCAGAAATCTTGTTGAATATCAGCTAAGATAGCAGGTTTTACATTTTTCATGCGGACTCCCATAGGGAAGGATTCACAAAGACTGTATGGGCCCATCGGTTGAGGGTCCCATTCGACCTGTAAATCTGCTTCTTCGGCAATGTACTGATAACAAACTTCTTCTACGTCACAGACTTCACCATTAGACAATAAAGCAGCCGCTTTTACAGGTTCTACACAACCACTCGTTGCTTGAATACAGATTTCGGTATCTACATCTAAGCCAACTGGACAAAATAGTAATTCAGTAGTAATTTGAATTTCATCGCAGGCACCAGGAGCTAAGTTGGCCATTTGTATGGCATATACGATAGAACTAACTTTTATTTCTGCTATTTCAAAAGTAAATCCTGTTCCACTCAAAGATTGGATATTGATTAAATCAATCGTATTAGGTACTTCTATACTGGCGACCACATTTTCATGTGTCGCACTACCTCCGCCTGTACCTGCACAAAGCTCAAAGACATTGACTTCATTGGCTCCAGCCAAATCTGCTAGTAAGAGATTAGAAACATCGGCTGTCAAAGGTGGAAAGTTCAAACTATTATCTACAAAATCATTAACACTGGTCACATCTGTTATTGTTTGTCTAGCTGGGTTACGTGAGCCTGAACTTGCATCGGGGTCTGGTGTGACCAAACCAAAATACCAGCGATCATAATCTTCTGTATGATCTGGCCATGCAGCATTCCAACAATCATTTGTTAGTGAGACAGGATTTTCCCCGTAAGGATTAATATCCCACTGATCAAAAACACTCACCCCTCTCGTAGTACAACCATCTTCTGGTCCATTTGCAGAATAAGTATTCTCCGTGTATTGTGCCAGAGCAGGCTCTGCAAACTGAGCTTGGATACTAAAGTCAGTATTATTGACATCTTCTGGACAAAGAGGCGAAAGCTTGTATCTTAGAGTCCAAGTATTGCAATCTTCAGCGCCTCCAACTATGAAAACAGGGAAGATACCACTATTCTCTTTTTCGTGATTAAATAACTTACCTACCAAACATGGCCCATTTGGAGAATACCCACTTATCCAATTGGTGGTATCTCCAAGATCAGTATAAGAAGCGTATTCAAAATTTAGGGCATCATAATAATTTGGTGTTGCCCAACGTAAGCCTGCCAATTCCATAGAATCGGCTGCCATACAACAAAGCCCTCCTGTATCATCATCTATACAGCCTAAATTTCCATAATTGGTATCAATATAGCTATTTGGAATGGGGATAACCGTTCCATCAAAAAGCTCTATTTCTGCATTTCCTTGATAGATGAAATTAGGCGGAAAGTTGGGTTGTATATATTCTAAAAATTCATACGGTCTGTATTCGTTTTGAAACCATTCATTACCGTCATCGTCAACAACATCCTTTGGAAAGGTAAAGGTATATTCTACTGTCACATCACAGTCTTCTATGGTTACGGTATTGTTCATATTTACATCATTGGGTAATATTGTATAATAATCTGGCCCAGGGAAAGAGCAGTCTTCATTTAATCCAATACTACACTCATTGGGATTGGGGTTATTGCCTTGTATAAAAGCTCTAGTACTTATAGTATTTACATTGTCCACTGCCTGGCCATTCAGTAATGAGATATCATAACCAGGATTATGTACAATAGGTACTCTATGTTCAATATAGAAAACATCACCAGGTTCTACATCAAATTCTCTTAAGAAATCCTCATAAACAGTATTATAATGATCTTCTGATTCTGTAAGACCCGGAGTAAGAAGACTTGTGTTTATTTCTCCACATTCTTCATTTAGTCCCCAAGAAAATTGTATTGTTGTGTTATTATCCCTATCGTCACAGCAACCAGAGTTTGTACCATACCAACCAACTGAGTAGTCTTGATATTCAGGAGCTAATTGGCCTTGTGATTCATCACAATATACTCTGTCTGGATCTACTCCCCATTGACCACCAGGTGAAGCTAATCCATTATTGATGAATAATATTGATGGCCAATAATAATTATCTCTCGTATTATTATCATACTGCTGCATTGCAGTTGGTATGCCAATCTCAATCAATGGCCCTGTGCCTTGATCTTGGATAAACCAGCCTCCAAATTCGGCTTGTGTATGTAGTGGTATTCCTGGCGCTGAATATAAACCACCAAAATATGTATCAAATCGCCATAGTCTATTGGCCGATTCCAATTGCTCTTGTGTACCTGTCACCTCTATCCTTGTTCTATAATACAGAGTATCGCCAGGTAAAAAGCGTACTCTTTCAATAAGAGAGACATCCTCTGCTGTTAAAGGTATGGTCATTGCTTTATCTGCATATCCAAAGTTGGTGCGAGATATACTATCTACTCGAGATTCAAAGGTGCATAGACAATCTATTCCTCTCCAGTCAACATAGGTAATCATCACATCACAAGCTCTGACTGTTTCGCAAGCTGGAGCACAATCGTCACATACTTCTATAGCTCTGACTGCATAGACAAAATCGGTAGCTGTACCACAAAATCCTTTATATTCAAAATTCCAATTGTATTCATCCATTAAGGTTGGGGTAGTAGAACCAGCAGGTATAATCAAAGTATGTCCCAAAGTATCAATCTCGCCTGTACTAGCATTAATGGCAGTCTGATAGCTAAAAGTAGCTCCAGGTACTGGACTACCTTGATAAGTAGCACTATTTGGTGCATATCTTACATACTTTGAAAGAGGATTCATTGTGCTAATTTCTAGATATATCTCACTTGGATTTTGACAAGTTCCTATTCCTTCAGAATTGAATGTATATGCAAAATCATAAGGAGGCGAAGGGGCACCCCAATCGTCAACAGGAGTGGCATAAACATGGGTTCTTTCTGATGTTTCATATAATAAGTTATTAACCGTCCATTCTGTTTCTCCACCTCCAAAGGTAAATCCAGCATCTTCTATATCAGCGAAACTTTGAAATACTTGTCCACAATTGCGAAGACCTCTGACATCGACTTGAGTAATAGAACAAGTTAATCCATTGCTCGCACAAGGTATTTCGTCCCCTGGACAACTCAAGTCAATGGTAACATTGACATCTATGCTTTGGCCACCAGGCAAATCATCATATATGCCATCGCCATCTTCGTCAGATAGACCACCTGGACCATCCAAGTCAGAAGTCCAATTAGCAAAATCCAATACAACTGTATTGGATACTACCTCATAATGTACACCTTCTGTCATTGTTACTCCATTTACAATAATCGCAGAGGTTCTACTAATACCTAAATCGCAAGCCTGCCATCTTAGGACAAGGTCTTCCCACAAACCGTCTAAAGGATGAGAATTAGAAGAGGTAATGTCAAAATCAACAAGCATTGGCGTTCCACATACACGCCCTTGCGTAGAACTACTACTAGAAGCCGTTGCATTACTTCCATAGTCAGGTGTGAAGTCAATTGTACCTTGCATTTCTGAAATATCTCCACAGACCAAACCATTACAACCAAAAAGAGCTTGATACATAATGAAATTTGCCTCCTGAATACAACCATTTACTTCGTAGCAAACTTCGACAGTAAGCCGTTCATCCCCATCAAACATAGTATCTCCATCTGCGCCTGTATGGAAATTCCCCGTAAAATAAGACTCATCTATAATTAGAGAAACCGTTTGTGTAGCTGCATTATAAGTATAATTGGCTGGCGGTACGGTTGTACCATTTACAGCAATACTTGACAAGGAATATAGATCTTGGTCTAAGCCTTTTATAAAAAACTGAAACTCATCTAAAAAGGCTTGAATACCATCTTGTGAAATGGTTATTGTTTGGCATTGAGGAGTACTAGATTCCAAAATATCTAATTCTGTTGGACTTACGTCCAACACATTGAGTACGGGTACTCGAATACCTGAATTATAAGCCCCTACTTCTGTTATTTGTAGCATACAAGCATCAGTTGATGCTGCACCATTATATCCGAAAGTAATATTGGCATCAAAATTAATATCTTCTTCTGATTCGATATCTATCTCACAATCTGCTTTTACTGCAAAATCTATAATCATCGTTTCACCAGGGCCAATCATATCTATATAAAATACAGGTTTACTTACATCTGATAAATCATCTACTCGAATTGAACCACTCGCAGCGCTTACAGGATCTTCAAAAAGAAATCCTCCAAAAAACAAACCATCATCAAAGTCAATTTCCATAAAAATGTCTGTAAGTGAACATTCTGCTGGGTTGTTGATCAGCAAACTTGCTGTGTCAGGAGCAGAGCAAATATTTAGTAAATCAATCATCGGAAAACCTGGAATTCCGTCCAAAGAAACCAATTCTACAGAAGGGCAATCTGCACATTCTGGTTCTGGCACTTCAGGAGGTGTATCGTATTCGATACACAATTGCGGAGCACTACTGGGATCTATATCATAGCTGACCGCCTGACGTTGTCCTGTTCCCAAAATATGTAGCGCAATACTATTCCCTTCTACATAACCAGTGCGGTCAACTATTTCTTGAATAATCGCCGAAATATCGGGCGATTGTTGATCAGAACCAGCATCGCCTGATGTCCAGTTAGGTACAGACCAATTAGTTGAGGCAGTTGTCAAAGGACGAGAAACAATATCGTAACCTGTTGAATAAGGAGCTACATCATCTATATCTTCACCATAGATGGTAAAATTAGCCCCTCCTGAAGAGGTAGATAATGCTGTAAATTGAATGGATGCACTTAAAATAGTAGAACCTTGAGGAATCGCCCAATTTCCAAAGCTAAAAGCTACTTGATTGTTTGCACCTCCTTGCTCGCCCATATCTAAGTCAGACACGCCATTATTATCGGTACAGGTAACTAAATTGTTACCTGTAGTATGCTGTTCGGCATCAGCATCGCAAGTAGAAACACGACGGCAGGCTTTTTCTACAGCCCGTTTAATCTTTACAGAATTAGCCTGATTTGTAGGATTCGATAAAAATGTTCTTTGAGATGTATATTCGCTACATTCATCTTCTACCAAAAGGGATTTTACCATTGCTCGCAATAAAATCTTTTCGTTTAAATCCCTTATATCTATTTCATTAGCTGGTTTTGAAAGTTTGGGCTTAGGAGATATTTTATTATCGGAATGAGCAGTTAACTTTAAACTTCCAATGAGCAAGAAAACAATAAGCAAGGGAAAGTGCTTTTTCCATTGTAATAGATATTTTTGCACAGACATAATTTTTTTGTTTAATAAAGAAATCTTTTACTAAATTAGATTGGGGCTGTAATAGATTGGGGAAAGTGGAAATTGTAAGTATCTTGTTGAAAGCAAACATAATGCCAATGAAATCCTTTGTTTATATTCAATAGTTTGATGGTTTCTAAAAGTTGTTATTTTGCTAACATTCATTACAGTCAAAGAAAAAAAATTGAAACTTTTGGAGTTTTTATTTTGCTATTCTTGCTAATAATCAATCTATTATGTATAGTTATAAAACAGTATAAATACTGTTTTGCAACAGAATTAATCTATTAAGTTGAATAACTTTAAAAAGGAGACTGTTAAGAAAACAATGTGTTATGTGGAAGGGGGGGCAAAATTATAATCTAATATTCGATATTTTTTTTTGAATAGAAATTATGAAAGGATAATGTTTTGTGATATTAAATGTAACAATAAATAGACGTAATATTTTGTCCCTAATGGTACTTAAGTAACGTCAAAATAATAACTTGAACACTTAGCTTATGATCTTTTGCGCCAATACTTCGTTAAAAATACTCGCCGATGCTAGGCATCGTCTGCGTTTTTCGCCTTGTCTTGGCACAAAATCTCTATTTCTAACTTGTTCACCTTATTTTTTCGTCGTTACTAACCAAGGAAAATATGTACAATATGAAAAAATTATTTGTGACTGGAATTTCAGGTTTTTTTGGCGAATATATCGTAAGGCATTTACAGAAAAATTGGCAAATTGTCGTTTCTTATCATCAATCACCGATAGTATATGATGTTGAAAAACATCATATAGATTTGACGAACAATCAGGAATTACTAAGTGTTTTGAATATAATTCAGCCAGATGCCATTTTGCATTTAGCAGCCAACTCCAAAGCCAATCTTTGTGAGGTAGATACTCGTTCTTATGACATCAATGTTAATGCTTCGCTTGCTCTTGCCCAATACGCTAAAAAGCTACAAATTCCCTTTGTTTTTTCGTCAACCGATTTGGTTTTTGATGGCCAAAATGCGCCTTATTCTGAAACGGATTTGCCCCGTCCAATTATGCAATATGGCAAGCAAAAATATACGGCCGAACAAGCAATTATACAGCATTATCCTGATGCATTAATTTTGCGCCTTCCACTAATTTATGGACTTTCTAAAAGCGGCAAAGGTTTTATGAATGCTTGGAAAAATAAATTTGAAAAGGGTGAACCCATACACTGTTTTACCGATGAATATAGAACGGCTGCTTCGGGAGACGATATAGCGAATGGTATTTTTTTACTTTTAGATAAGAAAGAAAAAGGCACTTTTCATTTGGGTGGCTGCGAACGAATGTCAAGGTATGAGTTCGCCATTGGCATGGCAAACTATTTTGGTTTTTCTAAGGAATTAGTAGTGCCTTCTTTGCAAAAAGAAGGCAATATGCCAGCCGCAAGACCTGCCGACGTTTCTTTGGATAGTTCTAAAGCATTTGCTTTAGGCTACGAGCCAAAATCTTTGCAAACATACCTCTCTTTACATTAGACTTTTGCGACCATAAATGCTACAAATTGGACATTGATGTGGATCGTGACCTCTTGCTGGACAGTATTCTCTACCAAAGAAAATAATTTGCAAATGTAGGCGATTCCATTTTTCTTTTGGGAAAAGTTTTTTCAAATCTTTTTCCGTTTTTTCTACATTTTTACCCGTACTCAAGGTCCAACGATAAGCCAAACGATGTATATGCGTATCAACGGGAAACGCAGGTACACCAAAAGCCTGAGACATCACAACTGAAGCCGTTTTGTGACCAACGCCAGGTAAGGCTTCAAGTGCCTCAAAACTTTGTGGCACTTCTCCATTATGTTGATTAATCAGAATTTCAGAAAGATTATAAATTGCTTTTGATTTTCGAGGCGAAAGCCCACAAGGCCGAATAATACTTCGTATATCTTCCACCTGCATTTTGACCATATCATAAGGATTATCAGCTTGCTCAAAAAGACTTGGCGTGACAGTATTGACACGAGCATCGGTACATTGAGCCGATAACAAAACCGCAATCAGTAAAGTATAAGGGTCTTTATGGTCAAGTGGAATTGGCACTTCAGGATAGCGTTTTTCTAAAATTTCAGCAATTGCATCCGCTTTTTCTTGTTTTGAAATTCGTGTACTCATAATATGCTGTTCACCTTTTATTGTTACTAAGATTCACTTTCGTGCAAAATAAAGAAAATAAATGCAAGATTTATAAATTGCAAAATCAGAAAATTTAATTCAGATTCCTATTGAATTTCCACTTCCTTTTTTCTATCTTTGCGCTCGCTCTACAAGAAGAGCAATTATTAATTATTTAAAATTTTGATTTATGCCTAAGATGAAGACGCATTCCAGTGCAAAAAAGCGTTTCAAGCTTACTGGAAAAGGTAAAATCAAGCGATTTCAATCAAAGACTTCTCACATGATGAGAAACAAATCTAAAAAAGCGAAATTGCGTTTGCGTGGAGCTACAACCGTAAGTCCAGCAGACCATAAGCGAGTATTAGCTTTACTTTGTAAGTAATCTCCTTGAAATTTTTGAACATCTATTTTTTAACGAGGATGCAGATTTAAGCACTTAAGCATGAAGAGAATAAATATTTTGAGAATCATTCAAAATTCATTCATTCTCACATTCATGCATTAACAAAGTCTCTGCATTGTACTAAAAAACTTAACTATGCCACGGTCAGTAAATTCCGTTGCTTCTCGTGCGAGAAGAAAGAAAATTTTGAAAATGGCAAAAGGGTATTTTGGAGCAAGATCCAAAGTTTATACCGTTGCCAAAAACGCCGTCGAAAGAGGTTTGCAATATGCATACCGTGACCGACGCAACAAAAAACGTGCGTTCCGCCGTTTGTGGATTACACGTATCAACGCTGCAGCACGTATGAATGGGACAACCTATTCACGTCTGATGCACAAATTATCAGAAAATAATGTTGAACTGAATCGTAAAGTATTGGCAGATTTAGCAATGAATCATCCTGCAACTTTCAAATCAGTTGTTGATTCAGTCAACTAGAAATATTATATTTTATATTAAAAGGGGAAATGATTTTGACAATCATTTCCCCTTTTTTAATTTCACGACATGAATGTGAAATATGTGATTTTGTTTATTGTTGTAGCTCTTTTGAGTTATTTGGGATTCAGTTACCTAAATAAAATGACCCAAGCTGAAAACCTCATCCCCGAAACAGCCGAAACTGTTCAGGCAAAAATGCCTGAACCCAAGCCCCAAAAAGAAGAGCCGAAGTTTGAAGAACCTGAAATTCCTGTCGTCATTGATACCTCTATTTATAAAAGAGATAAAGACGGCTATTTCGATATCAATTGGAAACAACTCTCTAAAGTAGAATTTAATGAAGAATATGTTGATTCATTAGATGTTTATGTTCCTTTTCCGGTATTCCATCCAGAAATCAAATACTTAGAAGGCAAAAATATCAAAATAAAAGGTTATGTTATTCCTATCCAAGAAACGGGCGACGAATCCATTTTAGTTTTGTCGGCATTTCCTTTTACCAATTGTTTCTTTTGCGGCGGCGCAGGCCCCGAATCCGTCATGGACATTAAACTCAAAAAGAAAACGAAACGAAAATACAAGCAAGATGACATCATTACATTCAAAGGCAAACTCCGCCTCAATGATTCGGATTTGTACTACCTCAATTATATCCTAGAAGGAGCAGAGTGAAACGTACGCACGTATTCAAGTGTTCACGTATTCACGTTCCACTCATAGACCCTGTGTCAGCACCTAACATAAGAGAAATCTATTTTAGTTTAACAATTCTATTGATGAAAATTATAGCGTGAACACTTGGATACGTGAGCACGTGAGCACTTTTTATGAAAGCACAACTTTTTTACATAGAAATTCGGAAAATTCACGAAAATGATGCACTCGACGACATTGCTCGTTTGGATGCGCTAAATCAATTGTTGAACTTGATTTTTGTGGATATAACGAGAGATGAAAAGATACAATTTACCACGCTTTTCGCTCGAATATCATTTGCTTGTCAGAAACATTTGGTAACGAAACAACAGCAATTTTATATTCATACCTTCCGCAAACTCATACGTCATGTATTGGCTCAAAAAAGCGAATACAGCACTGCCGAATTATACGATTTTGGACTAAAGGTTGTCGCTGATACAATTAGCGATTTATTCAATAAAGGGCTTCCATCTTTTCTTCACAAAGTCATTCCTAAAAAGTATAAACT
>JAHDEQ010000017.1:29200-33779 GCA_020628755.1 Saprospiraceae bacterium
GAACCCGATTATTTGATGGATGTTACAAGTATTGCCGAATGTTTTAAGGACTTTGGAGCATTGCCGATTTCCTATGCACTCAAAAAATACACGCCTTTTAAAACGACCAAATATTTGATGTTAGGTAATATTGCTAACTTCTTTTTGGACGAGTTGATGAGCAATCCCGAAAGCACCTTTAAAGAGCTTTTTCCAAAGGTTTTTCGACTCAATCCACTGGCTTTTACTTTGTTTGACAATCGAGAAGTGCGAGAAATTATGCAAAAATCGCAAAAGCATTTTGTACATCTCAAACAGATGGTTTTGGAAGGTTTTAAAACGGTTAACATCGAGCCAAGCGATTGTTTTTTAGAGCCGAGTTTTTATTCACAAACCTACGGAATACAAGGACGTTTGGATGTTTTTTATCAAAATCCAGCTAATAAAAACGAAGCGGCTATCATAGAATTGAAAAGTGGAAAAACTTTTCGTCCCAATAAATATGGTATCAATCACAATCATTATACACAAACTTTGCTCTATGATTTGATTGTAAAATCCACCTTTGGTTATAAGACAGATGCCACGAATTATATTCTATATTCGCAATTAGAACAAAGACAATTGCGCTATGCTCCAGCAACCAAAGCACAGCAATTTGAAGCACTTCAACTACGCAATCATCTAGTCGCAATCGAGCGAATGTTTAGTCAGCTCGACTCCGAAAATGATGCGATTTTACGACGAATTTCTACGGCTCGACTGCCTAAAGTTTCTGGTTTTTTGCAGGATGATATTATATTATTTGAAAAAACCTTGAATCGTCTAAATCCATTAGAACGAGCATATTTTTTAGAATTTTCTGCCTTTATCGCACGCGAACAGCAACTTGCCAAAACAGGAATTGAAGGATACGAAAATCTCAATGGTTTGGCGGCATTTTGGTTGGATAGTTTACATGAAAAACAAGAACGATTTGATATTTTAGCCTATCTAAAAATTGAAAATAATCAAGCCAAAGAAGAAGAACCAATCATCATATTTAAGAAAACTGAACAAACGAACCCACTTGCTAATTTTAGGTTGGGCGATATAGCGGTGCTATATCCCTTTGAAAAAGAGGGAGATACGGTTTTGGGGAATCAAATTTTTAAATCTACTATCATTGCGATTGACAAAGAGACGGTAACGATTCGTTTGCGTTCTAAACAGTTTAATAATTCCATTTTTGAGAAAGATACTTTTTGGAATTTAGAGCATGATATGATGGATAGTTCCTTTATTGGAATGTATCGAGGATTGTTCAATTTTGCCCAAAGTGCAGAGCAAAAGCGACAGCTTTTACTCACCCAATGCGCTCCGAAAGAACCGAAATTATTAGATATAGATTTTCCAGAAGATTTAACGCAAGAGCAAAAAGACATCCTTCAAAAAGTTATTTCAACTGAAGATTATTTCTTGTTGTGGGGACCTCCAGGAACAGGAAAAACGAGCAAAATGTTGCGTTCTATTACACAACATTTATTGGATAATACGGGAGAAAATATTTTGCTTTTGGCTTATACCAATCGAGCAGTTGATGAGATTTGCGAAGCCATTGAAACGATTAGTGAAAACATACGAGACAATTATATTCGACTTGGTTCGAGGTATTCGACAGCTCCAAAATATAAAAATCAATTACTTAATAATAAAATTGAAAAGGTCAATAAACGACAAGAAATCAAAGACATCATTGATGGACATCGAATTTTTGTATCAACGGTGGCATCTTTTGTCAATAATACCAATTTGTTAGAACTAAAACAGTTTGATACAGTTATTATTGATGAAGCATCGCAAATTTTAGAACCACTTTTGGTCGGTTTGTTGCCTCGATTCAAACGTTTTATTTTGGTAGGCGACCACAAGCAATTGCCTGCGGTTGTGATGCAAGACAAAGAAGTATCGGCTGCCAAAAGTGAGTTGCTCCATGAAGTAGGTTTGAATGATTTACGCAATGCTTTATTTGAACGATTGTACCGACAATGCCAGCAGAATAATTGGACTTGGGCTTATGCGAACTTGAGTCATCAAGGTCGCATGCACGCTGAAATCATGCAGTTTCCCAATGAAAATTTTTACGAAAGTAAACTCAAAATTCTACCCGATGAAATTCCTTTTTCAAAAGAACAACTAGGAGATTTAGCATTAGGAATTGATAACGAAATAGAGTTAAAAAAATGCCTTTGTCAACATCGAGTTTTGTTTGTTCCAACAGAATCCAATGACTTTTTGACGAAGCAAAAAATCAATACGCAGGAAGCAGAACGAGTAGGAGAGGTGGTGCAGCATTTTCAAAATATTTATGATGAAAACGATAAAGTATTTGATGCCAAAACCCTCGGAATTATTACGCCTTATAGGGCGCAAATTGCTCAAATTCGAAAAGTTTTAATTGAAAAAAATATTGATACCGAAGCGATAACAATTGATACCGTCGAACGCTATCAAGGCGGCGCAAGAGACATCATTTTGATTTCTTTGTGTACCAATTCAGAAGCTCAATTAGCCTCGATGATTTCACTTTCGGAAGAAGGAGTTGACCGAAAATTAAACGTCGCATTGACCAGAGCAAGAAAACACTTAATCGTATTTGGAAATCCTAAAATATTGAAAAGCAACACTTTATATCAAAAAATGATGAATGCTTTTCCAAGCTATACCGCATATGAACTTACAAGTCCGTGATACATTCAACAAAGAATTGCCTGCTGATATCGTCGAAGCAAATACTCGACGACAGGTTTTTGAGGCTTGTTTTTCGTATGTCAAACCAAGAGTTCCTTCCAATCCAAAATTGATTCATGTCTCTACAGAAATGGCAGAATCCATCGGTTTGAATGCAAAAAATATTCAGAGCGAAGACTTTCTGCAAGTTTTTTCTGGAGATAAAATTTATCCCAAAACACAACCTTATGCGATGTGTTATGGAGGCCATCAATTTGGCCATTGGGCAGGGCAATTGGGTGATGGTCGAGCCATCAATTTGATGGAAATCGAGCATCAAGATCAATCTTGGGCATTACAGTTGAAAGGAGCAGGAGAGACGCCATATTCTAGAACAGCAGATGGTTTGGCGGTGCTGCGTTCCTCAATTCGAGAGCATTTGTGTAGCGAAGCGATGTATCATTTGGGCGTTCCGACGACTCGTTCTTTATCGCTCTGTCTTTCGGGCGATAAAGTGATGCGTGATATTATGTATGACGGAAACCCTGCTTATGAAAAAGGTGCAATTGTTTGTAGAGTAGCTCCAAGTTTTATTCGCTTTGGAAATTTTCAAATCTTTGCTAGTCGAAACGATGTTGTCAATTTAAAGAAATTAGCTGATTATACGATTCGTCATTTTTTTAAAGAGATTGATGAAAATGCACAAGATAAATATGTTCAATTTTTTCAAGAAGTAAGCAATCGGAGTTTAGAAATGGTGATTCATTGGCAACGCGTTGGCTTTGTACATGGTGTGATGAATACCGACAATATGTCCATTTTAGGATTGACAATAGATTATGGCCCGTACGGTTGGTTAGAAGGCTATGAACCTGGTTGGACACCCAACACTACAGACCGTAACCAAAGGCGTTATCGCTTTGGTTATCAGCCCTTTATTGTACAATGGAACTTATATCAATTGGCAAATGCTTTATTTTTATTGACGAAAGATGCGAAACCTTTAGAAGCTATTTTAAATCAATATAAAGACGATTTTGAGAAGAGAAAATTGGAAATGATGCGTTCCAAATTAGGTTTAGAGTTAAAAGAAAACGATGATGTAAAATTAATTGAAGATTTGGAACAAAGGCTCCAATTGACAGAGACAGATATGACCATCTTTTTTAGAAATCTAAGTCAAATTAGAAAAGAAAATACACCAGAAGCAAACCTCAAAATACTTTTACAAGCATTTTACGAACCTTATGAATTACAAGAGAAAACCGAAGAGAAATGGCTGAATTGGCTATCGCTATATAGTGAAAGACTTCAATTAGAAAATATTGCTTCAGAAATTAGAGCAAAAAAGATGAATACTATCAATCCAAAATACGTTTTAAGAAACTATATGGCACAATTATCAATTGATGCAGCCGACAAAGGAGATTATAGCATTATAGAAGAACTTTATGCGTTATTGAAGCAACCTTATAAAGAACAAGCAAAATACCAAAAATGGTTTGCCAAACGACCAGAATGGGCAAGACATAAGGTCGGCTGTTCAATGTTATCGTGTAGTTCATAGATAATTAAAAAAATATTTAATTTTTTTTTAATAGACTTCTTGATTTTTACAACTAGGTTATATACCTTTGTCCCGCTGTTGAAAAAAACTGTAAAGATAGTTTTAAATTAAGCAGTAAAAATTCACTCTAAGGTGGAGTGGGAGAGTGGCTGAATCCACCAGTTTGCTAAACTGGCGTGCGGGTAACCGTACCGCGGGTTCGAATCCCGCCTCCACCGCATAAGGAAAAAGTTGGCTCGATTTTTTGAGTCATATATTTATAAAAAAACAGTTCGGGGTGTAGCGCAGTCCGGTTAGCGCACCTGCTTTGGGAGCAGGGGGTCG
>JAHDEQ010000018.1:0-18876 GCA_020628755.1 Saprospiraceae bacterium
AGTAAATCCAGATAACAAAAAATATAAATAACTTTTTACACAGTGTACTTACTACTGATTGACTTTATATCGAACGCCAATTCGTTCTAACTCTGCAATCATTTCACTATTGACATCAATTTTTCGATTTTGAGAAATAAAATTGAGACTTTGTTTATGCTGCATATCAAGCAAAGCAAATTTGAGTTTGTGTTTGCCTTGGTGTTGGTCACAAAGTGTATGAATCTTTTCAATTAACTCGTCTGTAATTTCATTCAAAGGCAAGCGCAAAGTAATGGATTCGGTGAGTTCTTCGCCAATGCTTTGCAATTGGCGAACATCGTGTAATTTGATTTGATAATCCTCGCTATTCCAGCGTTTTTGATATGCCCCTTTGATATAAACAACTTCGCCTGGTTCGAGTAAGTGCTTGAATTTTTGAAAATCTTCGGAAAAAAGAGGAAATTCAATTGATCCATTGTAATCTTGCAAGGCAAAGATTCCCCAACCAGCACCTTTTTTATTGGTGCGATGCTGGGCAGAGGTCACGATGCCCGCGAGTTTGACATTTTGGTCTTTAAACCGTTCAATTTCATCCAAGCCACAAGTAATAAAATTATTGATTTCGATTTTATAATCGTCTAAAGGATGACCAGAAATATAAATTCCAGTTACTTCTTTTTCTTTGGTCAATTTTTCAATCAAACTCCATTGTTGTCCTTCAGGAAGTTTGGGTTCGGGCACCATAATATCTTCCGAATCGCCAAAAAGCGAATTGACCGCTTGCGCTTTTTGATTTTGATAAGCATTGCCATAGCGCAGCAAATGCTCAATAAAAGTATCATATTTTTCAGAGCGCAAAAAGTAAGTTGAACGGTCAATTTCTTCAAAACAATCTAATCCGCCACCATAGACTAAACTTTCCATCGCCTTTTTATTGACAGAACGCAAATTGAGACGGCGCATCATATCAAAAGGACTTTTGAAAGGTACTTTTTTTCGAGTTTCGATAATTTCTTCGACGGGCCCTTCTCCAACACCTTTGAGTGCAGACATTCCAAAACGAATATGACCTTTTTTATTTACTGAAAAATTAGAATAACTCTCATTGACATCGGGACCGAGTACTTCGATTCCCATTCGTTTGCATTCTCTCAAAAAGAAAGTAAGTTTTGAAATATCATTTTTATTATGAGTTAAAACGGAAGCCATAAACTCGGCAGGGTAGTGGGTTTTGAGGTAAGCCGTTTGGAAAGCCACAAAAGCATAACAAGTCGAATGAGACTTGTTAAAGGCATAGGAGGCAAAGGCTTCCCAATCCTTCCAAATTTTTTCAACCTTATCTTTTGGATGACCATTTTTTTCACAGCCTTCTAGGAATTTTGGCCACATTTTATCAACGAGCGCTTTTTTCTTTTTACCCATCGCTTTACGCAGCGTATCAGCTTCACCTTTGGAGAAATCGGCGAGTTTTTGAGAAAGCAACATTACTTGCTCCTGATAGACCGTAATACCGTAAGTTTCTTTTAAGTATTCTTCCATTTCAGGAAGGTCATAGGTCACTTTTTCACGGCCATGTTTTCGGGCAACGAAGTTCGGAATATACTCCAAAGGGCCAGGGCGGTACAAAGCATTCATGGCAATCAAATCCTCGAAAGCAGTTGGCTTCAAGTCCTTCATGTGTTTTTGCATTCCACCAGACTCGTATTGGAAAATACCGATGGTTTCGCCTCTTTGGAAAAGTTTATAGGTTTCTTCATCATCTAAAGGAATTTCGTCGGGGTCAATATCAATATCATAATTGTATTTGACCATTTTGATGGCATCTTTGATGATGGTTAGGGTTTTGAGACCCAAAAAATCCATTTTTAAAAGTCCCGCATCTTCGGCAACGGAGTTGTCGAATTGCGATACTAACATGCCCGAACCTTTATCTACTTTTACAGGAACATAATCCGAAATATCACCAGGAGTAATGATGACTCCACAAGCATGAATACCTGTATTACGAACCGAGCCTTCGAGCTTTTTGGCTGTGCGAATCATTTCGCCGATTTGGTCATCGGCAGCAGCCAACTCTCTAAATTTATAAGCACGTTCTTTATCTTCAGGGTTTAGTTTTCCTAATAATTTTGGATGAATGTCGCCATCATTTAAGACGTGTTTTAGGGATGCACCCAATTGTTGTGGAAAGGATTTGGCAACGGCATTAACTTCACTCAAAGGCACATCCATCACACGCCCAACATCCCGAAGGGATGATTTGGCGGCCATCGTACCATAAGTTACAATTTGAGCAACTTGACTTTGACCATATTTATCAATTACATAATCAATCACTTTTTGGCGACCCACATCGTCAAAATCAATATCAATATCAGGCATCGAAATCCGTTCAGGATTGAGAAAACGCTCAAACAGCAAATCGTATTTAATCGGATCAACATTGGTAATCCCAATACAATAAGCCACTGCCGAACCCGCAGCCGAACCACGACCTGGCCCGACTGAAACGCCCATTTCTTTGGCGGTATTGGTGAAGTCTTGAACAATCAAAAAATAACCTGGATAACCTGAATTTCGGATAACTTCTAGTTCAAAATCGAGTCGTTCTTTTATTTGAGGCGTAATAGTGCCGTAGCGATTTTTTGCACCCTCGAAAGTCATGTGGCGCAAATAGGCATCTTGTGTATCAAAACCCTGCGGAATAGGGTAGGCCGGCAAGAGGACATCTCTTGCCAAGGTTAAGGTATCAATTTTATCAAAAATCTCCATTGTATTATCAACTGATTCAGGAATATCCTCAAACAGTTCATACATCTGCATCTGGGTTTTAAAATAAAAGTCAGATGATGGAAATTTAAAACGTTTCTCACTATCAATTATACTACCTGTATTGATACACAATAAAATGTCATGAGGCATAAAATCCTCTTCTTCGACATAATGTGAATCGTTGGTTGCAATAATTTTGACATTATATTTTCGGGCGAGTGCAATGAGTTTTTGGTTAATATCTTCTTGGCTAAAACCACTAGGAATTAATTTTCCTTGTTCGTTTTTTATTTCGATATTTTCGAGTCCTCGGTGGCGTTGCAGTTCTATATAATAGTCTTCGCCAAAAATATTGAGCCACCATTGAAGGAGTTCTTCTGCTTTTTCATCTTGCCCTTTTAGAAGTGCCTGTGGGATTTCGGCACCAATGCAACAACTCGTTACGATGAGTCCTTCGTGGTATTTTTCGATGAGTTCCTTATCAATTCGAGGAAATTTGCTGTAATAACCTTCAATAAAACCTAAAGAACAGAGTTTTGTTAGATTTTCGTAGCCCTTTTGATTTTTGGCCAACATGAGTTGGTGATAACGTTTGTCAAGTTCACCTTTAGCTTTAGAAAAAGATTGTTTATGACGGTCTTCAACCAAATAAAATTCACAACCAATAATGGGTTTGATATTTCGTTTTTGAGCTTCCGCAACAAATTTGAACGCTCCAAACATATTGCCATGATCGGTCAAAGCAACTCCTTTTTGACCATCAGCAACCGCTTTATCCATCATAGTTGCAATATCAGAAGCTCCATCTAACAATGAGTATTGGGTGTGGCAATGTAAATGACAAAACTCAGGCATATTTTATCTTGCTTTTAGTAGATATGAATAGGTAGGATAGTAAAGTCTAACTTCCCAGCCTTAAAAAATGTGGAAAAATTTTCTCGCTTGCAAGATACTAAAATGATACAATTATGCCCAAAAGATAAGAGTTTGGTACGGTTTTAGTTTCAAAAACTGTGACAATAGCTCGGTTTAGTTCAAAATTTAGATTGATATGTATTTATCTATCAAGAAAAATGAGATCTAAATCAATTACCTATAAACCCTATTGGACAGTAATTTGGAAGGAACACTGTCTAAATAAATTCATCCTTCTATGATCAAGCTCTTTACATTTAAAAATCTCGCATTTTTAGTACTACTTCTATTTAGTGCTACTCTTTTCTCCCAAGATAATCTGAGTGTTAGTTATAAAGGTGTTGCTGGTGTCCCCGACTTTCTAAATGTCTGTGGCGACCCCGATAATGTCATTGTAACGATTAGTAACAATGGATTTTCTACCAATTCTAAAACTAATGTTGAGGCTGCTGTAAATTTATTTACAGGAGTTGAATTTGCAAGTTTTGATGCAGCCGCATCTTCACCTGGAGTTACCATTATTGATAATTCTAACCCCAAAAGACCTGTCTTTTCGATACCTGATATTGACGCAGTTAATAATGCGAGTGTAGATATTGCATTTTCTATATCGGCCAGATGTGGTATAGTGGATACTTTGGAGGCAAATGATGCAGTTCTAGTTTTTGATACCTGGGATTTGACTTATAACTTTGAGGGACAAACTTTGCAAGAAACAGATGCTACTTTTGAGTATCGTGATGCTTTTGCAATTACTTTTTTGACAGTTGGTGTAGAACCAACGATGAATTTTGCAGGTGTTGGAAACTGTTTTGATAGAGAAATAACAATTTCTAATAGTGGTTTGGATGGAGTAACAGATCAACTTGTTTATACCAATATTCAGGGTTCGGGAATATCCGTCAATAGTATTACCGTCAATGGACAAGACATTTCTTTTAATAAAGAAATTGGGATGGACGGAGATACCGTCATTATGGCTACCATAACAAGTGATTATTTTGTAAACAACCTACTAGGAAATGAACCAAGTAATGGTGATGCCTTTTTTGATCCTAATGAGACGCTGAAAATTATTGAAAATATTTGTGTTGTCGGTTGTAGCGGCGACAGAGGAAGCCTGCATACAGCGGCTTGGGGTTGTGATGATGTCTTTTGTCAAGAAAGTTCGCTAGATGATTTTATACAGCTTGGAGAAGGAAATGCGAATGCAGTGATTGATGTTTCAGATGTAACACCTTCTACAACAGTGGGTTACTGTCAGTTGGGAAGTACAAGCCTGACTGTTTCTAACGATGGTTTTGAGATTGACGAAGGTTTTGCAGATATGATAAATGTAGAAGTGGGGATTGGTATGGGTTCTGATTTTTCATTGTCAGATGGTGGTTTGAATGCTACCGAAATTATTGTTGCAGGAGTTAGTGTACCATTGATTGATGCTTTAATACGTTTGGATGGCAATGCACTTTTTGCATCGGATGTTGATGGTGCAGGCGGTTTGGAAGATTCTGATGGCGATGGATTTTTTGATGATTTACCTCCAGGTGAGTCCTTAGAAATAACTTTGTTTTATGAGTTTGATTGTAGTATGGCTCAGTCAACTGCAGATAGTTGTTTTAATAATATTACGACCTTTTTTACAGGTCGAGTAGATTATTTTGATGTGGCTTGTAACGAAGAAGTTACCAGATTGCGCAATAGTTATTTGAGACCTTCAAATACCAATTCGGCTTTTGAAGATTTTGCTACACCCGATGCTTTTTCAGAAGGAGATGTTTTTACCATCAACCATTTTGAGTCGAGGTCGGTGCGTGATTTTGAACGCAATTGTGGCGATGGCGATGTTCTAATTGCTACGGTTCAACTTCCTGCAGGTATCAATCCTGTTGATTCGGAAGTAAGTTTGAGTAAAAACGATGCGACTACACCCATCAATATTTTAAATAGTACTGTAAATGGAACAACTTGGGAAATTACTTTTGATTCATCGGGCGATGAGTTTTTAAATGGTAATTATGACCTCCAACTAGGATTTGAAGCTACTTGTGAAGCAGAAGTTGGATTTTCTTCATTTCCTGTTCAGCTTGAATTTTATTGTCCAGAGTGTGACTGTCGTCACACTTGGTATTGTGCCGATATTGCAGGGCCTTTTATTCACAAAGAAGTGCCTCCTTGTCCAGCAGACCCCGATTTGATTTGCGAACAAGGGCTCAAAACAACAGGTTTTGAAGTCAATAGAAGTACATTTGGTTTTACAGACAATACTTATACAACACCGTTTAATCCAGCCGATGCCAATCAGAAAGTTGCGGTATCTTGTGATTCTGTCGAAATGATTATTAGTTCTGAAGTTGGAAATTCTCCAATCAATGGCAACTTTGGTTTTACGATTAATCACAACAATATAGATGGTACAGACGATCCTACTGAAACGTTTTTATTTGGACAAGGAGAAATCACCATTAGCAAAGGTGGTTCTACTTTTAATTGTCCTGTAACAGCAGCCGATTTGAATGTTTCTGATGTGGGAGGATTCAAAACCTATCGTTTTGAATTTCCGAATTGCTTGAGTGACTTGGGTATTACTTTGGCACCAGGTGACCAAGTAGAATTTAGAGGGAATTTTGCTATCAATCCCGAAGGGCCTTATGTTGTACAATTTAAAAAAGTACCCAATTTTAGAGCCTTTGGTTATTCTATCGAAAACAGTCAAGACTTTGCTTGCGAAAGTTTTGGTGATATATTTACCATTGCCAAAACCAACACCTTGTTTTCGTTTCCGAGTAGTAGCAACTTCCCCGAAGGTTGCGAAGAAACCTTCTTGGATTACCGAATTATCTCTGTTTACAATGGTTTTGACAATGAGTATGGAGAAGAATTATATCCCTCTATCAAAGTAGATTCGATTGCCTTTACATTTGACCCTGCTGTTTTGGAGGGTTTTGATGTCTTTGAACCTGAAATTTCTATTCCAGGGCATCCGATTTTTGGCAATGAATTTTTTCCTGCTCCGAGTTTTGAAAATTTTGCAAATGGAGAGTATATCGCCTATTTTGATACCCTCAATATTGTACCTTCTCTCAATGAGGTAAGGTCTTATTCCTTTAGTTTTAGAATACGAACGATTGCCAATTGTAAGTCAGATGTTGGTAGCTCCAATGGTGACAATATTTATGATTTTACACCGACGGTTTATTATCAAAACCGTTATTATGCACAATTTGTAGGTGACCCGACTTGTGTCGAATTACGTGAAGAAACCACTGAAAATGATATTCAGTTCACGGAGCCACCAACATTTAGTTTTGTACCAGTTTCCAATCCAGATGTCTTTCTTTTAGGCGATACGGCCGTCTGGGATGTTCGTCTTTGTAATACTTCTTTTGAGTCCGATGCTGGCGTACTTTGGTTTGCCGCCGAAGATTTGGTTGGCGATATAGAGGTAGTTGCTATAGAAGATATTACTAATCCATCTGCAACTATTGATTTAGATGTAGGGACTTATGGTAGCAATGGGAACAACGGATTTGCATTTTCAGATGGTGTACTTCGAGCCGACGGGCAAAACTCTTTTCAAGAGGTTTGCAAAACTATTCGTTTAAAAGTTATACCTCGAAGATGTGGAATGCTAAATTTAGATATACGAACGGGCTGGAATTGTATTCCTTATGCTGACACAGATTGGACTCCCGAAAATTATCCTCCCTGCGAAGATTTGACCATACCTTTGTCTATTGTGACGCAAGATCCATTTTTGGAAGCCAATATTTTTGAGCAACCAAATGTTTCCTTAAATCTATGTGAGCCAATTGACATCACTATATTATTGAGAAATGAAGATTTAGGAACTGCTTTTGATATGAAAACGCAAATTATTATTCCACTTCAAGGAGCAAGTTTAGTACCTGGAAGTGTAGAATTTGCTTATCCCTCAAGTGCTGCTTTGCAGCCAGCACTTGGCGACCCTGTATTTGTAGAAGCGACCCCAAGAGGTTTGATTTATCAATATGATAATTTTTCTAATCTCAGTACATATTTAGACCAAAATGGCTTAGAAGGTTTTAGTCCAACTAATCCTACCGATAGCAATGAATTTAGAATTAAATATCAAATAATTACCGATTGTGATTTTGTGAGCAACTCACTTTCTTATTACAATTTTCAAGGGGTTAAAGGTTGTAAAGATTCTACCAATTTAGAAATTGGAGAATCCCTGCCCATCGAAATCATGGGAACAGGTAATGCAACTGGAAAATTATATGATATTGAGTATGGAAGCGGTAGCGGTCTTACACCTTTAGAAGCTAGTACAATAGAAGTACTTGTAACCAACCTGACCAATATGCCTTCGTCAGATACTGAAGATTTTATTTCTTTTTCGGTGCCTGTAGGAGCTACATATATACCAAATTCTACCACAGCAATAGAACCAGTAGCTTGGAATATTGCCGAGCCACAAGTAGATGTTTCTAGTGGAGTTACGATATTAAGATGGAGTCTTCCATCAGGACTTTTAGTCAACCAACAGGCACGTATGAGTTTCCAGTTGGATTCGCCTGATTACGATTGCGCAGTAAATTCGGTTGAAACACAGTTGGTTACAACTAGCTTAGCCACATTTGATTGCGTTACAATGAATGAAGATTGTCAAAGTACAACTATCACATCTACTACTGGAGACCAAATTGTTGACTTGCCCGTCAACAATAGCTCTTTGACTTATACTTTTGATAGTATAACCAGTGTTTGCAATGATGCAAATACTGAAGTTGTTACGATAGCTGGTAATATTACAATTGGTGAAATTCCAATTCCATCAGGTTCTTTCCCGATTACGTATGTATATGATGCCAATGGCAATGGAGTAGCCGATGATACGGATACTCAATTAGAGATATTTGTGGTCAATGGACCTCTAGATGTTGGGGCTGTTGTACCTTTTACACATACCCTAAATGTATCGCCAAGCGAAGTTTGTAATATTATTTTTACAGCAGATGCTACCATTCTTTTAGGTGAAGAATGTGAATATTTTGAAACCAATTTGCCTGTACCTCAGCTACAAAATGTAGGTGATGATATGACGGCTTGTTCCAATATTTCTATTTTTAATTCCAAACTTGGTACAGGAGCTTGCGCTGGTGACTATGAGTATAGTTGGACTGCCATCCCTCCCGAATTTATATCATTTTTGACGGATACAGGTATAGCTGAACCAGATATTAGTTTTGATCCTAGTACGGTTGCGGTACCTCAATTACAATATGTTTTGCAAACAGTGCGTCCAGGATGTGCGGCTTCTACCGATACGCTTACCATCACCTTGAGTGATGGTGTGCAATTAGCCGTAGATATACCTGATGGAACAGGAGTTTGCCCTAATACAGATTTTACACTTACTGCTTCTGGAGCAGAAACCTATACTTGGACAAATGCAGCAACGGGAGAAGCTCTTGGAAATGATGCAGTATTAACTTTATCATTTACAGATGCAATAACATTGACTGTAACAGGAGCGAATAGCAGTGGTTGCGAGGATCAACAAACCATTACTTTAAATTCGGATGCAAGCGTATGTCCTTGTATTAATCCCGAAGTTGGTTTTGTATCTTCTACAGCTTCCAGTTGTGGAGAAGCATCTGGTTCGGCAACTATTCATGTCAATGGCGATGCCTCAAATTTTGTTTATACATGGTCGCCTGATATGGGGACAAGTGTTGGCGCAGGTAATATGAGAGAGAACTTGCCTTATGGTGGTTATTTTGTTACAATTTCCGATGCTACAAGCAGTGCTTGTAGTACAGTTGCCTCTGTATTAGTTCAAAATGAAGATGGGCCAACAGCTACTGTTTCGACCACGCCTGCTACCTGTAATGCAGCAGACGGAACAGCAGTATTATTGCCAAGTAACTACTTTTATGCTTGGAGTGACAATGGCCAAGGAAATGCTCGAAACGATTTGGCAGCAGGCGTTTATTTTGCATCGTTTAGCGATCCAGCCGAACCCGACTGTGCCAATGCCATAACCGTAATTATTGGTGAAGATAATCCCTTGGAAGTAAATGCCATTATTAATACTATTCCTGATTGTGGAGCAACTAATGGTTCGGTAACAATCGAAGTATTGGGCGGAAGTGGAAACTACAGTTTCCTTTGGGAAGATGGCAATACGGAGGCTTCTCGTAATGACCTTACTGACGATTTATATACGGTCACTATTACTGATTTGGGTGGCTCAATGTGCCAACTTCCATTTTTATTTGTACTACCTGCCAATGTTCCAATGGCAGATGTAACACTAACAGAAGTAAATGATGTGACTTGTGCAGGTCTTCAAGATGGAAGTGCTTTTATCGAAGTAAATTATGCAGATGATTTTGTTGGTACACCTGATACCATTTTATCCAATGATATAACAACCTTTACTAATGGAGCTTTGCCCGCAGGTAGCTATTGTTATGTTATCGAAAACGAGGAAGGTTGCGTTGCAGGTGGAGCTTGTTTTACGATAGAAGAACCCGACCCAATACAATTAGCAATATTGATGACTGAGGCTTGCAATGAAGGTGGTACGATTGAAGTAAATGCCATTGGTGGTACTCTTCCATACAACTATGATTGGGATGATGTACCAGGTACATCCAATTCAAGTTTTAGACAAAACCTAGAAGCTGGATTTTATAATTTAGCATTTACTGATGCCAACGATTGCTCTGCTGATGCCTCTGTCGAAATAAAATCATGTAGTTGTACAGAAGTTGATATAACGAGTACAACTATGATCGAAACGACTTGTGGCAATGCTGTAGGCATGGGTATGGTCAATATCAATGGAGATCCATCAAATTACAATTACACATGGTCTCCTGATATTGGAACTTCACAAGGAGCTGGAGAATCAAGAACGGATTTGCCAGTTGGGTTTTATAGTGTAACGGTAACAGATCCTAATGATGATGATTGTTTTGGGATTGCAGAATTTTTCATTACGGCTAGTGACGGTGCGGAGGCAAGCGTTAGCACAACTCCAGCGAGTTGTTCTGCTTCTGATGGAGGTGCTGTTTTGAGTCCTGATAACTTTACTTATGAGTGGCCTGATGGAACTATGAGTAATACCCGTAATGACTTGAGATTTGGAGTATATTCGGTTGTCGTTATTGACCCCAATAATGCAGATTGCCCTGGTATGATAGAAGTGATAATTCAGGAGAATAATCCACTCGAAGCCGAAGCAATGATAAGCCTTCAGCCTGAATGTGGCGAAAGCAATGGTGTTGTTACAATTGCAGCATCGGGTTCTACAGGAGATTATACTTTTGTATGGGAAGACGGTTTTGTGGGCAATTCCAGAGATGATTTGTCGGCAGGACTCTATACGGTCAATATCACAGCATTAGATGATTCGGGCTGTAGCTTACCATTTTTGTTTGTATTGACAGATAATGTTCCGATGGCAACGACGACGATTACAGATACCATTGATGTAAGCTGTAACGGATTGGCGGATGGCCAAGTCAACTTTACAGTTGACTATGCGGCTGATTTTGCTTTTCCAGCAGATACCATTCTTTCTAATAATTTTAATGAATTTGAAAACGGATTTTTGCCTGCTGGTGCTTATTGCTTTGTTATCAATGACAATAATGGTTGTGTTGCAGGTGGAGCTTGTTTTACCATAGAAGAACCCGATGCTATTGATGTCAACTTTGTTGTCATCAATGCTTGCAATAATCAAGGAACAATAAGTACTCAAATTGTTGGAGGCACAGCGCCCTATACATTTGCATGGGACGATATAAGCGAAAACCTAGCAGACCGTGATGGTCTAGCTGCTGGTACTTATGGCCTTACCATTACAGATACCAATGGTTGCCAAATCATTGAAGATGCGGTACTTGTGCCTCAATGCGAAGATGAAGAAATTCCTGATTGTGGGATTTTTGCCAATGATACAGAAGATTTTGCTGTTGCGACCTGCGAATTTCCAGCAGTCTATTGCCTGCCATCATCTTTAACCGATTTGGGCAATATAAACATCAATGTAAATGGCGAAGCTGCAACCTTTGCCCAAGGTTGCGATACTTTTAGTGTAGTAAGTTATGATTTTCAATCTTTGGCCAATCAAGGAGAAGTCGGGCCTTATGAACTCACGACTTGGGCATTAAATGATACCATTGTATCAGGTACGTTTGAAAATCTAAGTGAATTAGCCAGTTTAATGGATAGTTTAGACAATACTAGCACATGGACACTTGAAGCCAATAGCACCATTATTTATGGTGGTAATACGGGCAATGTTTATGGGCCACTAGAAATATTATCCACTTCTTTAAACGTTTCAGAGGCATTTTTATCTTCTAATTTTGTCGTAGCTACTGGCAATGCTATTTTGGTAGATTCAGGTGCGGTCGTGGTTATTATCAATAATGTTGAAGAAGGTTGTACCGATACCCTCAACCTCAACGTTTCGTGTGAAAATAACTTAGAATGTGATTTCTTTGGAGGACTAGATTCGGTGTCAATTCTAGGTGCTTCTTGTGTAAGTGGAGGCGAATTTTGTCTCGAACAATTAACGCCACAACAGCGTGACAGTTTCAATATTTTTGTCGATGGTGTCATGTTTGATGGTTCCGTAGGAGGTTGTGTATTAGATTCATTGGGTCGTTATGATTACGACCAATTGACGGACTTTATGGGCCCTTATGAAATCACGGCTTGGGAAGTTGGAGATAGTATTTACATAGGAGGTATAATTTCTAATATGGACGAGTTGGTTGACTTTATGAATGCCAATGATCCTACAGGAATTTGGGTGAATGATGATGATAACTTAAAAATTGAAGGTGGAGACTCTTCCATCGAATATGGACGATTAGAAATATATGATGTAACCAACAATGTACCGATTATACTAGGCGAAGCACTTACTTTTACGCTGATACCAATGGCTTTTTACATAGAAGTGGATACAGGTGTACATCAGGTTGTGCTAGAACGTATTAGTGATATGTGTAGCGATACCATTACCCTTACGGTAGAGTGTGATGACGAATGCGAGTATTTTGGAGGTATAGATTCTACAACTGTAGCACTGACTTCTTGTGAAGGATTTAATGATTTTTGTTTAGAAATCATTGCACCTGAGGCCATTGATTCCTTTACCATATTTGTAGATAGTTTGGAGTATGAAGGAAATATTGGTGGTTGTTTGTTAGACTCTATTGGACGTTATGATTATGACCAATTGCAGGTATTTACGGGCCCTTATGAAATCACAGGATGGAATGTCAATGATAGTGTTTTTATTGGTGGAACAATCAATACAATGGCCGAATTGGTGGACTTTATGAACGCCAACGATCCTACGGGTGCTTGGGTGGATTTCCCTAATACCTTTAAAATTGAGGGCGGAACTAATCAAAATGATTACGGAGCCTTAGAAATACGAGATATTCCTACGGGTACGCCCATACGACTGGGAGAGGAACTGACTTACACTATTGTACCAATGGCTGTTTATATCGAATTGGAGCTGGGCATACACGATGTCATACTTATCAATAACGAATCGGGTTGTGCTGATACCATCAATGTTACAGTAGTCGCAAATCCAGGTTTGGAGTGCGATATTATTGAAGATATTATCAATCCATACGATACAGTCAAATATATTATCAATCCTGATATACTCGAAGTTAGTGGTGATAGTCTGACCCTAACTAATTTTTGCGAAGATGAATCTACAGGTTCTGTAGATTTTGTCATTGACAGTCTTTGTGTTACCTATATCGGAAGTGCCTTAGGCCTAGACACTGCTTGTATCGAAATATGCGATGAATTAGGTATTTGTGATACCTTATTCTTTGACATAGAGGTCGTATCTGCTGCGGATACCATTTTTGACAATGTGTTTATCAATGAGATAGATACTTTCTGTTTAGATACTACGGTATTCTTAGGTTCTAATTTTGAAGTAACAGAGTTTTGTGCAGATATGGCCGATGGACAGGTGGACTTCTTTATAGACCCAATTAATTATTGTCTCGAATATACGGGACTTGAACCTGGGCAAGATACCTCCTGTATCGAAATCTGTGATGACCTAGGATTTTGTGATACGCTCTACTTTGTCATAACCGTTGATGAATTTGATGATGACCCCATTGCCAATGATGATGTGGATACGACCTTTATTGGCGAACCCGTGATTATTGACATTAAAGCCAATGATAGTATTCTTGGCGATATGGATACGACCTATATTTTGGATGAACCTGCTTATGGAGAGGCATTTATCAATCTTGATTGTTCGGCAACTTACGACCCTAATGGTTCTATCTGTGATATAACCGATGAGTTTACTTATGTTATTTGTAATGTAAATGGATGTGATACAGCATCCGTCATGGTTTACATTGATTGTCAAGGAGAGATCATTATTTATACGGCCTTATCGCCCAATGGAGATGGTGCCAACGATGTATTCTACATCGCTGGTATTGAGTTTTTTCCAGCCAATGAGTTGTGTATTTACAATCGTTGGGGCAACCAAGTTTATATAACGAAAGGCTACAAAAATGATTGGGAAGGCACCTGGGACGACAACAAAGAGTTGCCTGATGGAACTTACTTCTATGTGCTGCAACTCAATGACGAACAAGGTAGGGTGTACAAAGGCTACTTTGAGCTGTTTAGGTAAAGGTAGTCTATTATTCTTTTGAAAATGTATTGAGCTATATATTTAGGCACTAGCGTTCTTCTTCGGAAGCAACACTAGTGCTTTTTTTTATCCTACTTCATTGGCTCGTTTCCCTTCTACCACAAATTTTAGTTCTAAAGAACTAAACTCTTCAAAATGGTTTTCGCACAAAAGATTATAAATCATTTCATAATTATTGCGAGTAAGCAAATTGCGTAAGGTCAATAACTTATTGACCGTAGAAGAGGTGATCTCTATTTCCAAAAGAATAGTACTATTCTTTTCATTGCTAGGCTGAGATGCCATCAATGCAAAGATTTCATCCAAACTATTTGCCTCATTAAATATAGTCTCATTCTCTGTTTTTATTTTTTGATTGAGCTCATAGATGAGGTACTGTACTTTTGAGTCTATAATCTTTAAAATATTTTCTACCACAACCTTAATAGTTTAATAGGAATGATGAATTAATAAATTAGACAACTTAGAAATAGAGATTTTGTGCTAAGACAAGGCGAAAAACACAGACGATGCCTAGCATCGGCGAGGATTTTCAACGCAGTATTGGTGCAAAAGATCATAAAATAAGTGTCTAATTTATTATTTTTTCATTCCTTAGTTAATAATGTACCAGTCCAATCCAATACCATTGGAAAGAATTTAAGGGAGGATAAAGACATAGTGTTTTGAAAAAAGGGGAAAATAATGGAGGATGTGTAGAGGAAGATGTAGTATTTTTGTTTTAACAATTTGCCTACAAGTACATTAATGTAAATTTTGTGCCAAAAAAGAGTTGAATTACTTTTTTGGAAAGCTATTAATAATAGATAGCTAGAATTTTTATGTTTAAATGATAGATTATTAAGCGTTTGCTCTTCTAATAAAATTAGATTTAATTTCAGATAATTTTTGGAAATATATCAAAAAACAAAGCGGTCTTGCATAGCAAGACCGCTTTGGAATTAGTAAGTTTTAACTAAAAATAGAATTAGATCTAAGGTTTTTTCTTATTTTTAGTTGTAGTATTTTCATCCGACTGCAAATTGTTAGATACATTACCCGTAAAAGGAGTACAAGGTACAGGGTCAGCTAAAAATTCACCTCCCGATACCACTTCAAAATCAGGATCTAAATTGATACAATCCGAAAGATACGAGACATTTTCAGTTGCGCCAACTGTACCATCCGAACCGATAGAAGTACTGGTCTGATATACACCTGAGGCAACAGGCCCAGAAACATAATCTGTAGCCATACAATTGGTAAATATTTGAGGACTGTCAATTTCAAATGTACATTGCGAGCCAGAATTGCCATCAATTCCTAAATAATATCTGCCATTTGGCACACCATTGGGCAAAGTGACTGAGAGTAGCCCAGTACCTGTATCACAACCAACAGGCACATGGTTGTCAATATCACAGCTAGGAGCAGTTCCCTGATACCAAATACCCATTTGCAAGTCACCTGCACCTCCAGTACAATTGGCATTGTCAACTGTTACTGTAATAGGTTGAGGCGTGTTTGCATCAACATCAAAGTAGAACCAAACCATATTCTCATTGCTAAACCAACCCGTACAAGTTTGTACCATACTACCAACAAAGAGCCCCGTATGTGCACCTCCAGTCCAAGCAGTTGTGCTAGGTTCATCTCTATTTGTACCATTAAAGTTACAAGCGGCCAAAGGCCCGCTTCCTGTCAATTCAAAAGCATTGGCGCAAGCATCATTTGCTACAATTGCTTGAAAAGATAAATCCATAAAAGCACTATCATCATTGTCTTCAGTAGCACGCAGAAAATACGTTTGACCTGGCGTAAGTCCCAATAAATAAAAAGGCCCATAGTTTGCATTCGTCAAACCGCCCGACAAATCCATACAAACAGCCGATTCAGGATTGGTAAGATTTGTACTCAAATATTCTTCTGTATCAACTTTAGTTAAGCCAGTACAAGTATCTTCTAGCAAGTTGAGGGTGACATTTGCAAATCCAAAAAATTGGAAATCATTAAAATCAGGCATATCCAAAAGAATTTCACCCGAAGGTGGAGCGACAAACTGGAAGAAAATATCATTACTTCCTCCACCATTTCCAGCAGGACATTCGCCAGCAAAGAATGTACTTGATAAAGTAAGGGTAGATGTACTCACATCATAACGTGTGGTGTCCAAAGGCACACCACCACAGCCATCCTGTATAGGCTGAACGGCTGCCGTACAAGGGTCATCTGAGCAAAGATAAGCTGGTGAACCTGTTATAGTTAGGGTCAAATCAAAAGTATATTCTATAGTAGCTCCAGATGGCGAAGGCGATATACAATCCGCATCAACTACTGAAATGCTAATGGAAGGATTGGTAACTCCTGCCGTTGTTGGAATAGGAAGCGTAGTTACTAGATTGGCAAATAAATCATCATTGCCTCCACAGGTAAAACCATCATCATCATCGCAAGCTCCAAAATCTATGGTCAAAAAATTGGGAGGACAAATGTCTGTATAAGTAACATTAAAATCCAAAGGATTGTCAAATCCACTACTGCTAGTAACAGTAACTGTAGGGCCATTACTCGTAATTTCGTGGTCAAAATCTGCAGTTTCTTCTCTATTGTCACTTACATCCATATACCACTGTGCATCAGAATCACCAAGAAGTAAAAAATCAGAATCGGCATCGCAAAAATTGCTTACAGATACTTGGTCAACTCTTAAATCTACTGTAAACTGTGCAAAAACAATACAGCTACTAAAAAGGAAATATATAAATAATGTAATTTTATTCATGATTAGATTTTTGGTTTTGAATACTAAAAAAGGAAGAAAAAAATGCTATGATTCAATTATTGAACTTGCATTCTCGAACGAAACTCTTGCGCTCGAGCTTGATTTTTTGCTTCCCAACTCTTTTGAGCTTGCTTATAGATAGCAACATCGGCTTCGATAAATTCATAACCCCTTGATACAAATTTGGGATAATCAAAATCGCTCAAGACTTGGAGCTGTTGACTGGTATATTTAGCAAAAGGGTTTTTGTTGAGTCGTCCAAAGCAAAGTGCGGGTGTTTCTGCATACGTAAAAGTCATTGGACTAGCCTCAGTAGCTGTTTTGATAAGCTGCATTTCTTGGCTTTGTTGGGCACTCATTTGAGCCCAACTTTGTTGTGAAATACAACAAAGTACAAAGCACATCAACAAAACATAGAGTTTGTTTCGGTAATTCATTTCTAGATTTTTTATAGTTTAAAAATATGGGTTAAAAACGCATTAAAATTAATTAAATATTTAAGAAAGGAGAAAAAATGATGTCACAATTTCATTTTTTAATGAAATTTATTTTAAAAAATTAGAGAGCAAAAGAAAAAGCATTATGGGGTAAGTTATTCTTTCTATTTTACTTAGAGGGTAAACTCCTCTAAACCGAACTCAGATTTATTAAAATTTATGCATGGATAAACTCCCAAGCTCGATGTTCCATCCATGAAAATTCGCTTTCATTTTTTTGCATAAAACCTACGTGTCCTCCTTCTTCTGGCATTTCTAGGTGCAAATATTTATGATGTTTTGCCATTTCAATAGGTGAGCAGGTGGAAGGGATTATTGGGTCATTGTAAGCATTGACCAATAGTGCTGGGATTTGAAGCTGAGGCATAAAATTTTTGGCGGAAGCCTGATGATAAAATTCCTCTACATCGTCAAAACCATTTACTGGAGCAGAGAAATAACGGTCAAAATCCCACCAAGTTTTTACTTTTTTGAGCTTGTCGAGATTGATTTTTTTAGGAAACAATTTTGCTTTAATTCTAATTTTTCTTTCGATGCGGTCTCGAAACATCGTACGGTACAAGGCATTGCCTTTTTCAAGCAATGCCTTCACACTTTCTTTGAGGTCAGTAGGAGCTGAATAGGCGAGGACATGAGTAAGGGGAGCAATCATTTTTTGTGCATAAACACTTGCATATTTCAAGCTAATTGAACCGCCCATACTGTAGCCGAGCAAAACGATTTGTTCATAATCGTTTTGCTGCATCGCATGTTGAATGATTTCATGAATATCCTCAATTTCGCCATGATTGTAAAGACGCAATTTTCGATTCATTTCGCCACTACACGAGCGACAATTCCAAGCTAAAATGTCCCAATCTTTTTGGTCAAAAAACTTGGCAGCACCTTTTATATAATAGCGGTCGGTGTTGCCTTCCAAACCGTGCGTAAGAATAGCAAGTCTTTTTCGTTTTTTAAATATCCAATCCAAATCTACAAAATCGCCATCGGATAATTCCAATCGTTCTCTATTATATCGGACTCCAAGAATTTTTCTAAAAAAAGCAGGAGCAAGAGTTTGTCGTTGGCCATTGAACAAACGATAGGATTTGGGTTGGTAAGAAGATTTGTGAATTAAGGGCATACGGGATATTTTCGACTATATTAATTCCTTTTGAAAAGGTCTTTTGAAACAATTTTTTTTGAATTTATTTATCGTTTTATATCTTTATGACAAAATTTGTATTAAT
>JAHDEQ010000018.1:18976-27700 GCA_020628755.1 Saprospiraceae bacterium
ATTTTTTTTGAATTTATTTATCGTTTTATATCTTTATGACAAAATTTGTATTAATAATCTTAGTAAACAGGACACTTTGTTATTTGATACCAAATGAAAGAATAGAATAATTTTATTTAACTTAATTGGAAGATTTAAGTGTCCAGTTTACTCTACCAATAATTCATGGCAAAATTTAGAAAAAATCACAACCAACCCCACGACGCAGGTGGCTCTGGTATGACCACAAAGGTCGGAATTTTTGTTGGATTGGTATATCTCTTGTACCAAGCATTTCTTTTTTTTACAGCTCCTAGTCCTGATGCTACCTATCCAGAAGAAAGAGGTGCAGAGGTTCAAGACGTAAGTCTCGATGTATTAGTGCCTGATGGTAAAAAAAATCAAATCGTCAAGCACAAATATTATACACTCAACTATAATGAAAATTATGAAATTGCAGATTGGATTGTACACGAAATCAGTCGTGACCGCTTAAATGCCAATCGAGTAGATAGAACCGACGATTTTCGTTCTGATAAAAAAGTAAAATCGGGTTCTGCCGAAATCTGGGATTACAAACGCTCAGGCTATGATCGTGGGCACATGGTGCCCGCAGGCGATATGGGCTTTAGTCGAGAGGCCATGTCAGAGACTTTTTTTATGAGCAATATGACTCCGCAAGTTCATACCTTTAATACAGGAATTTGGCGAGAATTGGAAGAAAATATACGAGATTGGGCTCGTAAATTTAGGCATGTTTATGTGGCAACTGGCCCAGTTTTGACTAAAGAACCCATTGATTATATTGGCGACAATGATGTGGCCGTGCCACATTCATTTTTTAAGGTGATTTTAGATTTGTCTGAACCCGAATTAAAGGGAATTGGTTTTGTTATGCCTAATAAAGTTTCTTATGAACCCATATCTCATTATGCGATGAGTATTGATGAGGTCGAAAAAATTACAGGAATTGATTTTTTTCCTGATTTGATGGAAGATGATTTGGAAAAAGAACTTGAAGCCAATTATAATATGGAGCAATGGAACGTCAGCAAACGCCGCTATGAATTGAGAAAGAAAAGCTGGAATAAGGATAGGAGGTAAGTTAATCCGCCTTCCCAAATTTCTGTTTGCGATTCATGTGAGCCACGCCTTTTTCGATGCCTTCGGGCGACATCGGAAACATTTCAAAGACTTGTTTCAGGACATTGACGGTCATCGAACCATACCAAAAACGTTCTTGCATTGGGTTGAGCCAAATTGCCCTCGGAAAATGCTTATTGATTTCTTGCCAATTGTATAAACTATATTCGCTCAATTCATAAGGTGCCATGTCGGCATCGCCAATGATAAAAACTGCATAGTTTTTATTGAGCTTGCATAATTTTTCTGTCGGAACTAATTTTGAACGAAAGGCATCTTGATAAACGCCATCATAAATGGTATTGTGAAAATAGTAAGTCTTTAAATCATGTGCAAAGCGTCTTTTCATTTTTGAAAAGAGTTTTTTGACCGTTTTGACATAAGGCAACATTGAATAACCGCCATTATCAATCAATAAAACGACCTGAACTTTTTGGTCAATTTTATCTCGTTCTATAGGTAAGAAAAGTCCGCCTTGTTTGACCCCTTCTTTTATGGTATTTGGAATATCCAATTCTGTTTCTACGGTTTCTTCTTGGATACCTTTCAGAATGGTAAGAGCAACATCAATCGAATCGTCGGTTAAGGTTGTCTTGGTATCAACGGGATAAAAGTTTTTATCGCCAATAACTTTACGAGCCATTTTGCCGCCGCCGCTACCTCCAACTCGTACACCGCCTTGTGCCGCACCATTATTACCATAGGGCGAAGTTCCGCCTTGCCCGACCCAATGATTGCCGCCTTGATGCCGTTTTTTTTGTTGCTCCAAAACTTTTTTCATTCGCTCCAATAATTCCTCCAAAGGAATATCAGAAAAATCGGCTGCTTGTTGCAAACGGTTTTGTAAGCGTTCGTCCGAGTCGCCCAAATCTTTTAGGTTGGGGTCGTCATTATTTAAAATATCTTCTCCTTTTAGGACGCTTTTTATATCGTAAGTGGTGAGGTGAATTTGATTGATAAAATCATCTATTTGTTCGGCAATTTCAGGTTCTTCGCCTTCTTCGTAATCTTGGAGTTTGCGCCATTCTTGGAAGGTTTCACTGCGTAAGATGGCAGCTTCGAGCGATTCGCCTCTTTTTATAGTTACATCACAAAAATATTGATAAAAAGCTACTGTAAATGGGCCAATATCTTTTTGAGAATTGGTTACTAATCCTTTTAAAACTAGATATAAATCGCCTAGAGTATTGACCAAACCACGCTCCATACTCTTCTTGAGTAGGAGTAGCGTCCGCACATCGCCTTGTAAATTTTGATCTCTTAAATATTGTGGTAAACTGGTAAACACAATGCTTGTTCCTTTAATTAAAAATATAAATGACTATGTCCCTACGGGGTGTGACTTTTTCAGTCGAAAAAAAGTCACCAAAATTCTCGACAAAACAACTGCTAAACTCACTGCCACTCACCCACACCCACCTGTTTTGTCATTCCTTTCCCTCTTTTTTTTTTCAAAAGATAGAAAAGTGAAATTTTATAGATTGTTGGATTTGGGGCTTAGCCATTTTAGCGAAAAAAGAAATAAAATCCGTTTAAAATTTCATACTGTTTGACCCCGAGTACTCGGGGGAATTTATGAAATTTAGGATTTTTTTGCTTTTGTAGCGTTAAGAAATGGGTACAACCTTGATTCCTGCCAGCCGGCAGGCTGGTTTGCTTCTTTGTATCAAGACAAAGAAGAAACAAAAATTAATTTGGATAAAACGATTGAATTTTTCGCATATCACTATGCGATTTTATCAAAATACCCATGCCTTCTTTTTTATCAATTTTAGCAATTGCTTCGTCAACTGCAAAATGCTCTAAATATTTTAACCAATGCAACATCTCGCGGGTAGCTGGTGCTCTATCGAGCCCCATGCCACGTAATTGATAGAACAAACGAATACTCTTTTTTAACAACTCTCCTTCAATTTTAGGGAAATGTTTTTTGACAATTTTCTCCATTAATTCCGCATCAGGAAAACTGATATAATGATATACACAGCGACCTTTAAAAGCGGTAGGCAATTCCTGTTCTCGATTGCTTGTAATGACGATGGCGGGCATATCCTTTTCAGTAACGCTAATCGTTTTGCCCGACTCAGGCAAAACAAATTGACGATGACTCAAAGCAAACAACAAATCATTTGGAAACTCACGAGGAGCTTTATCTATTTCGTCAATCAATAAAACCGAATTGGGATGCGAAAAAGCTTGCGCTCCTGGGCCTAAATTGACATAATCATCTAAGTTTTCGGTTTTACGACCACCACTTTCTAGTGGGTCGAGTCCTTGTTCAATGCGTTGTGCATTTAAAACTTCAACTTGAGAATCTCGAAGATATTTTACATGGTCAAACTTTGCTACGAATTGCTCGACATTACTTTTTGAGCCAGCAGGAAAAGTAAACAAAGGCAAACCTTGGTCTTTTGCATATTGAATCGGAAGTTCGGTTTTTCCTGTTCCTGGTTCACCTTCAATGAGCAAAGGCATACCTAAAGTTCGAGCTATATGGAAGGCTTGCGCCAAATCCGTATCACATAAATAATGCTTTGAACCTGTCCAAAAATCTGTAAGTGCCAAATCGGATAATTTTATGTTTTATAAAAAATATTAAGAACAGAAAGAAACCTAAGCTCTGTGTAACTCTGCGAGTCCTCTGAGCAACTCTGTGAAATAGCCATTAGAAACTACAACTATATACAGTTCTCAGCCCTCTTTTGTTGTAGAATAGTTGTAGGAATTAGGTTTTTAAGGTCATTTATCTGTAGTATCTTCCAATTCTAAATCGCCTTTCCGTTTGAAATAATAATAGGTTTCGACCTGCGAACGTATTGCAAAATCGGTATTGTCAACTCGATAACGATTGGAGTTTTCCTCATCAATAACTCTTGCTTTTACATTATCAATGATCTGAATTTGGATGTTCTCTTTGATGACTTGTCTGATTTTTTCATCATAGATTGGAAAAATGGTTTCGATACGATAACTCAAGTTGCGTACCATCCAATCGGCAGAAGAGAGATAAATAGTTTCTTTTCCTTTGTTGTGAAAAATAAATACCCTTGCATGTTCCAAAAATCGGTCAACAATACTCACGACTTCAATATTCGTACTATAACCTTTTAAACCTGGAACAAGCGAGCAAATACCTCGAATTATCAGTTTTATTTTGACTCCTGCTTCACTTGCTTCATAAAGTTTTTCAATCATTTGTTGGTCTTGCAAGCTATTCATTTTTAGGATAATAGAAGCAGGCTTACCTTTTTTTGCTTGTTCTATTTCTTTATCAATACATTCCTCCAAGGCTTCCCTCAAATTAAATTGTCCGACCAACAAATGTTCAAAATTTTGTTGTGGCATTTTGACCGTTTCTAAGAAAGAGAATACTCTAGCAACCTCTTTTGTTATTCGAGTATCGGCCGTAAAAAGACCATAATCGCTATATATTTTGGCGGTAACTTCGTGAAAATTACCTGTACTAAGATAAGAATAGAGTTGTGTTTTTCCTTTTTCTTGTCGTACGACCAAAGCCAATTTGGAGTGTACTTTTACTCCAGGAAAACTATAATGTACATTGACTCCCGCTGCTTCCAAACGTTCGCCCCATTCGAGATTGGCTCGCTCATCAAAACGGGCTTTGACTTCGATAAATACGGAAACTTGCTTGCCCAATTTGACGGCTTCCATCAAGGCTTTCATAATTCTTGATTTCTTAGCAACCCGATATTGAACGATTTTTATATGGGTTACATAAGGATCTTTGGCTGCTTCTTCAAAGAACTTTACAACAGATTCATAACTGTGATAAGGCACATGAATCAAATGGTCTTTTTCTGTGATGGCATCGAAAATGGTAGTAGTTTTTTCGAGCGGGCGATAGGGCAGAGGAGGGAGCGGTGGATTTTTTAAATGGTTATAACCAAAATCAGGAAAACCAAAAAAATCAAAATTATTATGATAACGACCTTCTCGTAAAAGGTCATATTTTGTTAAATCAAAATTGTCCTTTAGGGCTTCGAGCAATTGTTCAGGCATAGTACGATCATAAACAAAGCGAGAGGCTGGACCAATTTTTCGTTTGTTCAAACTGGTTTTGATTTTACCAATCAAATCGCCCGAAAATTCATCGTCAATATACAATTCGGCATCACGAGTGAGCTTGATAGAAAAAGTATCTTTGATGTCAAAGCCTGGAAAAAGCCATGTAATACTGTGTCGAACAATGTCATCGAGCATAATGAGATTATGCTCGCCTCGGCTTGAAGGTAATTGCACAAACCTAGGCAAGTGATCCGAAGGAATTTTTATAATCGCAAAATCATCTTGTTTTTTATCTTTATCTTTTGATTGCATCCAAACTGTCAGATACAATTGTGCATTATTCAAGAATGGTCGAATTTTCTTTTTGACCAATAGCACAGGCTGAACGAAAGGCAAAAGATTGTCAAAGAAATAGCTTTCCACAAAGTTGCGTTGTTCTTCGTTCAAATCCATTCTGCGGAGCAAATGGATATTGTGGCGTTTGAGTTCAGGGATGATTTCTTCTTCAAAAATATAAGAAAACTCCACTTGTTGGGCATTCACAATTTGAAGCAATTCTTTCATGACCGTTTTGGGGTCAAATTCCAATTGTTTTTTTGTCTTTTTACCAACTCGTAACAAGTTGCGATGATTGGCAACTCTGACCCGAAAAAATTCATCTAAATTATTGGAATAAATCGCCAAAAACTTAACTCGTTCAAAAAGCGGCACACTAGGATCTTTTGCCTCTTGCAAAACTCTATAATTAAACGAAAGCCAGCTAATGTCTCGGTGTATATATGGTATGTAACTCATGTGAAAATTAAAATCAAACTAAAAAATGAAAACGGTTTAATCTTGGATTAAATCAACTAATACAAAATTAAACCGCTTAGCGTAAATTTAGTATTAAGATTGAAATATTAGAAAAAATGTTGGGTATTTTATCAGAACAAACTCATTTGAGGATTTTCTTCTGCAAGAATTTTGGGTCCTCTTACATTTTCAAATCCTTTTTCTTTTAATTTTTTGACTAAATAACGTGCCAATTCGGGTGCCAAAATGTTGTCGGGTTCGTGCGTAAAAAAATAAACTTTTTCTAAACCTGCTTGTGACCAATCGTAGAGCCGATTGACCCAATCGTCTATCCGAGAAAAATCTGTAGGGTGGAGGTCATTGCCAACAAATCGTATCATGGCGGTGGGAGTGGTAAGTCGTTGGTGCAGAACATCTCTGCGCCCAGCTACATCGGTTATGACCGAGCTAATACGAAAGTCATCAAGGATTTGGAAAAACGACGTGAAATACTGAGGGTTCGAAAACCACTCTTCATGTCTAATCTCTACGGCCAATGGGATGTGCGAGGGGAAAATCTCGAAAAAGTGTTTCAAAATATCCAAACGGTTGAAACCGAAATAAGGGGGTAATTGCATAAAGCAACAGCCCAATTGTTTTCCCAATCCTTGAATGACTTCGCAAAATAAAGCGATTTGTCCGCTATTCAATCCCAAGTCACGACTGTGGCTAATAGATTGAGGAATTTTTGGACAAAACCTAAAATCTTTTGGAACACCAGCTTTCCATTTTTTAATGGTTTCAGTAGTTGGTATTCTATAATGCGTTGTATTTAATTCAATGGTATTAAATTGCTTGCCATAATGTAGCAAAAAATCTTTTGATTTAGCCCCTTTGGGATAAATCTTTCCTACCCATTCTTTCATGCTCCAACCTGTGGCTCCCACAAAGAATTGAGTAGTGTGATCTAGTCTTTTATCTTGTTTGTTTACACTGAGGATTGATTTCGTTTGTTCAGCGTCTTTTGGAAGTTGAAAGTCGATATTTGAAATATCTGGTAATTTACCAAACTTCATAATAAAGATTTGAAGTACGAAATTAAGAAAAAAAACGAAATTTAATCATTTCGTTCATTAATTTTATCGCATGAATGGTTTAGAAAAATATCTAAATTCTCAAATCAAAAAAAGAATTGAGACTGGAGCTTTTCGTAAGTTGCCGATAAACAAGGACTTAGTTGATTTTTGTTCCAATGACTATTTGGGTTTTGCTAGGTCAGAAGAATTGAAAAAAAATATTAAAAAAAATTATAATGAGTTTCCTTTTGCCAATGGCTCGACGGGATCTCGCCTTATTTCTGGAAATTCAGCTTATGTTGAACAAATAGAAAAGCAAATTGCACAATTTCATCATGCCGAGGCAGCTTTGTTATTCAATTCGGGTTATGATGCCAATATTGGTTTGTTTTCCTGCCTTGTTTCAAGACAGGATACAATTATATATGATGAGCTAATTCATGCTTCTATGCGTGATGGCATTCGATTATCGAATGCCATGAATTTTAGTTTTCGGCATAACGATGTTAAAGATTTAAATAAAAAATTACAAAAAGCTAAAGGTCGGAAAATTATCGCTTTAGAAAGCGTTTATTCGATGGATGGAGACGAAACGCCTTTGTTGAAAATACTTGAAATCGCAGAACAAAATGATGCTTCCATCATTTTGGATGAAGCGCACGGGCTAGGAGTTGTGGGCGATAAGGGAGAGGGTTTGAGTAAATCTTTAGGTCTTGAAAATCAATTGTTTGCACGAATATATACCTTTGGAAAGGCAATGGGAGCGCATGGGGCAGTTGTCGTTGGAAGTTCTATTTTAAGAGATTACTTAATCAATTTTGCTCGTTCGTTTATTTATACGACGGCTTTGCCACCGCATAGCTTGGTCAATATTGAAGAAGCCTATAAATTGCTTGAAAAAACGAATGCAGTAAGACAATTGCAAGAGAATATTCAATACTTTAAATCGAATTTGCTACCCGAAATTCGTAATCATTTTTTGCCCTCTAATAGTGCGATTCAATGCCTTATTATTTCGGATAGTACAATTGTAAAACAAGTAGCTGATGAAATTCAAGCAGCAGGATTTTTTGCCAAAGCTATTTTGCATCCTACGGTTGCAAAAGGCAATGAACGTATCCGTTTTTGCATTCACGCTTTTAATACAAAAAAGGAAATTGAGCGTTTGACTTCTTTTCTAAATAAAAAGTATCACAAACTTTAGTTTGTAGAGGATTTAAAGTAGTACAGCTTTACCCTTTCGGGAAAATAGAAGGCATAGGAACATCCAAAGAAGCTCTAATACAGGGGGTCATTTCGGTGATATTATCAATCAAAACATTGCCTTTATAGGGAGTCATCAGACCTTTCATATAATAGGCTTCAAGGATAATATAGTTGATTTTTTGTTTGGCATAAAATTGAACATCGTGAGTTTGCCATTCTGAGTTTTTGACAGGACCAATTTCGCCTAAAAGTTGGTCTTTGGAACAACGTGTTGTTCCGCCCCAAATACGCAGCCGAATCGGTAAATTATAACCTTCGTAAGTGTCTGAATGCGCCACATCAATTTGAAATTTATAGCATTCGTCTTTTTTTACGCCACCTCTAATACGTTGGCCAATATTTTCCCAAGTGCCATCTTCACGAGTGATGAGTCCGATATAAGAATTGCCCTCCGAAGATTCGTTATAAACGCCCCAAAAACCAGGTAAAATATCAGGAGTTGAACCCATTTTGCAAGGAT
>JAHDEQ010000018.1:27800-33729 GCA_020628755.1 Saprospiraceae bacterium
TAAACGCCCCAAAAACCAGGTAAAATATCAGGAGTTGAACCCATTTTGCAAGGATGCCAGCCCGTAGGGCAGGTAGCGTCTTGGGGTTTGTTTTCAAAAGATGGATTGACCAAGTTTTTTTGTCCCAAAACAGCAGATGAAGTCATCAAAAGTCCAAAAGATAGTAGTAATATTCTAATCATACCAAACAGATATTAGTTATAGCTTTACTTTTAGGAGTACAATTTTACAAAAACTTTTGAGCAGTCTTTCACAAAAGCAAGTAAAAATACTTTACTTTTGGTAATCATATGTCAAAAAAAACTAAAATAATATCGCCCAATAATTGGTATGCCATACTTGGTGTGGCAATGGTTTTGGTTTTATTGGGTTTTTTTGTAATGTTACTCATTCAAAGCAAAGTACTTGTTAATAACTTAAAAGAACAGGTTAATATTATTTTAGAACTAAAAGATGGCCGAACAGCCGAGGATATTGCTTCTTTGCAAAGTAAATTGGAGGAGAGCGTTTTTGTCAAATCAGGTACTATAAAATACCTCGACAAAGCTGCCGCTTTGGAGTCACTGAAAGAAGATTTTGGAGCAGATTTTTTGCAAATGGATTTTATCAATCCCTTGCATGATGTCTTTATTTTTAATGCAAAGGCCGAATATTTAGCTCCCGAAATGCTCAAAATGGTACGCTCCAAAATTATGGATAATATTCATGTTCGAGATGTTTATTATGAAGAAAACTTGGTGGATGCTATTGCTAAAAACTTATATAAATTGGCTTGGACAGGAATTATCATTGCGGTTTTTTTCTTGCTGGTTGCCATTTTTTTGATACACAATACGATGCGTTTGGCTTTGCACTCCAATCGGTTTTTGATAAAAAATATGGAGTTAGTGGGAGCTAATTGGTCTTTTATTAGTAAACCATTTATACAAAAAAGCATTTGGAATGGCTTTTTGGGGGCTATGGTGGCTTTATTGCTGTTGTTATTGTTGTTTACAATATTGAAAAGCCAAATTCCGCAGTTGGATTTTTTGAGTGACATACCTTCGATGCTCGGACTGAGTTTGTTGATAGTAGTTTTGGGTATTGTCATTTCGGGGTCGAGTACTTACTACGTTGTACGTAAGTACCTGTTGATGCGTTTGGATGATTTGTATTGATGTAATGAAGCTCACACATCATTCTGTTAATAATTTTCAAATTATTATCAATTCCATTAACATTAGCTTACCTTTGTCGTTCAAAGAAAAAAAGAATTCCTAAATCAATGAGTACTAAGAAACCGTCAAAGAAAAAAGTGTTTGCAACAAAAGCTACCAAAAATGTAGTGCAGACCAAAAAGAAAATTAGCCCTACCATATCTCGGTCTAAAGCTGCTGCCACGACAGTTGCCAAGAGAGAGCTTATTTTTGGAAAACAAAATTATATCTGGATGGCAATTGGTGCTGGCTTGGTGGCTTTGGGTTTGATAATGATGTTGGGCGGTAGTATGCCTAGCCCCGATGTTTGGGATCCTGATATTATTTACAGCTTCCGAATAACCGTGATTGCGCCAATATTGATTTTAGCAGGTTTGATTGTAGAGATTTATGCTATTTTTAAATAGCCTGAAATATTGATAGTGCAAATTTTATGACGGAACTCATCAGAGCAATCATCTTGGGGATTATACAGGGACTCACCGAATTTCTCCCTGTTAGTAGTAGTGGACATTTGGAACTCGCCAAATTTTTTCTCAATGATACTTCAGTAGCCGAACAAAGTATGTTGATGACAGTCGTACTTCATGCCGCAACGGCCTTGAGTACAATTGTGATTTTTAGAAAAGACATAATCGAAATACTACAAGGCTTGTGGCAAGGTATAACTGAACAGACTTGGTTGAAGAACGAAGAATTTTCATTTTCTATGAAAATTATCCTTTCCATGATACCTGCTGCCTTTATAGGACTTTTTTTTGAAGATATTTTAGAAACGCTTTTTGATAAACAAATACTACTGGTTGGTTGCCTGCTGATTGTCACAGGCTTGCTCCTTTTTTTGGCTGATAGAGCCAAAAATACCGACAAAAAAGTAAGTTTTACAAGTGCTATATTGATAGGAATTGCTCAAGCTATTGCTATTTTGCCAGGAATTTCTCGTTCAGGAGCTACTATTTCTACCGCCGTTTTAGTGGGTATTGATCGTACCCGTTCCGCTAGGTTTTCATTTTTGATGGTGGTGCCGCTTATTTTGGGCAAGATGGCCAAAGATATTTTAAGTGGCGACATTATATACTCTTCCGAAATACTTGTACCGATGTTAGCAGGTTTTGCAGCTGCATTTTGTACAGGCTTGTTGGCCTGTACATGGATGATTCAATTAGTCAAAAAGAGCAATTTGAGCTGGTTTGCCTACTATTGTTTTGTCGTTGCTCTCATTGCTATCTACTTTGGTTTTACATCATAAATTCAATACTTTCTTCAATTATTGAATGTCACTATTTGAGAAAAACTAAAAAATACCAATTTTCGGGTATTTATTGTTAGTGTAATTAGACTTATCTTTGAAATATAATTGAAAGACGGCTTGGAATCGAAAGTCTTTAACCAAACATCAACATAATCAACCAACCAAAACACACCCCTTTCCCTCACTCCCTTATTCTAGTTAAACAGGACACTAATCAAAACTTTTTCACAATAAGTAATTAGGCTTATCTGTGCTTGGAATTTAATCTTACAATTTTTTACCATAAACTTCACTCGCTATGAAAATAAAAGCAATTCTTCTGCTTTTATCCCTATCTTCTATTGGGATATTGAACTTTATTAATCAACCAAAAGTAAATTGGGTGAGTTGGCAGCAAGCTCAGGCCACGGAGAATACTTCTGACAAAAAGTATTTTGTATGGATATATGATGATACTTGCAAAGAATGCAAGTTTAACGAAAAGTATATTTTTACCAACCAAAATGTGAATTACCTCAATGAAAATTACCATTCTATATTATTTGAGGCACACGAACCAAATGATATACTTACCAAAGGAGGAAATTACCAAAACCTCGGAGGCAAATACCATGATTTACATGCTTTAGTCTTGACACTTACACAAACTATTCATCAAGTAAGTTTTCCTGCAATTGTTTTTCTCGACGAAAATATGGACTTGATCGCCCCTATCAATGGCGATACCGATGCAAAAGAATTGCTGAATTATCTAACTTTTGTCAAGGACGATTTTTTCTTTTATATGAATATAAACGAATATGAAAACAGTATTGTGGGACAATAGTTTTAAGTTCACAATACAGCACTTTTTGAATGATTTTACTCATAATTCTAATAAAAACGATGTCAAAAACATCGTTTTTTGATGCTCCAATTTCTTGCCTAAAATTCATATATGAATATTTTTTCTGTATAAAATATAGACAACCAATCTAAGTAAATATAGATGATATAAATATCTAAAATTTAAGTACCAGTATGTTATCATTGGTACTATTTTGGCAGATAATTGTGTATCTCATTTCAAAAACCCATCTATTAAAATTCCCTCTTTCTAATTATTAATTCTTAAAAGATTTACCAATTTAGTAACGGTGAAATAATAACTTGTTCAAGTTGTTTTTTTAGCGTTATTTAAATCAATGCTTTTGGTTTAGTACACAAACATTTACTAATCATACTTTATTAGGCCTTTTCCTAGTAAAGTTGTTCTAATTTTGGCAGTTCTTGCCCTATGCATTTTGTTGTATTAAATCCATGAAATTAAAGACTTTATAATTTTGTAAGTGCTTTTGTTAAGTGCTGAAAATCAGTGTTTTAACATGATTTGACTTGTGTTGATAAGGAGTGCGGTATGTCTATCGAAAAAAGATTTTTGAAATATACAAACGATTATTTTTTTAGAACATAAACCTTTATAAACGATGAATTTAAAAACACTTCTTGTTTTTACTTTTCTATGTCTCGGTATCTCATTGTCATACGGACAAGCGGGGCGATATGCTCCTGTCGAAATGCTAGACACAAGAGAAGAAAACGTAAAAACACTTTATGAAAAAACATTTGATACGTCTATTGACGATGACGATCTTAAATATAAGATGTCAACGACAACTCAAAACCATCTTGATGATTGGAAAGAGGTATTAGATTTTTATGCAAATGACCCGTCTGCTGACCTGACTTACATTCAATTTATAGTCAACGCAATGGAGGCTAAATTAAATTAAACTTATAGAGTCTTTAAAATTTCTTTTCCTATGAAAAAACATACATTACATTTAATGGCAAAGAGTGGACTGCTTGTTTTTGCACTACTGTTTTGTCAACATTTTCTCACAGCACAATGCAATGCACCAGCATCGCCTATACCCGATGCGGCCAATCCAGTAAATGGAGATCCTGCAGTTGCCAATTGTGTTGATATTACTTATGATCCTGCTGTACTTGGTTGTGCAACAGGTATTTCTATGGACTTAGAACACTCATGGCAAGGCGACTTGAGTGTATTTGTCAATGCTTGCGGAAATACACTTAATGTTTTGCAGCGAGCAGGCATCACCAATTGTGCGGCAGGCTGCCCTTGTGGACCAGGCAATGCAATTGGTATGGTTGGCAATTTAGTTACTGTGAACTTCGATGATGCCAATGCTACTGACCCTGAAGGTGGTATCGCCAATGCTGGAGGAGCTTATGGCGTAACTGCCGATGATGGTTGTGGCGTCGGAAGCGCAGGTATTGCTTCTTTTGCTGATTTATGTGCAGCCTGTCCTCCAGGTGCAATCACCATGCAAATCTGTGTGACTGACCACGCAGCAATTGATGACGGAGAGGTAGCTAATGTTATTCTCAATACTCCTACACCTGCTGTTTGTGGATGTACCGATTCTTCAGCTACTAACTTTGATCCAACTGCCAATATTGATGATGGTAGTTGTATTGCACCTCCAATGTGCGATGCAACTCCAGATTTTACTGCACCTACAACTATTTGTAGTGGTGGTACGATTGGCTTTGCTTCTACAGCAGCTTGTGACGGATTAGAAGGAGTAACTGTTGGTCAAGTAGTGGACTTATTTATTTATGATAATGGAAGTAGCGCTGCTCCTACAGGTTTTGAAACTACAATTGATTTATCCTCTCCAACACATACAACTGGAGCTGGTACACCTGGTATTGAGATTCAAGATAAAAACCCTGATCTTAGTGTTGTAGGTTTTGATTTCACTTGTGCTGCTCCGCCTTCTGTAACGGCACCAACCGTTACAGGATGTGCTCCTCAAACATTAACTTATTTTTTAATAGTATTTGACTATTTAGCAGATACTAATGCTGATTTAGTTGCTGAGTATAGTCCTATTTGTACTGTATTAAGATATGATGTAACGGTATATCCTGAACCAATGTCAACAACTGTCGTTGATGATGCCTCAACTTGTGGTACACCATCTGTACAATTAGTTGCAGACAATGGTGCTGTTTGCGAAACCTTGACAGGTGCCGCTTGTGTAGATGATGGCGATATGTTTACAGCAGATTGGACAACTACACCTACAGGTACAGCTCTAGCCGCAGCACCTGCAGCTTGTGCTTTACCAAGCAATGTAGATTTAACTTGTGCTGGATGTTGTACTCAAGATGCTACTTGTATTTTAACAGCACTTACTATGGAAGGATGTACAGTTCCTGCTCCATTTACTAATCCTGCTGATGTATTTTCAGGTATTGAGTCTTGCGGCGCAGTTGTCACTATGACAAATGCAGATGTAGGAGATACAGCAGTTTGTACAGATGGTAGTGGTGCAAGTTTTACAAGAACATATACCTTATTATATGATGGAGTCGCATTTACAACTTGCGACCAAGTCATCACTATCAATGACACAACATTACCAACAATCACTTGTCCTGCTGATGTAGTAGTTGAATGTACAGCTTC
>JAHDEQ010000241.1 GCA_020628755.1 Saprospiraceae bacterium
CTATGCTTCACATCTAATACACAAAATCTTTTTCAAAAGTGGTTTCATTGCCGCAGGCATCTCTTACTATCAATCTAAAAGTGTGTTCGCCTTTGCTTGTTTTTTCGTCAAAACGATGCGTGAGCAAATCGTTTTTGGCATCGAACTCCAGCAAAATCCATTGGTCATCTACGGTTGCCATATATTCTAAACCTGACACATTTCGTGCCGTAGGCAAATCGTCTTTTATTTTGAAGGTCATTTTTTTATAGCCTCGCATATTGTAGGCAAATCGTTTTGGCTCAATAGTGGGCGGCACTTCATCTTTCATAATACAATAATCGCCCAAGTCTCGGATTTTGGTGGTCAACATTCCGTTTTTCCATTCGCCACCACAATTGGTCACTTTATTGGATTTATCGCAATAAGCGATAAATAATTTATCAACTTTATCTTCTGGCACATGATGAGGGTTGATAGAAATATCGAAATAGGTATGCACGGGCGTTTTGAAATTATGGATATGATGAACCGTCGAAAAAATATCTTCTGACTCATCAAAAGAGGCTTGATATTGCAAATACAAATCTTCGTAAAAAGCTCCTTTGGGAAAATACAATCTCATAGAACCATTGTCTATCACATTCTCCTCGCTATAAGGCAAAAGATAATTAAATGATGGCATTTCTGCTTCTTTAATTTCACCTTGTCGCACCCAAAAATCTAAATCTGTTGCATTGCCGTCGGCATCTTTGACTTGCATTGTGATTTTGGCTTTTCTATTTTTTGATAAAGAAACCACACCTTGCTCCGTATGACTTCTATAAATCGAAGTCATGCCATTGCCAGGCAATTTAAAGCAACGGTTGAAATAACTTTTCTTGGTAACTTGTTCTTCATAATCCAAATGTGCATTGATGCAACGTGTTTCGTCAAACGAAAAAGTTTCCATAGTAGTATTGTACCACAAAGAATCATTGTTATACATATCAATAGAGTAAACGCCATTCCAGTTGCCGATTCGATCCATGTGGTCATAGGCTTTGATCGCAAAGCCTACTTGTTTTGCTCCAAGTGTCAGCGTATCGCCTTTGATGCGATATTTTCGACCAGCTTTATATAATTTATAGGTTTTGGTTTGAACAGTTTCTCGGTTGTCATTTAGATAATAAACTTTTAACTCGTGCAATTTTGGAGCGATATTATCTTGAATTTTTATCCCAAAAAGAAGTGGATTGATGGGTTTTTCGGACTTGGTATCTCTTATCTCAAAATGCAGGTGCGGTCCGAAGGAACGTCCCGACAAGCCCATCCAACCGACTATATCGCCTTTGGCAAAATTAAACTGGTTGGGATTTGGAAACAACTCCAACTCAAAAGATTCTTTTTTGTACTGTTCGTCTCGGACATATTCTGCAACTCCTGGCGGAAAACGATCGAGATGCGCAAATACCGAAGTATAACCATTCGGATGGTCAAAGTATAAGACTTTGCCATAACCTCCCGAACTCACTTTGATACGTGACACATGACAATCGGCAATGGCATACAGCGGCTGACCTGTTTTACCATCTCTTGATTTGATGTCAATACCTGCATGAAAATGGTTGGGTCGCAACTCTCCAAATGTCCCCGACAAATAAATTTGATGATCCACTGGCGAACGAAAATAGTCTTGCGGATAATCGTGTATCGGCCGAAATGTCGTAAATGAAAGCGTACATATAAATAGTGCAAAAAGTACGATTTTGGAACGTATCATTTTGTTTTATTTCTTTTGTTGAGCAATGTTTTGTTTTCATCTTGCTTAAAAGGCAAGGTTTTTATAAGATTGCGTGCTTCGTCGAGGTTGTCCGTAATTTTTTGAACCGTCCATTCGAGTTGCTGTTGATGGGCTTCTTGTACTTTGAGTCGCTGAAATTCCTTAATCAGGTATAATTGAAATGGTGGACTCAACCAATAACAAAAGCCTAATGCAATGTCTTTGTGTGCAAAAGTGCCTCCGTAGCGGCCTGCACTCGAAGTAATACCAATCGAATTGGTACTTTTTATCCATTTGGATGATGAAATGACAAAGCGATTGAAACCTGCTTGACTTTTAATCTTATCGAATTCGATAAGATTAAAATCTGGATTGTATAAGGTCTCCCAAACTCCTAAAAACTCAATGGTTTCTTTGTTCCTTAACCAATTGATAATAAGGGAAGATGGATTTTCTTTATTAAACTTTTTGGCGATATCCGTCAAGGAAATATATTCATCATCTTTGTTGAGATTGATAGAGATTTCTGTTCCTTGAACTTCTATTTTTTTCTTTGCCATTCGTTTTGAATTTGTGCCAAAGATAGAAAAATAGTAGCGCAAATCTTTTTGGGTGTTAGGTATATTTCTGCGCAACCTGAAGGATGCGCCACTTATTATTTCAAAGCATAGGCTCTAAAGTATTTGCATTCTTTTATGGCTTCGCCATAAAATTCAGTGTCTTGGTATTCCTTTTTTAAAACATCAAAATAGGTTTGTGCTTTCTGCGAAAAAGCTGGAATCCGATTGCTATATATGCTATAGCGATTGCCTTTTTCATTGTACCATTGGTTGTGCTGGCATTTGGCCGCCATAAAGGCTGATCGTGCAGCCAATTCGGGATTATTGGTTAGCAAGCGGGCTTTTTCAAAATAAAATAAGGCTTGCGACAAATCCTTGTTTTCGTGATTGCCATAAGGTGCATCATAGTAGGAATGTACATTGTCTTCGCCTGTATATTTCCAATTTGTTCCTGAGCGAAAATAGTCCATTCCTTTCCAACAATTGCCGTAATAGGATAAGTTATAATAGATGAGTCCTAACTCATAAAAAGGTTTCGCACTACGATCCAAGTCGGCACGGGCTTGATAGTTGAGGTCAATCATTTTTTCTACTAGAGCTACTTTGTCGAAGGCCAAAGTATCTGTTTGTTCGCAACTCACACAATCCAAAATTTCGTTTCGATAAGGATGAAAGGTTGTGGTGTCTCTTTCGGCGCGAGGTATTTCTTTAAAGGTCTTGAGGGCAGCTTCTAGTTGAAATTTGGTAAGGTAATGAGTGCCTTTTAAATCCAAGAGGAGGTACTTAATGTTTTTGCCACTGGCATCCGAAACGAGGGCTTCTTCGAGACGACTACGATCTTCTTTAGTACAAATTTTTAGGAGGTCTTCGATAAGGTCGAGCCGAATATTGTACTTCAATTCATCGGCAGAGTGAAGGGTTCGAAAGGCTTTTCCTAGCTCGCCATTTTCTTGGTAGTCATAAGCAAGCTTATCAAAAAGAAAGTTGTGAAAATCAGGATATTTTTCTTTGTTTTGATAGTAATCGTTTTTCATCAATTCATAAATCTCAGCTTCGTCTTCGGTATCAATTTCGTTGTACATATTGATTTGGAGTGCCAACTGAAAAACCTCAATTTGCTCTTTTAAAACTTCATTTTCAATCAATGGCGTAATGCGTTTAAAGGACTTATCAGCCGCATAGAAATCGCCTGCCAAAAATTCTAAATATGCTTCGGCTACATACCACAATTCTTTTTCTTTTTTGCGGTCTTCGTCCAAAATTTGTTGTACCAATTGTTGTAGCTGAATAAGGTAGTGTTCGCTGTTTTTACGAGGTGTTTTGAAGTGCCGTTTGTTATCCGTTTTATGGATGTTGAATTGTAAACCCATATAATCTTTTTCGAGTTTTTCGATTTCTTCGACAAGTAGCAATTCAAGATTTTCATTATCTGGGTCGAGTTCGTAAATCTTTTGCATTTCTTCGGCAGCCTTGCTTTCGTCGGCATTGGCGCGCATGGTGTAAAGCACGGCGCGTTCCGCGTCGCTCTTACACAGCAGCAGGCATTGTTCCCATTCTTTATCACTTTTTATAGAAAAACTCCGAAAGGCTTGCTCTCGTTTACTCGGACAATTTTTAAAAATCAAAGAATACAAATAAGCTGCTTCTACACGCTTGCCTAAAGCTCGCAAAGCTCCCGCCCGATGTCCCATAATCCAATAATCAAGTAAGCTCGGATGAGCATCTGTTTTGGGCAACAAAAAAGCATATAAGTCAAGAACTTGTTGGTAATTTTTTTTGTAATGCGCTAAACGAATGAGTTGAAAAGCATAACGCAGTTTGATGTAATGCGAATCTGTTTTTTTGAATTTTTTAAGTCCTTTTTCGATGAGTTCTTGCATGGCAAAGGTATCACGCTTGGGAGATTCCCAAGCGTTGGCGGAGGCGATGACGTGCGGTTCGCATTGTTTGGCAAAAATGAGATAATCAATCGTTTCAATACATTTTTTGTCTATCAAAAAACGAGCAAATGTGTTATTGGATAGATTATTGGGCAGACCAGCTTTTTCGTTTTTAGCTGCTGTTCGGAGGACTTGAATTTGATTGAGGGGCGTTTTATAAATTATTTTTTGAATATCCTCTTTTCGAGCATCGGGGCAAGTGCGCTCTTGCCATTCGGTAACATTATCTGTCGTTTGGATGGCTTTATAGTCGTAGGTTCGTTTATACAAACCTTCAAATTCTAATAAAAATGGCGCATAAGGAATATCCAAAGGAACAATCTCCTTATTGATAAAAGTATAGCCATAAAAGCTAGGCATGCCAATTCCGCAGGAATGGGCAATGGAGTTGGGCGTTACCAATATGACAAACAATAGTAAAGCTTTTATAAGAGCTAAGTTCTTGATAAGCAAATTTTGAGAATAGCAGTAAGACATAGATAGTGAAAATAAAATTCAAAGAAACGAAAATAGTAGTTTCTCGTATGACATTCCAAGTAATTCTACTACTTTTATGTATTCTTTGAATAGACTAGATGAACTTTAAACATTGAAATATGATAAACACCGATTTACTAGCCAAAATATGTAAAATAGCAGGTGCACCAGGTTATGAACAACGGATTCGCCAATTTGTCATTGACGAAGTTAGTCCCCTTGTTGATGAAGTACAAATAGATGCTATGGGCAATGTATTGGCCATCAAGAAAGGTAAAGAACCCAAACGAGCTATGGTGGCTGCACACATGGACGAAATAGGTTTTATTGTTACGCATATTGACGATGATGGGTTTATTCGATTTCATACTTTAGGTGGTTTTGACCCAAAAACTTTGTCTTCACAACGGGTTATTGTTCATGGCAAAGAAGATGTGCTAGGCGTGATGGGCAGCAAGCCCATTCACTTGATGAGGCCTGAAGAACGCAGCAAAACAGTTCCAATTTCGGAATACTATATAGATACAGGGCGTTCTGCCGAAGAAGTAAAAAAACTTATTTCTATTGGAAATCCCATTACACGTGATCGTGACTTGGTTGTGATGGGTGAATGTGTCAATGGCAAGTCATTGGATAATCGGGTTTCGGTATTTATTTTATTAGAAACACTTCGAGCATTGAAAGACCAAGAAGTTCCTTATGATATTTATGGAGCATTTACGGTACAAGAAGAAGTTGGCTTGCGAGGAGCTATCTCTTCGGCAGGTCATGTTAATCCTAATTTTGGTTTTGGTTTAGATGTGACGATAGCTTTTGATGTACCAGGTGCGCAAGCGCACGAGGCGGTGACTCGACTCGGAAAAGGAACGGCTATAAAAATCATGGATGGCTCTTCTATTTGCGATTATCGTATGGTAGCCTATATGAAAGAAGTTGCTAACAATAATGGCATTCGCTGGCAAGCAGAAGTACTACCAAAAGGTGGCACGGATACGGCTGGGCTTCAGCGTTATGGTAGAGATGGTTCAATAGCAGGAGCTATTTCTATACCATTACGCCATATACATCAAACTGTTGAAACGGTCAACATCGAAGACATCAATCACTCCATAGAACTGCTCAAAGCCTGTTTGGTCAATTTAGACCAATATGATTGGAGTTTTAAGTAGTGTATTTATGCCTGTCTAACGACAG
>JAHDEQ010000019.1 GCA_020628755.1 Saprospiraceae bacterium
TTAGTAATGGTCAAAGAGCATAGAATATATGAAAAAAAATTCAATTATACTATAAAAAAAAGCTCTACACTTTATTTATAAAATAAAAATATTGTCAATTATTGCTCGGAGATAAAACAAAAGCGTCGTTTTGTGGCTTTTCGCCACAAAAAAAACTAAAAAAAACAGCAGTCGCAAATATCTAAAAATCAATCAATTATAAACTTCCTAAAAAAATATTTATCTTTTTTTTGAGATTTATAAAATAAAACCATGCGTTTTCGCATTTATATTATCACATTCACTAACACACAAAATTTTTATTTATAAGCGATCACATCTCTACATGACTTAGGTTTTAGCTTAACCACAAAAAAGATTGATACTAGTCAAAAAGTCTTTTTGGTTTTGCCAATAGCCTCCAATTAAATCCGTTTCACACAAATAAACTTATAGTCATGAGATCGTTCAAATTGAAAAGCCTTTCTACAGGTGTGTTGGTTATCCTTTTAAGTTTCACCAATATTTTTGCACAAGTTACTGTTTTACCCACTAGCACTCCTACTGATGCTGCTGTGGTTGAAGAAACAACAAATCCTGCTGAGCTTGGCGTTGTGCCAACCAATCAGCCCGACATAAAAGAGAAACAATTGGAAGAACAACAAGGTCTTCTCAATGAAATGTTTGGGGCAGTGAGTTCGGGAAATACCGAAACTGTCGAAACTATGATTGATGAAGGAAAAGTTGATTACTATCGTTTTAATGCAAATGGCGAAACAGCCCTCACGCAAGCCATCCAAAACGATGATGTAGAAATGACAAAACTACTTGCAGAAGAAGCCATTATCAATCTAAAAAATGAAGCAGGAGAAACCCCTCTAACTCTTGCTATCAAAAAGCAAAATGAAGACATCATAAGATTGGTAATGAAGCGAGCTAAAGCTTCTTTGAAAAATGATTTAGGAGAAGCCCCCATTTTCCTAGCACTTGTCAATAAAGATTTGTATTTACTGCAACAGCTCATCAAAAATGGAGCTGATGTCAATCGCAAGAGCAATGGCATAACCCCAATTGCTCATGCGGTTGAACTGAACAATTACCGTGCAGTGGGTTATTTGATTCGCAATGGTGCTACCCCCAACCTCCCAAATGACAACGGCGAAATCCCTCTGTTTTTAGCGATAAAAGAAGGTCATGACGTGATAGCTGGTATCTTGATAAACAAGAGTGAAGATGCTTTTGCTGATGTCAATTGGTTCAATGCAATAGGCGACCCCCTACTCAATATTGCAGCTGCCAATGGCAATACAGAGTTGATTCGTATGCTTGTAGAGGCTGGCGCATCGGTTGACGAAATAGACCATGTTGAAAATACTCCTTTGCATATTGCGGCTGCCAATGGACAAGCCAAAGCTGTGACCCTCCTACTGACCTACGATGCCGATTTGAACTACCGTAACTTGAAAGGTGCTACACCAATTATGCTAGCTGCTATGAACGGACAAAAGCAAACTTACAATATGCTAGTAGAGTATGGTGCGAATGAAAACATCAAAGATTACTTGGGATATACTCCTGCGGAGTACCTTGCCGACCCCAGCTTGGCACTCGATTCCCAAGAAGGTGTAGCGACGAATCAAGATGATTAAAAACCTGAAACATCCCAAATTAGAAGGTGGCTAAAATTTTAGCCACCTTCTAACAGAACCGATAACAACCCAATACCGAAAAACTCCCTAAAAACCGATACCCCTAAAATCAAATACCTCCTAATACCGATGACTTACAAATCAAAATGTTGATTTGTCCTATAAAAAGGTAAGATACTGGGCATTGAGTAGTAAAATATCAGAAAATCGCTCCCTATTTCCGTTTGCACTATATTATATCTGTTCTGATTTTCTGTCTTTAGCCCCCTAAAACCAAATTGCTATTCAATCGGATAATTATTTCTTGGCAGTTATGAATGGCTGTTTTTTAAAGGAATGATTATCGCCCTTTATCTTATCGCCCAAGCAGATTTAGATTTCTAATTTTGCTAAAAAAACATCCCACTTCCGAAAGAAAATTGAAATGAACGTCATCTAAATTTTCATTAAAAATACAGTCTCATATTCATGATAGTGGCAGCAAATCTACCTGTCGATAGACAGGTGATGGTATTGAAAATCATCCTTACCGTCAAAACTTCCCGTAAAACCGATAACGAGCGATTTTTTTGCTTAAAAATGAGTGTATAAATAATCGTTTTCTCAACAAAGTAATCCCCCTCGCTGCTACTATCTTTATGAGGCCTTTCTTCCCTTATACATTTCTCAATTCAAGCTATATTTCTTTCTATATCTTATAATACTTTTACAGTAGTTCGTGAAGATATAAAGTAAGTTTGCCGAGCTTATAGTCCCAGTTTAAGTTCTCAAAATATTCCCTTCTTTACCAAACCAACGGATACACACAGCGATTCCGATGGCAGCAATTGCAAATAAAGACACAAATACTACGGCCAAATGCCCATAATCAATCGTGTCTGCAATGATTTCTTTACAGGCCAAAGCCACATTTAAAATGGGAACCATTGCTGTCATATAACTGAGTTGAAAAGAGGGCAACATCGCCATAATCAAAGGCATAATAATCACAAATGCCATTGGCTGAATTAAAGACTGCGCCTCCTTAAAAGATTTGGAATATATCGAAGCAGGTATCAAAATACCTGCGAAAAAAGTCGTCAAAGGAATTAACATCAATATGATAAGTATAATCACTTTGGGACTCAAAATCACATTGAGTACATTCAAAAACTCTTGTGGTATATCGCTATTCAAGTTCATAGCAATATACATTCCCACAATAGTCAACAAGCCAGAAATCACTCCTGCCAATACCACAACCATCATTTTACCCAATAAAATTTGAAGGCGACTTGTCGGAGCAGTCAAAATAGTTTCCATCGTACCACGCTCTTTTTCTCCCGTAAACAAATCAATTGCTGGATACATTCCTCCCATAAAACAAAACATGACAAATAGGTAAGGTAAAAAGCCACCAATCATTTTACCAATAGATTCCGAAGCAGTATAAACATCTTTTTTACTGGTTTTGATGGGATTTATCATGGCTTTAGTTGTGTTGAGAGAGTCCAAACGTTGGTTTAGCATTTGGTTATTGTAGCGTTCTATAGCGGTTTCTATTCTATCAACAATGGCTGATTCATCTGTAGAATTATAAAAAACGGTAAGGTCAGCCGTTTTTCCGCTTCTTAGCGAAGTATCAAAACCATCTTCAATCACCAAAGCCAAATCCAGACTATCCTCTTTGATGAAGTCGTTGAATTTTACAGGATCTATACCTTCAACAATTTTCATATCTTTCCGCTGTTTGAGTTGTTGTACAAAAGCTGCTCCATTGCCATTGCTTTCAATGGCAATGGTAAGGTCTTTTGCTTGCGCACTTTCCATTTGTTTTTTCTGAAATGAAGAAACGACAGTCATCAAAACAGGAATCAACAACAAAGGCACAACTATCATTGTGATAAGCGTTCGCTTGTCACGAAACGTATCCAAAATTTCCTTCTTAAAAATGGTCAAAATATTATTCATAGCTAAAAGGGAGTAAGTTTATTATTTTTACTACTTTGCAAAAACTCTTACAATAAAAGAAAGTTATATTAATAAAAAAAATGAGCCAGTTCTATAATTTAAAAGTTGTTCGAAAACAACAAGAAACGCCTGATACTTATTCTATTTTTTTTGAAGTTCCCGAAAATTTAAAGGATAAGTTCAAATATAAACAAGGACAATATTTGACCCTTAAATTTGATATAAAAGGTCAAGAAGCTCGCCGAGCTTATTCCATGTCGAGTAGTCCTTTGGAAAAAGAACTTTGCGTAAGCGTCAAACGAGTCAAAAATGGTCTAGTCAGCAATTATATTGCTGACCATGTCTCCGAAGATAGTTCTGTAGAGGTTATGCCACCCGATGGCAAATTCTTTACCAAATTGGATGCCGATAATAAAAAAACCTATTACTTTTTTGGAGCAGGAAGTGGCATTACTCCATTAATGTCTATTATTAAAACTATCTTAGAAGTTGAGCCTCAAAACTCCGTTCATTTGCTGTATGGCAACCGAACCGAAGAAGATATTATTTTCAAAAATCAATTGGATAATCTTCAACAAAAGTACGAAGGGCAGTTTTTTATAGACTATATTTTGAGTCAACCTAAAAAAGAAAAACAAGGCGGACTCACAGGCTTTTTCAAAAAAGCCACCACTTTTTGGAAAGGCAAAATTGGTCGTATTGATAATTCAAACATCAAAAAATTCTTAGAAGAAAATCCTATTCGTTACAAAAATGTCGAATACTTTATTTGTGGTCCTGGTAATATGATTGACAGTGTTGAGCAATACCTCCTCAATCAAAACATAGACAAAAAAAATATCCACACCGAGCGATTCACCGTTACCAAAAATGAGAAAAAAGAAGTCACTCCTGCACTCAACGGCGATGCAAAACTTTCGGTCATTTTAGAAGGAAAAACCTATCAAACTTCTGTTCCAAAAGGAAAAACCATTCTTGATGTGTTGATAGCCGAAAAACAAGATCCGCCCTACTCTTGTACGAGTGGAGCTTGCTCAAGCTGTATGGCAAAAGTCTTAAAAGGAAAAGTCGAAATGGAAGCCTGCTTTGCTCTTGACGACGATGAGATAGCCGATGGCTATATCCTTACCTGCCAAGCACATCCCACAACCAACGAGGTAGAAATCAATTATGATGTGTAAAACTTCTTAAAATCCAAATATGAACTTTGAATACACCGACAAGTCCAAAGCACTTCAAAAAAGAGTAGATGATTTTATGCAGCAGCATATTTTCCCACTCGAAAAAAAACACTACGAATTTACTTCCAAAAATTTGTGGCAACACCATCCTTTTTTAGAAGAACTGAAAGGTTTGGCTCGCAAAGAAGGCTTGTGGAATCTCTTTTTGCCCAAAAGCTATGGCGATTTGAGTCCTGGCTTAACCAATTTGGAATATGCGCCACTTGCCGAACTCATGGGACGAGTGATGTGGTCTTCAGAGATATTCAACTGTTCTGCTCCTGATACGGGTAACATGGAAGTCCTTGCCAAATATGGTACGCCTCAACAACAAAAGCAATGGCTCAAACCCTTAATGAATGGCGATATTCGCTCCGCTTTTTTGATGACAGAGCCACAAGTTGCTTCATCTGACGCAACGAATATCGAAACTTCTATTGTTCGAGATGGCGACGAATACGTCATCAATGGTCGAAAATGGTGGTCATCGGGTGTGATGAATCCCAGCGCAAAAGTTTATATTGTCATGGGCAAAACCGATCCGAAAGCACAACGACACATCCAGCAAAGTATGATTTTAGTCCCTGCGGACACGCCTGGTGTTAAAGTCGTACGTCCGCTAAGTGTTTTTGGGAATTGGGACTCCCCCGAAGGGCATGGTGAGGTCGAACTCAATAATGTTCGTGTTCCTGCTAGTAATCTTTTGGTCGACGAAGGCAGCGGCTTTGCGATAGCACAAGGTCGCTTAGGGCCAGGTCGTATTCATCATTGTATGCGTTTGATTGGGGCAGCACAGCGTGCCTTAGATTTGATGTGTATTCGTGTTTCTCAACGTGAAACCTTTGGTAAGTCCGTTTCGCAGTATAGTAGTATCCGACAAGATATTGCTCAGTCAAGATGTGATATTCAACAAGCTCGTTTGTTGACGCTTGCAGCAGCAGATAAGATTGACCGTTTTGGTATAAAAGAAGCTAAAGATTTGGTGGCTATGATAAAAATAGTTGTTCCTAGCATGACTTGCCGAGTTGTTGACCGTGCCATCCAAGCGCATGGAGGTATGGGTGTGTGCCAAGACACACCCCTCGCAGGTTTTTGGGTATATGGGCGAACAGTTCGACTTGCCGATGGTCCTGACGAAGTACACATGTATCAACTTGGTCGAAATACCATCAAACAGATGCAAACAAAGGTCTGAATTACTCCAAAAAAAATAGGCAACTCAATATTTGAGTTGCCCTGCTCGTTGTATTTTTATGAATGTAATAACCCTATTAACTAACCTAATATAACAACGAGAATATCCTTTAAACTTACATCCAAAACGGATTACCTTACTACTCAAAAACCAAAACAATGCAAGCATTTATTGTAAAAAGCATTCACCTAGCTCTACGAATTTTAGTTACCGTTTGGATGTTTCTTGTCGATGCAATTACTATTATAAAAAACGACTGGAAGCAGATATTGTTGTTAGGAACAGTCGTTTTTGCTGTTAAATGCACCGCATTTAAGCCAATTTCTACAGTAGAGGATGTTAAAGTCGAAGAATCTACATCTGAAACCATCTCTTCTGAACATTTTACAATACGAGACGAGGTGTTGAACTTTGCTCAAAAGTACAAGGGGGCTGCCTACAAATATGGTGGAACTACGCCCAAGGGGTTTGATTGTTCGGGATTTACCTTTTTTGTTATGAATGAGTTTGATGTCAAATTGCCACACAACTCAGCAGCTCAATCAAAAATAGGAAAGAAAATTCCAACGGATAAAGCTCAAAGAGGCGATTTGCTCTTTTTTGAAAACAAGGGGAAAGTCAATCATGTCGGTATGGTTTATTCAAACGACAAAGATGGTTTGTACATGATTCATAGTAGTTCAAAAAGAGGTATTGTTATTGACAATGTGACGACTTCTTCTTACTGGAAACCCCGACTCAAGTTTGCCCGAAGCATCCTAGATTAAAATCTCTATCTATTTGAAAATTGAATATTTAAATAAAATTCTCTTTTTTCTTTTTTGGCTAGGGGCAACAATTGCCTCTAGCCAAAATACATTTGAGCTAAATCTACAGCATCAAGAAAACAACTCTTTTCTCAAAAAAAATAATATTCAGCTCTTGTCTCAACACAGCGATTCCTTAGCTGTTTTGGCATATCTACCTCAATTGCTAAGTCAGCTCCATGAAAAATCTTTTCTGGAAGCATCCATTGATAGCTTGTATTTTCAGAATCAAATAGCTTTTGCAAAACTACATCTTGGCCCATCTTATAAATGGCTCATTTTGGAAAATGGAAATATTCCAGAAACTATTTTAAGTGCTACGCTGTTAAAACCTCCATTCTTTAAAAATAAACCCATTCAATGGTCAGCAGTGCTTCGTATCAAAGAGCAGTTGTTAGAATACGCCGAGCAAAACGGCTACCCGTTTGCTCAAGTTCGCTTGGACAGCCTACAATGGAATGACTCTAAAGCTACTGCACAACTCCATTTAAACCTAAATCAAAAAGTCATTTTTGATAAAATCAATATTATTGGCAATGCAAAGATTAGTTCTGCGTTTTTAAGCAATTTTTTGGACATCAAAAAAGGAATGTCCTATGACCAAACTAAGATTGAAAACATCAGTCAACGTCTCCAAAACTTACCTTATGTACTTGAAAAAAACGCCCCAAAAGTTACCTTTAAAGAAGGGAAAGCAAATGTCTATCTATTTCTGAATCAAAAAAATACAAGCCGTTTTGATGTGTTAGTCGGAGTTCTTCCTGACAATCGTCCGCAACTAGGTCAGCGCAATGTGGTGGTAACGGGCAATGGCATCATTGACTTGGTCAATGCTTTTGGGCAAGGCGAACGCTTGACTTTGGAACTGCAACAAATTCGGCCGCAAACTCAAGAGTTAAATAGTCATTTTTCGTATCCTTATTTGTTTCAATTGCCTTTTGGATTGAGTGTCGATTTTGATTTATTGAAAAATGATTCAACGAATTTATTGCTTGAGTATGAAATAGGATTACAATACTTATTGGGTGGAAATAATTATCTAAAAGTCTTTTTTAATAATCAACAAAATCGTTTGTTGACGATTAATGAAAATACCATTATTACCCAAAGGCGTTTGCCCAATAATGTGGACACCCAACAACGATTATTTGGATTAGAGTATTTATACAATTGCCTCAATTATTTGTTTAACCCTCAAAAAGGTTGGTCTATTTTACTCAAAGCAAGTGTTGGCGAAAAAAATATTAACCATAACAATGCTATTGTTGGACTAACTGACCCTAATGATGAAACCTTTGATTTTGGAACGTTGTATGATGAGATTAAAGATAATACAACACAATATAGACTAGGAGCTTCTTTGGAATATTTTATTCCAGTAGCAAGGCGCAGTACTGTACTATTGAAATCTCAAAATGCCTTCATTATTAATCAAGATGGAATCTTTGAAAATGAACTATATCGCATTGGTGGCAATCAAATCCAAAGAGGATTTGATGAGGAAAGTATTTTGGCGAGTTTTTATTCTATCAATACTATTGAGTATCGTTGGTTATTTACAAAAAACTCCAACTTATACACATTTGCAGACTTAGGTTATATAGAAAAAGAGGTAAATGATGTACTAGAAGTTCTTCAGCCCGTCGGTTTAGGATTTGGGCTCAACCTTGAGACGAGTGCTGGAATATTCGGATTAAGTATTGCCACAGCAAAAGACCAACGGCAAAGAGAAGATTTTTTTGACCTCCGCAATCCTAAGGTACATTTTGGCTATGTAAATATTTTTTAAGGAAAATATTCTTGTAGAAATCGTTGATAACGATCTTCAAAAGTATCTTCTTCCATACCACAAAGTGAAGCTCGCTCCATAATATTTTCTAAACGATTAGGTACAATAGGGCGTGTATTTATCCAATCAATCAATTCATTAGACGCATCTGCTTCCATTAATAAGTCCTTTAAACCAAAAGCATCATATTGAAAATTACATAATACATCTAGTGCAAAATCATCAGCATCCCTTACATCATCAGCCGAAAATCTGAGGTCTCTCAGAAGGCATACAATTTGGTCTATATCCGCATCAGGATTATCTAAAACGACATCTCCAAAAATAAATCCGACATTAGAAATTTGACTTCCAATTTGATTTATAATTGCATCAGAATCTGTATAATAAATTTCATGCGCCAAAAGACACATAAACTCACTTTCTGTATGAATAAATTTTAGTAAACCTGAATATATAAAAATTTTCCCTCCAGGAGCCGTAAATACACTTTTGCGTGCATCATCATTTAGGATAATCAATTCCCAAGTATAATTTTCTCGTCGCTTGACAACATCTGTTGTCAAGAGCGTTTTCATCAAAACATTTAAATAATTGTATGCTTCGGGATATTCATGTTCACTTAATACAGGAAATTTGCTAGGGTTAGAAAGTACCTCATCTTTGATAGCATCTCCAATAAGAGCTTGGTCACTTAATGTATATTCTGTTAGATTAATGTGTACATTATCTCCTGGTTCTTTACAGGCACTATACAATAATAGAATGAAAAAGATAGAGATAATATGATAAAAAGATTTTGACATTTTTCACTTACTAAATTGGGAGAAATAGTTTAACAAAAAAATGGAGTGTGGGTAGTTAAGAACAGAGATTTTAGAAACCTTATGTACGTCTATTGTTCTTTTATATCATTTTCAATAAAACAAGGCCAAAAAATATGCCATAAACTCAAAAACACCTTGTTTTAACAAAAAACATGCAAAATTCAATGTCACTTTCTAGCAAAATGTATGTTTTTTGTTATAAAATAAAAAAGGTGCTGTTTTTTTTATTAGAAAATGCCATTTTCAGCAAATAGCAGCCCCTATTTATCCCAAAATTGATGCTCAATTTTTGGGATAAAAAATAAAACTTTGACTTTGTTTTTTGCTCTAAAAATATTACCTTTGCGGCCGCAAATTTATTACTTAACCACTGTCTATTAGCTTTTTATAAAGTTAAAAAAGACATACAAACCACATTTTCTTCATGTTAGATGATGATAAAACAGTAGAAAATGAAGAGCAAAACGAAGCTCTTGAATCAGAGGTTACTACTGAAGCCAAAGAAGAAGTTTCTGTAGAATCTTTAATTGAATCTGTCACACAAGAAATTCCAGCAACAGCTCATGATGACTTTGATTGGAATTCTAGCGACAAGCACTCCTTACCTTACAACGAAGAGGAAATCAACAAATACCTCAAGGATTACGAATCTACACTTAATTCTGTTCTCGAAAACGAAATTGTAAAAGCAGTAGTTTCGGCAATGAGTACCAGCGATGTTGTATTAGACATTAATTACAAGTCTGATGGATTAATTTCGCTTTCTGAATTCCGTGATATTCCTGAGTTGAAAGTTGGAGATACGGTAGAAGTATATGTAGAAAGCCAAGAAGATGAAAGAGGCCAATTGGTACTTTCTAGAAGAAAAGCCAAATTACTTAGAGCATGGGAAAGTATCGTTGATTCCTATCAAAATGGTACTGTTATCAAAGGTACTGTTGTGAGCAAAACCAAAGGTGGTTTGATCGTAGATACAGGAGGTCTAGAAACTTTCTTACCTGGTTCGCAAATAGATATCAAGCCTATTGTAGATTACGATTCTTATGTAGGTAAGACTATGGAATTTAAGGTAGTCAAAATCAATGAGACTATCAAAAACGCTGTTGTTTCTCACAAAGCACTTATCGAAAGTGATTTGGCAGAACAACGAGAAGCAATTATTGGTAGCCTCGAAAAAGGCCAAGTACTTGAAGGTATTGTCAAAAACATCACTGACTTTGGAGCATTCCTTGACTTAGGAGGTGTTGATGGCTTACTTTACATCACAGATATTTCTTGGGGTCGTATCTCGCATCCAAATGAGATACTATCATTAAATCAAAAAATTAACGTTGTTGTTCTCGATTTTGACGAAAACAAGAAGCGTATTTCTCTTGGTCTCAAACAATTGCAGCCACATCCTTGGGAAGTATTGGATGCAACTGTTGCAGAAGGTTCTACTGTCAAAGGTAAAATTGTTAACATCGAAGACTATGGTGCATTCTTAGAAATCCAACCTGGTGTTGAGGGTCTGATACACGTATCAGAGGTTACTTGGAGCAACCATCCAATCAATGCTCGAGAATACTTCAAGTTGGGTCAAGAATACGAAGCAAAAGTTGTTACTATTGATAGAGAAGATCGCAAAATGTCGCTTAGTGTCAAGCAATTGTCTAAAGACCCTTGGAGTGATATTAGCGAGCGTTTCCCTGTCGAAAGTCGCCATACTGGCTTAGTTAAAAACCTAACACCATATGGAGTATTCGTTGAAATCGAAGAAGGAATTGGTGGTATGATTCATATCTCTGACCTTTCTTGGACTAAACGCTACTCACATCCTTCTGAGTTCACTAAAGTTGGGCAAAATATTGATATTGTAATTCTAGATATTGATAAAGAAAGCCGTAAATTATCACTTGGACACAAGCAAATCGAAGAAAATCCTTGGGATACATTCGAAAATGTATTCCCTGTGGGTTCTTACCACGATGCTACTGTATTGCGTCGTGACGATAGAGGAGCTATCGTTCAATTGCCTTATGGTTTAGAGGCTTATGCCCCTGCCAAGCACATTCGTAAAGAAGACAATTCTTTGGTAGAAGTTGAAGAAGTTGTAACTGTAAAAGTTATCGAATTCAACCGTGATGACAAACGTATCTTAGTATCTCATCTACGTTATTTAGATGACATTCGTAGAGAAGCTGATGAACAAGTCAAAGCTGAAAAAACTAAGGTAAAAGATAATACTCGCAAAGCAGTCAAAAAACAACAATCCAAAGTTGAAAAAACAACTTTAGGAGACATGGATGTTTTCTCTCAATTGAAAGAACAACTGGGAGACGACGCTGGAACAGGAGAATAAAATACATTGAAACAATAGATTAAAAGACCTTGATAGCGAAGCCATCAAGGTCTTTTTTTATAGAAAATCTTAACTTAATCTACATAACTAAATGTAGTAATTCCCGTTACGTTTTTTAAACCATATTTTTTAAAAATCTAAACCACACCACATGAGTTCTATAATGGTTGATAAAATGAAAAAACATAATTTTTTTGCAGGCCCCGCCATCTTACCTGCTCCTGTTTTGGAGCAAGCAGCCCAAGCTGTTGTTGATTTTGAAGGAATGGGCTTATCTATTTTAGAAATCTCGCACCGTAGCGCCCAATTTACGGCTGTAATGGAAGAAGCTATGGCTTCTACCAAAGAATTGCTTAATATCAATGATGATTATGCCGTTTTATTTTTGACAGGTGGCGCAAGTAGCCAGTTTTATATGACGGCAATGAATATTCTTAATGAAGATGAAACAGCTTGCTATGTCAACACAGGTACTTGGTCAACTAAAGCAATAAAAGAAGCCAAATTCTTTGGAAATATTGAAGAAATTGCCTCATCTGCGGACACCAATTTCAACTATATACCTAAAGAATTTGCAATACCTGAAAACACAAAATATTTACACATAACCAGTAATAATACTATTTTTGGTACGCAATATCACCAAATGCCTACAACCAATGTGCCATTGGTTGCTGATATGAGTTCTGATATTTTCTGCCGTCCAATTGATGTAAGTCGCTACTCCGTTATTTATGCTGGAGCACAAAAAAACCTTGGCCCTGCTGGTACAACAATGGTTATTGTCCGCAAAGATGTCTTAGGAAAAGTCAATCGTGCTATTCCAACGATGTTGGATTATAATACACATATCAAGAAAGATTCTTCTTTTAATACTCCTCCTGTTTATCCAATATATGTATGTATGTTGACGATGCGATGGCTCAAACAGATGGGTGGTGTAGCTGCAATGGAACAGCACAATAAAGAAAAAGCTGCTATTTTATATAACGAAATTGATAGCAATCCTTTGTTCAAAGGAGTAGCTGCCAAAGAAGACCGTTCGTTGATGAATGCAACTTTTGTACTAAACAATGATGATTTGAATGAGGCATTTCTCAATGCTTGTACAGATGCTGGTTGTATGGGAGTCAAAGGTCACCGTTCAGTGGGTGGCTTCCGTGCTTCTATTTATAATGCGATGCCTATCGAAAGTGTACAAACATTGGTAGATGTCATGAAGGAATTTGGACGCACACACGGATAGTTTCTAGTAAAAAAACATTCATAAGGCTGGGCATTTTGCCCAGCCGATATTTTTTGCAAAAACTACAATTGGTTCAATAGTTTTTTGACAATCAAACGCATTTTGGGTTCTGCCTTTTGTGCAACAGCAATAACGCTTTCGACCGTCGTTTTTTTGATTTCTTCTATCGGATAACACTTATTAGAAACCACCGAAACAACAAAAACAGCAAGTCCCGAATGACGTGCCACTATGACTTCTGGCACTGTGGACATACCGACCAAATCTCCTCCTATCGTATTCAAAAATTTATACTCCGCAGGCGTTTCTAAATTAGGTCCTTGCAAAGCAACATAGACTCCCCTATGCGTTTTGATATGATTAGCTTGAGCAATTTTTTCGGCTTGCTCAATCATGTTTTTGTCATACGTATCAAGCATATCAGGAAAACGAGGTCCCAGTCTTTCGTCATTGCTTCCTCTTAGCGGATTTTCGGGTTGCAAATTGATATGGTCTTTGACAAAAACAATATCGCCTGCCTCAATATTGGCATTGGTACTACCCGACACATTTGAAATAATGACTTGTTCGATACCCAATAATTTTAGTAAACGAATCGGAAAAGTCACTTGCTGCATGGTATAACCTTCGTAATAATGAAAACGCCCAGCCATAGCTACAATTGACTGGCCAGCCAATTTGCCAAACACCAACTTGCTTTTGTGACTTTGTACCGTCGAAACTGGAAAATGAGGAATTTCCGTATAGGGAATTTCAAGCTCGACTTCAATATCATCGGTCAAATTTCCCAATCCTGTTCCGAGAACGATTCCAAAACGAGGCTTAAATTTAGTTTTAGATTGAATAAAGGCAAGGCTTTCGTGTAAATTCTCGTAAAGCATTTTGAAGAGATTGAAAAGGGGAGATTGACATAGTCAATCTCCCCTTTTGGGTTTGGATTTTAGTTCAAACGAATTTCATCGTCGTTGGAATCAAAGAATTTATATTGACTCAATGGATAGTCCGTATTTGCACTAACTCTAATCCATTTACGATGTTTCAAATACCAATTCATTTGCATACTAGGCAAACCTTTGCGTATATAAGCATCTATATAAGGGTGAACCTGCAATTTGAGCTTAGATTTGGGGCGTGATTGTAAGATAAAATCGAGGTCTCTTTCAATTTCATCAGTCAACAAAATAGTAGCATTGACTCGACCCGAACCCGCGCAAGAAGGGCAAACTTCAGCCGTATTGATTTTTACTTCTGGCCGCACACGTTGTCGTGTAATTTGCATCAAACCAAATTTGCTCAAAGGCAAAATGGTATGTTGCGCACGATCTTTTTTCATATGCTCGCGCATCTCTCGAAGTAGCAATTTTCGATGATCGGCCACTCGCATATCAATAAAATCAATAATGATAATACCTCCAATATCACGTAAGCGAAGCTGACGAGCAATCTCGGCAGCCGACTCCAAATTGACCGCCAATACTGCCTCTGCGAGATTCGCATTATTAGCCATTTTATGCCCACTATTCACATCAATGACGTGCATGGCTTCAGTATGTTCAATCACCAAATATGCACCACTTGCCATCGTTGCCGTTTTACCAAAAGAAGATTTGATTTGGCGATTCACACCATGTACTTCAAAAATCGGTTTTTTTGACTTGTGATAGTTAACAATATTGACCTGGTCAGGAGCGATATTTCCTAAAAAATCTTTTACATTGCCGTAAAGCTCTTTGTCATTGACAACAATTTTATGAAAAGAATCACTCAGCAAATCACGTAAGATACTGCTTGCCTTATCCAACTCACTCAGCAGTTTAAGCGGCGGCTGGTTGTTGTGCAATTGCTCATGAATTTGTTGCCATTTGCCCAACATCGTATTGAGTTCTTCGTGTAAATCAGCCACTTTTTTTCCTTCGGCAGCCGTTCTCACAATAAGTCCAAAATTTTTGGGACGAATACTTTCCACTAACAATTTGAGGCGATGGCGTTCGTCAGAATTGGCAATTTTTTTAGAAACTGCCACCGTATTGGTAAAAGGAGTCAAGACCAAATAACGACCAGGAATGGTTATTTCACAACTTAATCGTGGTCCTTTGGTAGAAATAGGTTCTTTAAGAATTTGCACCAAAATAGGCTGCCGTTTTTCTAATACTTGATCTATTTTTCCTGTTTTTATGATTTCAGGTTCAAATTCAAAATATTCAAGTAAATGCGACTTTTTCTTACCATTAATAGTCTCTTTCGTGAATTTTAGGAGTGTTCGGAGCTTTGGCCCAAGGTCGGTGTAGTGCAAAAAAGCGTCTTTTTTGTGGCCAATGTCCACAAAAGCAGCGTTGAGTCCAGGCATCAGTTTTTTGATTCTACCTAGAAAAATATCCCCTACCGTAAAGTTGGTATTGGTTTTTTGATAGTGCAACTCTACCAATTTGGAGTCTTCCAAAAGTGCAATTTCTACATCGGTAGGTGTAGAGTTGATGATGAGTTCTTTTTCCACAATTACTAGTTCTTTTACAAAGAAGAGTTATCTCGAATCTGCTCAAATGAAAATTCTTCTTTGATAAATACAAGCTGTATTTTATCGAAAAAACTAGACTATTATCTTTAAAAAAGTACGCTTCTCACAATTATATAAAAATAGTGCGAAAGTAGAGTGTATATGAGTTGATATGCTAAAAAGAGTATTTTGTATTATACACTAAAAAATGGATAGAATTTTCTTTTAATATCTTGGGATTTCGATTAAATGACCTTAGTTATAAATTAGTGTATAGTTAAAAATCGAAATAAAACTACTATCATTTTAGATGATTAGTAGTTTGGTCAAAAATTCTTACTACTGCTGTTTTTTTAAATCAGCATGAAAAATAAAATAATTGATACTCTTTTTGAACGAAATTATAAATTGATTTACTTTCAAATAACTTTTCTAAAGATTTGGGTGTATTTTTCGTAAAAATACAAGCTGTAAAAATAGAAAGACACGAATTAGGAGTACCACTTAAAAATGAATAAAACCTAATTCGTGTTTCCGAAGAATAAGTCAAAAAATTTGGAGAAACACGTTTTGTTTTCTCACTCAAATATTACTTCTTCTTCTTATGTCTATTCTTACGAAGTCTTTTTTTACGTTTGTGCGTCGCAATTTTATGACGCTTTCTTTTTTTTCCACAAGGCATAATAAAAAATGGTTTTATATATTAAATTTAAATTTCTCTTATTGAAGCGCACATTTTTCTTGTGCTTCTGTTGCTTTTTGCATTTCACCCAATCCTTTGTAAGCATCGGCCAATAGGCAAAAAGCTCTACGATTATCGGGTTCTATACTTATCGCTTTGGTCAAACGCTCTGCTGCTTTATCAAATTGTCCCGTCTCAATTCCAAATCTCCCCAAGCTCAATAATACAGGAACGCTTTCAGGATTAGCTTTGTTTAAATCGAGCAACATCAAAACCCCTTTCATCGGGTTTTCTTGCGGTGGATTTTCGGCATAACAAGATGCTAAATTCACCTTATGATTAATATTGTCAGGATTTAAAGAAATTGCACTTTCAAAAGCTGAAACAGCTCCACTTGTACAATACTTTTTGATTTTTTCCTCTTGGGCTTGTCGAGCACCTATCATATAGGTCGTACCTGCTATAGACCAAGCATCTTCGGTTTGCTCCAATTCTGCAACTTTCAAAGCATAGTGTCCCGAAATATCGGCACGTCGAAATTCGTACCACTTACTTGCCAATTTTTTGTACGCATCTATACGAACAAAATCTTCAGTAGCATCATCTATTTGTCTTTCTAGTGAAATGATGAATGCCGCATCTTGCTTAGACAAACTTGGTTTTGCATCAATGAGCAAAGAACTAATATCGGTACTTGCTGCAGCAATAGAACGTTTTTTCTGAATTTCACCAAAATCGGATGCTTTGGTACTTGCACCAAAGAATAAACCAAAAAATAACAATATTGATGCTCCGATGACAGCAAGTTGGAGTTTATTCATTAATCCAATTTTTCTTCATCAGGAAGAGCGTGAACATTTTCCTTGACTTGCTCTACAAAAACTTTTGCAGGCTTAAAAGAAGGAATATAATGCTCTGGAATTTCAATAGCAATATTCTTTTTGATATGGCGACCGATTTTTTTTGCTCTCTTTTTAATCACAAAACTTCCAAACCCTCGGATATATACATTTTCACCTTCTGCAAGGGAATTTTTTACTTCTTTAAAAAAGGTCTCTAAAGAGACTAATACGTCCACTTTAGGGACTCCAGTTTTTTCCGATATTGCTGCGACTATGTCCGCTTTTCTCATTATTACTATTTGGTTTATAATAAGTTATAAATAATATCAGTTTCAAGAAACGAGTCGCAAATTTCGGAATTTTCCACATCAAAAGAAAGTAAATGATGAAATTATTTTTACTTTTTTCCTTTATTTTCAATGATTTATGAAGAGAAGCGGTGGTCTTTGATGGTTCAAGCTGTGTCTGACGACACAGCTATACCTTTGAGGTTGAGTTGCAGTTTTGTCTGATTACGCCAAGTATTTTCATTCAAATTATAGCAAATATCAAATTCATTATCTATGATATTATTATAATAGTTTCCTAAACCAAAGCCAATCCCCGAAAATTCAGTGGCATTTTGAATAGCTCCAATTTTCAAATGCTTTTCTTTGACAATTCTAGTCTTCGTAGTACTTTTTACCTTTTTTGACACAAAAATCGGATTGCGATTGCCTGGCCCAAAAGGAGCAAATTGCTTCAAAATCCGCCAAAAAGAATCAGTTATTTGAATAAATTCTAATTCCGAAGAGACATTGATTTCGGGTTCATACGTATTTTCTAATCTGCTTTCTCTAACGACTTCCTCAAACCTTTCTCTAAAAAGAGTTACATTTTTTTCCTCCATTGTCAAACCTGCTGCGTGTTGATGGCCACCATATCCAAGCAGCAAGTCACTACATTTACCAATGGCTTGATGCACATCAAAGCCACGAACGCTTCGAGCCGAACCAACCACTTTATCACCAGATTTTGTCAAAACAATCGAAGGATGATAATATTGGTCAACCATACGAGCTGCTACAATTCCAACTACTCCTTTGTGCCAATCTTCTTGATATAAAACGACGCTTTTTTGTTCTTTATAACCAGAAAGATTTTCAAATTGAATTTTAGCCTCCGCAACGGTTTGAGCTTCTATTTTTTTACGTTCTTGATTTTGCTGATGCAAAATCATACTCAACTCTTTGGCTTCTTTTGGCGTTTTAGCTAACATCAATCGAACGGCCAATTTGGCATCGCCCAACCGACCTGCCGCATTTATCGAAGGGCCAAGTCCAAACACAACATCTCTAACAGACATTGGCACGCTTTGCTGCCCTACTTCCATCAAGGCTTTTAAGCCAATTCGTGCTTTGGTGTTGAGTTTTTTTAAGCCATAATAAGCCATGACTCGATTTTCGTCTGTTATGGGAACAATATCACAGCCAATACTAACGACTAAAATATCTAGTAGATTGGCCAGTTCATCCCAATCAATCGCAATTTTGGATTGATAAGCCTGTGCTAGTTTGAAAGCAATACCACAACCTGTCAATTCCTTGTACGGATAAGGACAATCTGCTTGTTTGGGATTGAGCATGGCATAAGCATCGGGCAAGGTCTGACTTGGCAAATGATGATCGCAAACAATGACATCAATATTATATTTGTTAGCAAGTTCTATTTGTTGATGCGCTTTTACGCCACAATCCATAGCAATGATAAGATCTATATTATTTGCTTTTGCGTATTCAATTCCGTCAAAAGAAATTCCATAGCCTTCTTTGTAACGGTCGGGTATATAATAGTTGAGTTTTTGATGATAGGTTTTCAAAAAAGTGTACATCAAAGCAACGGAACAAGTTCCGTCCACATCATAATCTCCATACAATAGTATATTTTGTCCTTGTTCGATGGCTTGTTCTAAGCGAGCCACGGCTTTAGACATATTTTTCATCAAGAAAGGATCGTGTAAATGTTGGAGTTGGGGACGAAAAAACAGCTTGGCTTCGTCGTAAGTTGTAATGCCTCTTTGTACCAAAAGTTGGCACAAAATAGGGTCAATATTTAACGCTTTTTGTAAATCTTTAACTGCATCAGGAGAAACAGAAAGAAAATTCCACCGTTTTTTCATAGTATAGGGTTTTTGTTTCCTGCTCTAAGATATAAGTTTTGCTAATAAAAAGACGTTTATCTTTTGAAAAGATATTACTTGAGTGAACAGAACAATCATGTTTCTTGATAAAAAATCAGAACTTGTTCCCGTTTACTTAAACCAAATTGAACAAATTTACTTTGAAAACACGATTCTCATTTATTCTATGCTTTTTTGTTTGGGCAACTGCTTTTGCTCAAAACACCTTAGTTATTGGCAAAGTTGCCAATAACAATGCTCGTATCTCGGCGATTGACCTCCAAGTCAACCATCGTTTTTTGGATGGCAATGTTGACACTTACGAATCTAATATTTTGGAAGATGGCACTTTTGCATTTGCTGTTCAAATTGACGAACCGCAAACGGTCAATTTACTTTATGCTCGCAATAATGCCTTGTTGTACCTCGAACCCAATGATACTTTACGTATAAATTTTGATGCCAATACGTTTAAGTTTTCTTTCAAATTTGGTGGGCGTTCAGGGGGGAATAATACTTATTTGAATGAGTACTTTAAAAAGTATCCGCGCGAACTCGACCCTTTTAAGTATTTGCAATATCGTTTTGGTCCATTTTGGTACAAAATTGACCCCGACAAAGATTATGCGATGCGTGCCAAAACCAAAACCGATTTTTTGCAATCTATCAACAAAGCTAAAGAAGAAGCATCGAGCAGCTTGGCTTTTCACAATTTGAATAAGCCAGATGCACTGACCGACGATTTTGTGGAGTTTATGGAAGCAGAAATTTACTACGATTGGGCTTATCATAAGCTCCTTTTTGGAGATATTTATAAAGGTGTACATGGATTAGACGATAGTTACTTTGATTTTTTGGCAGATGTTCCCTTGCAACACGAACAAATTGGCAGTCATTGGTATCAAATGTTTTTGTTGGCTTATATCAATCGAAGCTATAAAAACCAAGAGCAAAAGGAGGAAAATCCTTTTGCTGGCCAATACAAATTGGCAAGTACGGTATTGTCGAGCAAGGCAATGGCTTATGTGCAAAGCGAAATGGTAAGTTTGGGTTTTTATAAAAAATATTTGGATAGTACGCTTCCTATTTATAGTAAGTTTATTGATGAAAACCCTTATAGCCAGTTTGATGACAAAGCTATTTTTGCTTTTCAAAAAGCGATGAAAACGGCTGCGGGAACAGCCGCGCCAGACTTTGCTTTGCAAGAAGTAGCAACGCCCAATTTATCAAACTTGAAAGGCAAAGTAGTTTTGCTCAATTTTTGGGCAACTTGGTGTCGTCCTTGTCTCAAAAAGATGAAAGATATGAAGCCTATCCAAGAAGAATTGGGCAATAATGTAACTTTTGTCCACATCGCATTTGACAAAAATCAAGAACACTGGGAAAGTTTTATTGACAAACATGGCTACGATGGTATTCATTTGTTGGCACCTGCGGGTATCAATTCAGAGATTGCTCAGAAATATGATGTCAAAGCCTTACCACAATATTTTATCATTGACAAGAATGGTAATTTTGCAGAGAAACCTCCTGTATATAGTACCGAAAATTTGAAAGCGAGTTTGACTTATCTTAACCGATAATTCTCAAAAGTATAAGCTATGTCTAAAATCATTTGTACAACTATTTTATTTTTCTTTTTTTGGCAAGTCTCTTTTGCTCAGTCAGACATTTTGACCAATGCCGACCAAATGCCTTATTTTGCAGGTTGTTCGGAGCTAAAAAAAGATTCAGACAAAAAGCGCAATTGTTCTAACAACAATCTCATTTCTTATATTGTCAACACCTTGCAGTATCCACAAGAGGCTAGAGACAATGGCATAGAAGGAAAGGTCATTGTTAGTTTTGTGGTAAATGAAAAGGGCTTGGTAGAACAGCAACAAGTCATACGTGACATTGGCAGTGGCTGCGCCAAAGCCGCCTTAGCTGTTTTTGATGAAATGCCGCGTTGGATACCTGCCCAACATGCAGGAGAAAAAGTAAAAGTAAAAATGACTTTGCCGATTACCTTTTCTCTAAAAGCAAAAAATAAAGCGCAAAAATATACCATCAATTGGGGAACACTTCGAGGTCAACAAATAAGCAAAGTGGACTTAAAAGAACATTTGGATAAAAAAATTATTGTTCGGGATTATTTAGGTAATTCTCAATCCATCAGTCAACTTCGAGTTTCCTTTGAAAAAGGAAGTCGCTATGTTTTTGCTAACAGTAGTGGTAAGATTACACTTGAAATACAAAAAATAATCAAGCAAGCTAAAAAAGGAGGCATTCTACTAATCGAAGCTACCGTTCACAACAAAGGAGCTTTTGTAGAGGTGGAACATCAGTTCCAAATTCAATAATCACAGGATATTAGGGAGTATTTTTTCGGCTTCAACAATCTGTTCGGGCTTGCCAGCATCGAGCCAAATGTCTTGGTCATGCGGATAAGCTAATATTTGTTCTTCTTTGGCAGCTTTCAGATACACATCAATGATAGAAAAACGATTTTCTTCTGGAAAATAGTCAAACAATCGAGGATTTATAATATGAATACCGCTAAAGGCTCTCTTTTCAAAAACAATAGATGCTCTACGACTCCAACGGTATTTGTTGGTTTTGATATTTGTCCAACCCCACAATTCGTTGGTATTTTCTTTGAACAATAAATAACGAGAAGTGTCCCTTTGACGAGTCGCCAAACTGGCGATAGCAGCAGTTTGGCAATGCCATTGATAAAAAGCATTCAAATCAATCGAGCTCAAAATATCGGTATTGTGAACTAAAAATGGCTTTTCATCTTCAAAAAACCATGCTGCTTTTTTGAGCCCTCCACCTGTTTCTAACAAGTCTTCTCTTTCGTCGGAAATGACAATATTTATTCCAAAATTTTGGTTCTTCCTTAAAAAATCTATCACCAAATCTGCAAAGTGATGTACATTGATGATGATGTCTTTAAAACCAGCTTTTTTGAGTCGCCGAATGACAATTTCGAGCAAAGACATTCCATTGACTTCAACCAAAGCTTTTGGTCGGTCATTGGTCAAAGGACGTAGGCGAGTGCCTAATCCTGCTGCAAAAAGCATTGCCTTCATAAAAAACTATAAATTCTAAGTCCCTTGCTTAGCTATTTTTTCCATTTAATATTGCAACCTGCACTTGGATATTGAACTGGATTGACAGGACGATTGACCAAAACAGAATCAATCGCTGCTCGCAAATCTTCGCCTGTGAGTGGCGTACCCGAATTGGGGCGAGAAGCGTCCAAACGTCCTCGATACACCAAATTCATTTCGCCATTGAATACATAAAAATCAGGAGTACAAGCAGCATCATAGGCTTTGGCTACTGCTTGTGATTCGTCATATAAATAAGGGAAAGAATAACCTACCTCTTTGGCATGAGTTGTCATTTTGTCGGGCGAATCGGCAGGATAGTTTTCGACATCATTGGAAGAAATGGCTACAAAGGCAACTCCCATATCTTGGTATTCTTTTGCCAAACGCACCAACTCTTCATTAATATGAATCACATAAGGACAGTGATTGCATAAAAACATGATGACCGTCGCTAAACTAGATTTTACATCAGCAAGGCTGATGTTTTTTCCAGAGACAGTATCGGGTAATTTAAAATCGGGAGCCTGTGTGCCCAAAGCTAACATATTGGATTCGGTGAGTGCCATATTTTATGTGTTTATGCCTGTCTAACGACAGGTAGATTCCTATGTGTTTACGTGTTTGTGACTAAACATTTTCAAAGGCCAAAGCTAATTTATTTTTTCTTCTTTTTAAAATCGCCTCGTTTCCATGCTTCAAAAAATTGCTTCCATGCAAATGGATTAAAAATATTCATAGGCGGCGTTTGTCCAATATGGTAGTAACTTTTGGCTTGTTGTCGCATATAATAGTCTGCATTTTCGTTGCCATCGGTCGGGACTTCTTCCCGCATACGTGAAAGCGTATTTTCGGCAAGGTTCTCCACTGCACGGGCTTGCATTTCGTTGGTAACATCCATTGCCAAAAATTCGAGTTTAAAATGCTCCCGACTAGGCCAGGGGAAGACAACTGCCGTAGGCAGATTGACCGTGTCTTGCGACATCAACTGCACCAAAGAATAACGACTGTCGGTCAAGGTATCGGGTATGAGAAACTCTACCTCTTTGTAACCAATAGCCGAAAAAGTTACCACATCTCCTTTTTTAGCAACAATCGAAAAGAAGCCTTTCAAGTCGGAATACGTTCCTCGACCATCTTCGGTCAAAATAATATTGGCATAAGGTATTGGAAACAACATTTCGTCGCTACCATCCAAAACCATCCCCGAAAATTGTACAAGGGCAGGGTCTGTATCTTGTGCTTGGAGATTGACGAAACACAAACATGATAGAAGTAAGCTAAGAATATATTTTGTCATGAATATGAGGTTTTTAATTGGGAAGAGCTGCGCAAATTCCAAAAACTATAACTCTTTTTGAATCTATAATCTTGTGCAAACTAATAATTTACACTACTACAAAGAGGTATTATTTATAACAAATGGTTGTATTCTTGTGTTTAACCTGCCCAGCCTTCTCGGTCTAAACTTCTAAAATGTACAGCTTCGGCAAGGTGCTCAATCTTGATGGTTTCACTTCCGCCTAAGTCGGCGGAAGTGCGCGCGACTTTAAGGATACGATCGTAGGCTCTAGCCGAAAGCTGCAATTTTTTCATCGCATTTTTTAATAACAATTGCCCTGCTTGGTCTATTTCACAAACTTCTCTTACCATACGGCTAGGCATTTGAGCATTGCTATATATATGTGGCATTTCTTTGAATCGTTCTTGTTGAATTTGACGAGCTTTTACAACCCGTTCTACAATTGTAGCACTCGTTTCCGAAGACCGTCCCATTGTAGCCAATTCATCAAAAGAGACAGGAGTTACTTCTACGTGCAAATCTATTCTATCCAGCAAAGGCCCCGAAATTTTGCTCAAATAACGCTTGACTTGTGCTGTCCCACATACACAATCCTTATCGGGATGGTTGTAATAACCGCATGGACAAGGATTCATACTCGCTACCAACATAAAACTCGAAGGATAATCTACGGTAACTCTCGCTCTCGAAATCGTTACTTTACGTTCTTCCATCGGTTGGCGCAAGACCTCCAAAACCGTCCGCTTATACTCAGGCAACTCATCCAAAAACAAAACGCCATTGTGCGCCAAAGATATTTCACCTGGCATAGGATTAGAACCGCCTCCTACCAAAGCAACATCGCTTATGGTGTGATGCGGTGCTCGAAAGGGTCGTGTCGAAACCAAAGAAGATTCAGGTGGTAACACGCCTGCAACCGAATGAATTTTGGTTGTTTCTAAGGCTTCATGCAAATCGAGAGGCGGCAAGATCGTAGGCAAACGACGCGCCAGCATCGTTTTACCCGCACCTGGAGGGCCAATTAAAATGGCATTGTGACCACCTGCTGCTGCTATTTCCAAGGCTCGTTTGATGTTTTCTTGTCCTTTGACATCCGAAAAATCAACAGCATACTTGTGTTGATTATTAAAAAATTCGTCTCGTGTTTCTACGAAAGTAGGTGTGAGCTTCAAATCGCCATTGATAAACTCAATGGCTTCTTTAAGATTATTCACGCCATACACATCGAGGTTATTGACAATAGCTGCCTCACGGGCATTTTCTTTGGCAAGAATCAGACCTTTAAAACCTTCTTTGCGTGCTTGTATAGCGATGGGAAGCGCACCTTTAATAGGGCGAAGCGTGCCATCCAAAGACATCTCGCCCATCATCACAAAATCTTTGAGTTTGTCTTGGTCAATTTGTTTGGTTGCTCCTAGTACGCCCATTGCAATAGGTAAGTCATAAGCCGAACCCTCTTTGCGTAAATCAGCAGGAGCCATGTTGATAACCAATTTGAGGCGAGGCATCCGAAAACCAATATTGCTAATAGCGGCCTCTATTCGTTGAAAACCTTCTTTGACAGCATTATCGGGGAGTCCTACTAAAAAATAAAATTGTTTGCCTGCTGCTACATTGCCTCCAGCATTGACTTCTACCGTTATGGTTTGAGCATCTACACCCTGTACGGCACTCCCATAGGTTTTTACTAGCATATCTGTCTTGATTTTATCCTTTGTTGTAGTCAATCAATAGAAATTGATTATAAACTAAGGCAATTCTCATAGATTTTTTTGAATAATCTTTCAAAGATACGTTTGTTTTTTAGTAATTTTGAAACTTATTATTTCAATTCAAAAAAACTAACAAATGTCATTCGAAGTAGAAGGAAAATTACACAAAAAATACGATACCGAAAACAAGACGGATACTTTTCAAGCACGCGAATTTGTGATTGTTGTTGAAAACGGCAATTATCCGCAATATGTCAAATTTCAGTTGGTACAAGATCGTTGTTCTTTGATGGACAATTATAATGAAGGTGATATGCTCAAAGTGCATTTTGATTTGCGTGGCCGTGAATGGAATGGAAAATATTTTACCAATTTGAATGCTTGGCGTGTAGAGGCGGCTCAAGCTGCTGCTAGCGCACCAGCTCCCGAAGCTGCTGATTTTCCGTCGGTTGCAGATGCTCCTTCTGCAGAAGATATAGGAGATGATTTGCCGTTTTAATAAGTAACAAACATGAACATACGACTCTTCTTTTTTTCTTTAGCCTTTTGTGTGCTTATGAGTAACTGGCTGCATGGTCAAGACGAAAACCTTTTTATCAAACAAGATGATGACGGTCTGATTTTGTTGACGACCGAAGGCGCTTCGCATTTTGCTCAATTGGCCTTGTCTTGTATTCAGAAAGAATATCCCAACAAACTCAATCAAGTTTTATCCGACAACTCGATGTTGCAAGAGCCACGTGCTTTGCATCCTGCATTTTATGGATGTTTTGATTGGCATTCGTCGGTTCATGGTCATTGGATGTTGGTCAAATTGCTGAAACTTTATCCGCAATTGCCCGAAGCAGCAACTATAAGGCAAAAACTCAGTGAGAATTTGACTGCTGAAAATATAACAGGAGAAGTAGCTTATTTTAAAACAGCAAGCAAGTCTTGGGAACGTATGTATGGTTGGTCTTGGCTAATGAAACTAAGCGAAGAGTTGGCCACTTGGAAGGATAAAGAAGCGCAGCAGTGGTCTGCAAATTTGCAGCCACTCACCGATGCTATCATCGAACGTTATATGCAGTTTTTACCTATTCAACAATATCCTGTTCGGACAGGAGTTCATCCTAATACAGCTTTTGGGCTTTCTTTTCCTTTGGACTATGCCAATACAGTTGGTCATATCGAATTAAAATCTTTGATTGAATCGAGAGCCAAAGATTATTATCTTTCTGATGCCAATTGTCCTGCCGATTGGGAACCCAGTGGCGAGGACTTTTTGTCTGCTTGTTTGGAAGAAGCTGCTCTCATGCAACGTGTGTTGGATGCAGAAGAATTTAAGTTGTGGTGGGAAGAATTTTTGCCTGCCGAAAAGCTAGAATCTTTACTTACTCCTGCGGATGTTTCTGATCGTTCTGACCCAAAAATTGTTCATTTGGATGGTTTGAACTTGAGTCGTGCTTGGTGTTTTTATCGAATTGCCAAAAGCATTCGCTCTCCTCAAATGATTGAGGCGGCAGCCACACATTTGCAGGCTACTGTACCAAATATTGCGACGGAGCATTATGAAGGTTCCCATTGGTTGGCTTCTTTTGTGATTTATGCCTTGGCTTCGGCGAGGTAATTTAAGATTTTTCGACGAATCCTTCTCTTGCTATCCATTCATGGATATTTTCTTTTTTGATGGCAGTTGCCATGAGGTCAGGAAATTTGTCGGGGGTACAAGCAAAAACTGGAATATCTAAACTGCCCATTTGCTGTGCAACTTCTTCATTGTAAATAGGAGCACCTTTGTCATTCAGAGCAAGCAAGGCTATCAATTGAGTCCCTTTTTGTTGGATGGCTGCTGCTCGTCGGAGCAGCTCACTTTGATTGCCTCCTTCATACAAATCAGAAATTAAAACCAAAATCGTATCCGAAGGATTAGTAATTAAAGTCTCGGTATAAGTGAGTGCTTTATTGATGTCCGTTCCGCCACCTAGTTGTGTCCCAAATAGTAATTCCACAGGGTCGGGCAAGGTTTCTGTTAAGTCAACTACATTGGTATCGAAGACTACAATATTCGTTTTGACAGAGCGCAACGAAGCCAAAATCGCACTAAAAATACCCGAATAAACCACCGAAGTCGCCATAGAACCACTTTGGTCAACGAGCAAAATGATGTGTTTGAGCGCATTGCCTTTTTTGCCATAACCTCGTAAATGTTCGGGAATAATCGTTCCTAAATCTTTTTGATAATTGTGTAAATTGGCTCGAATGGTTTTGTGCCAATCAATTTCGTTGTGACGAGGACGGCGGTTGCGAACCATTTTATTGAGTGCGCCTTGTATGGCTTCTCGAAGCGGATTTCGGAGTTTTTTCTCTAGTTCTTTGACGACTCTTTGAACGACAATACGAGCCGTATGCTTGGTTTTTTCGGGCATAATCTTATTGAGTGATAAAATTGTACCTACCAATTCAACATCAGGTTCGATGGACTCGAGGAGTTCGGGTTCAAGGAGCATTTGTTCTAATCCGAGTCGTTGCAAAGCGTCTTTTTGCATAAGTTGTACAACTGGCGTTGGGAAGTATTTGCGAATATCGCCCAACCAACGGTTGACGTTGGGAGAAGATTTGCCTAGACCTTTTTTACGTTCCGAGTCGTATAAGGCTTCAAGAACTTTGTCCATTCCTTCTTGCATTTCTTCAAGCGGAATGGTGTCTTTGTCTTCGGCTTTTTTACCTAAAATGAGTCGCCATTTTGTAATCTTTTCGGACATTGCGAATGTTTTTTACTAGAAGTCGCTAAGAACACCTTGTTTTGTAGGAGGACTTAGCTATTAATACACTAATTTAGCATTTTGATTTAGAAAACTGAGCATTAATAAATGTCAAGACGACGAGAATCGGGTTTGGGTGGGATTGACTGGATAGTTTTTTCCTTGTATTTGGCTTTAGTCGCTGTGGGGTGGCTGATGATCTACACGGTTGGCTATGGAGACGGTTATCCGACTAGCCGTATAGATTTTTTGACGCAGACGACTGTTGGGAAACAGACTATTTTTATGGGTATTTGTTTCTTGCTCTTGTTGGTTACTTTTGTGGTAGATTGGAAATTTTGGCGAACTTTTGCTTATTTGATATATGGAGTGGGCTTGGTTTCTTTGCTCGGTGTTTTGGTATTGGGTAAAAATATCAATGGTTCAACTTCTTGGTATGCTTTGCCTGGTGGATTTTCGTTGCAACCATCGGAGTTTGTCAAATTTGCTACGTGTTTGGCAATGGCAGCTTTTTTGAGTACTTACAACACTAACCTGAAAACAACGCAATCGCAGTTGACTGCGATTGGGCTACTCATAGCTCCAATGCTGTTGATTTTGCTGCAACCTGATGCAGGCTCGGCTTTGGTTTTTCTATCCTTTTTTATTTTACTTTTCAGAGAAGGAATGCCGCCTGGCTCTTATATTATAGCAATTTTGATGGGTGCAGTTTTTATTTTAGGATTATCGTTTGAACCACTTCCTGTAATTTTAGGATTATGTCTGATAGGTATTTCGGTATTGGCTTTAAATTTTAAACAATATCGAAACTATATCTTAATTGGTACTTTAGTTTGGATTGGAGCAAGTATATTTTTTAATTATCATGGCTTTACGACCTACGTTTTGTTAGCCAATCTTATAGGTCTGTTGATTTTGGGTGCGCTGCATTGGCGCAATCGGCAAGAGCGATTGGCACTACTTAGTGTTGGTGGAATTGTGGCAGGTAGTATTTTGGTTTTTTCTACCAATTATGCATTTAATAATTTTTTGCGTCCACACCAGCAAGACCGCATCAATGTTTGGTTGAATCCTGAAAAATGTGACCCACAAGGGTCGCTTTATAATGTTTTGCAATCTAAATTGGCCATTGGTTCGGGTGGGATTCAAGGAAAAGGTTTTTTGCAAGGTACGATGACCAAGCTCAATTATGTGCCTGAACAATCAACGGATTTTATCTTTTGTACGATTGGTGAAGAGCAAGGATTTATAGGCAGTTTTATGGTTATCGTTTTGTTTTTGGTGTTGTTGCAACGCCTGGTGACGATAGCAGAACGCCAAAAGGCTGCGTTTTCGAGACAATATGCTTACGGCGTTGCAGGTATTATTTTTCTCCATTTTTTTGTTAACATTGGTATGACCATGTCTATTATGCCAATAATTGGAATTCCTTTGCCGTTTGTAAGCTATGGTGGGTCATCTTTGATTGGTTTTACGATAATGATAGGTGTCTTACTAAAATTAGATGCGAATAGATATTTGTTATAGCGTTTTGATTTTTATCTTTGTAAAAAACAGACCATGCGATTTATAATTCTAATATTCTTTTCTGTACTTGTTTTCTCCGAAAGTCAAGCGCAAAATATAATGGTGAACAAAGATCCTGAAGTTGCTCGTGTAATGGATCAATACGGTGCAACCAATCGTATGACGGGTTTTACATCGGGCTGGCGCGTTCAGTTGTTGGCCACAACTGACCGTATGAAAATGGAAAAGGCAAAGGAAGATTTCCTACTCAAATATCCTCAAATATCCGTTGATTTTGTGCACTCTTCTCCTTATTACAAATTACTAGCAGGTGCTTTTAGGAGCAAGCTAGAAGCAAGTCGTATAGTACATCAAGTCAAAAGAGATTATCCGAGTGCATTCCCAACCAAGTCGAAAAATATTCGACCTGGCGAGTTGGTTGGCATTCGTTACAATTATTAATTCAGGTTGCGGATGATGTTTATCGCCGAATTAGTCCTACTACAAATAGCAAAACAACGGCTCCTGCTACAGCAACTACTAAAGATTCGGCCAATGCTGAACCCAAACCAATCGTAATATTCAATTTGGAGAAAAGCCAATTGCCTACCATAGAACCAATAACTCCAACAATAATATTACCAATAAGCCCAACGCCACGACCTCGCATGATAAAGTTGGCTATCCAGCCTGCAACTGCGCCCAATCCTAAAAAATAAATCCAAAAACTCATGTCTTCCATAAGAAATTAATTTGATGATGAATGAAAAATTCCTGCTGTTAGATAGGGCTAAAAATACAAAAATGGATTAGTTTAATGTCTTAATTTTAGATTAAAAACCTCTTTGATGCCACCAAAAGATTTTGAAACGGTTCTAATTAAGCATTTTTATCAGGAAGCGGAGGCGCAACTTTACGCAGCAAAGTTGCGGGAGCATGGCATCGAATATTTTCTTTCCAACACCAATATGAACAATGTTTTGGGCGCAACTTTTTCGACAGTGGGTTTGCACATTTATAAAAAAGACATTCCAAGTGTAAAAAAAATAATAGATGGTCTGGACTTGCAAAAACAAAGTAACGACCCTGATTTTTCGTTTGAAGATGCTGACGAAACAGATATTGAGATAGAAAAACGACTATTAGAAACACAACAAAAAAAGACCGATTGGACTTATCTTTTATTGATTGGATTCTTGGTTATAAGTGCAATTTTGTCTGCCATTCTAAGTTATCAATCAAGCCGTTTTTGACCAATGTTTACGCTTTTTGAAGTACTTTTTAGACACTACTAACAATCCAAATGATTCTCCATCTTCCTTGGTACGCTTGGCATGATGTGCGCCATGCGCACGCAAAATAGCGCGAGAATAACGGCTGTCTAATTGTCGAAACCATTTGAATCGTTGATGAATATAAACATCGTGAATCAAGAAATATATCAAACCATAAATCGAAATTCCAATACCAATAAAGAGCAACCAAAAATGTGTCGTTGACAAGCCAATAATATAACACAAAGCACTAGGAATGGCAAAAACCAAAAAGAATAAATCGTTTTTTTCAAAAAATCCATCTTTTTCGTGATGTGGTTGGTGATGGTCTTCGTGCCACGACCACAAAAAACCGTGCATGATATATTTGTGTGCAAACCAAGCCATAAATTCCATACCGACAACCGCAGATAAAGTCACCAAGCCATAAAAAATATAAGTCATCATAATTCCTAGATTAAATTCAAAATTCCAAAAAATAAAAATTGTAAAATCAACAAAGCTATCGCCACTTTATTCGATACTGTTCCGATAATTTTGTAAAAAGCCAATATCAATATAAAACCAATAACAAACCAAGCAATATAATTTTGTAACGGAACTTCTGTCAAACCCCATGACCAAAAATCATAGCGAATCGCAACTGGTTCTATCAACAAATCGAGTAACACGAGTAGGCTTGCGCCTAAAAATGCTTTTGTGAATTGGGCTGCTTTAGGCAAAACCCTGTGCGCTGCTACCGCAGCGCAGTACGTCACCAAAATCCAGTTGACCCCAATCATAAAAGGCGTTCCAAAAATCTTAGGCCCAAGTACCTTTCCATAAGCATACTCTCCAAAGACCAAACCCGTTTGTACACCCAAAATTTCCATACCAAAACCAACAGAAAAAGCTAAACTAATAAAAATCAAAACCGACTTATCAAATCCCGTATGAAACCACAAAATCATTCCCAAAGAAAACAACAAATTGAGTGGCGTTAGCAACACAAAATCGGGATGCAAAGGCATAGCTATTCCTACAATTCCTACCAAGTAAAGAATCGTTAAAACGCCAATTGCTGTTGTATTTCGATTTAGTGTTAAGTCCATTAATTCATTATTTCGTCAATGATTTTTGCCGATAATAAGCATAGCGGAATTCCTCCACCAGGATGCACGCTTCCGCCACAAAAATACAATCCCTTTATTTTATTCGTAAAGTTTGGGTGACGCATAAATGCTGCCATCCGATTATTAGAACTCGTACCATAGAGCGAACCCAAATGCGAAGAAGTCTTGCTTTGAATCGTCAATGGATGCAAACGTTCCTCACAAACAATGTGTTCATCTAAATTAATTTTTAAAACTCGATTTATCTTTTGAATGATATTATTTCGAGCTTTCGCAATGAGTTCATCCCAATTTTGTCCCGAATCATAAGGCACATTTATCATCGTAAACCAATTTTCGCCAGTTGAAGGCGCATCTTCAGGACAATATTTAGAAGTGATATTGATATAAACCGTCGGATCATCAATTATTTTTCCTGCCGAAAGAAAGTCAAATTCTTTTTCATAATCATTGCTAAAAAGAATATTATGCAAATTCAATTCAGGAAATTTGCGATTGATTCCCCAATAAAAAATAAGTGCTGAAGTTGATTTTTCTTGTGCCAAAGTACGTTCAGGATGTGCTTGTTTGGGTAGCAATTTTCGGTATGTAAAAAACACATCCATATTGCTAATGATTCTATCAAAATGATGTGTAGAATCATTTATTTTTAAACCTATTGCTCTTTTGTTTTCGACGACAATTTCCTCTACTTTTTGATTAAAATTAAACTCCACACCCAATTCTTTTGCCAATCGCACCAAACTATTCGTGATACTTACCATTCCTCCCTTCGGAATATACGCTCCAAAATGATGTTCAAAATGTGGAATAATACTCAAAATTCCTGGTGCTTTATAAGGATTAGAACCATTATACGTCGCAAAACGATTAAACAATTGAACCAATTTGGGATGCTTCAAATAACGTTTGTTGACATCATTCATCGTCGAAAACAAATCCATTGTTGGAGCTAAAAGCATCGCTTTGGCTACCTGTGGTTTGAGCCAAGTTTGGGTTTTATGAAGCGATTTTTCTAAGAAAATTTGACCCGAAATTTCATATTTCCGTTTGCTATTGTCGAGGAGTTTGTGCAAACCTTTGGCAGAATGACCTAACTTTTCTTCAATTTCTTTTCCAAAACGATTCGCATCGGCATAAGCCGAAAGGCTTGTGCCATCGTCCCAAAAATAATTGCAGACAATCGGCAATCGTTCATACTCAAAATAATCTTTTGGATTTTTACCCGCCAATCGAAAGAGGTCTTCGACATACATCGGCATCGTAAACAAGGAAGGGCCAGCATCAAAGCGAAAGTCACTTAGTCGAAAATCAGAGAGCTTGCCACCAGCATAAGAATTGGCTTCAAATATCGAAACCGAATGACCTTTAACAGCCATCCGTATAGCACTAGCTATACCTGCAATTCCAGCTCCGATAATTCCGATTTTCATTTTACTATTGTTTGTTTATTGAAGACTTAACAAGAAAAGAGAAATTTTGTTTGAGGAGATTTCTTTAATTTGTGGCATTATACATTATAAGTAACGACGAAAAAATAAGGTGAACAAGTTAGAAATAGAGATTTTGTGCCAAGACAAGGCAAAAAACGCAGGCGATGCCTAGCATCAGCGTACCGATAGCTATCGGTATTTTAACGCAGTATTGGTGCAAAAGATCATAAGCTAAATGTTCAAGTTATTATTTTGACGTTACTAAGTGATGCTTTCCTAAACTTGCCTTGCCGTCAGGC
>JAHDEQ010000020.1:0-5586 GCA_020628755.1 Saprospiraceae bacterium
GGTTCTGTACAACCCGCTTGACATAAACCTGCTGTAGCAGTTTGGAAATCGCCAATCGTCCCCATTTCATTAATGAAATTGTTTGTCAATTCATCTTGGAAAGTAGTCAAATCAGCACCATTCAGCACATTAAAAGCATATACATCATAATCTCCATCGGCTAAGTCGGTAAACAAACCTGTACTATTATAGTCTAATACATTATCTGTATTATTATCTACCAATACATATACCATACTCGTTGCAGCAGGATCAAATGAACCTGGTGTAACCTGTGCTAATAAGAAACCATCTTGGCCATCATCACAATTACAAGCTGAACCTGAGTTGTGAAGATTTAAGGCATCGCCTGTACCTTGATTACACAATACTTCTGATACAACTACATTTGTAGGACATGAAGTATCTGTATTATCTTCAATAGAAATAGTTGTATTCATCAAACCATTACCTGAATGCGTATATGGTCCTAATACAATAGGTGCAGCATTACTCTGATTAGATAGTTCTAATGCACCATCAACTAATACATTAAAATCCGTAGCAGAAACATTTTCTACTCGGATAAAGTATTCACCTGCGTTTGCATTTGTACCATTATTTACACATGTTGCTACAGCCGTAAAGGTTGGAGCAGTGCAACAAGAAGAAATATCTTGAGACACATTGATAGCTTCACAAGCAGAACAACCTGATGTTGGATTAGTATATTGAACATATACTGATGATGGTGTACCATCTGCAGCTGCTGTAGGAGTATATGTAGTACTTCCTAATGCAGTTGTACATGTTGCATCTGAAAAGAATGCAAAATCAGTAGTGTTATATGCAATAGGATTGGTGCCGTCTGAATACATAACATCCGTTTCTAAATCTAAACTGCCTGTTCCATCATTACATATAGATGATGGATCTGGAGCAGTAGCAACCATTTCCATACAACATGAATTTGCTCCAACTTTAAAATATGTCAACCTTGCAGATGGTAAAGTATTAGTAGCAGATTGTCCATCTCCATCAGTATCAAAAGCTACATCTGTAAGCCCAAATACATAGGTAACACTTTGGATTAAATCACTATCATTAAGTCCAAAATCACCATCATTAGAAGCTCCTGTCGCAGCAGCAGTATTTGCAGTACCTCCAATAATTTGGTCATCATCAGTAAAACCATCTCCAGATGCTGGACTACAAGTACCTTGTTCAGGACCATCTAAAATAGATGTATTAAAATCATCTATAGACCACCAACCTGGAGCATTCAAACCAGTCCCAGCCATTCCTCCTAAGAATTCGCTCATTGTCATATTATTTGGAAGTTCATCTGAGAATGTTCCCGTACTTAAATAAGTAGGGCATTCATATGGATCAGAATCTGTATTAGTATCTGATCCATCTGGAGGCGAAGGAAGATTATTAGGTATTCCTCCAATGTAATTTCCAGAAGCATCAAAATTAGTTGCAGCAGATAAATCATTATAATCTAGATTAGTATAATTTGCAGCATCCGAAATATTAACACCACTAGGAATTCCATTAACAAAAATTTGGGTCCATTCATATGCTTCACTTTCTCCATTAGTTGAAGTATGTCTGGTACAAAAATTATCTGCAGTAATGTAATTCTCTACTCCCCCAATAAATGTAAACTCATATATTATATATGCGTTATCATTTGGCTGGCTAGTAATCACATTAAAATCAGAAGCAAAAGAGCCACTACTTACTGTGCTATAATCTGCCTCCACAGTAGACCAAGAACTATTATTTACAACTGTTGCACACAATTGTAAATCATCAGTTCCATCTTGACCTTCTGAATAAATTGGAGTACCATTGCAATCCGCAGTTGGAGTAAGTACATCATAAGTAAAACATACAGGACCTCCAGTATCATTTTGCAAAACAGTACTTGCAGAAGGAAAGTCAGCTTCATCGAAATCAATGCGAACATTCCACAACGAAGTCTGCCCTTGGCTCACATGACTAATACACAAGAAAGCGAACAAAAGCCCGTACACAATTTTTGGGACTTTGCTCTTTACTCGTAAATTTTCTTTCATGAGATTGAATTTTGTTAAAATTTTTAAAATGTTCATTTCTTTTATTTCTGAGTTATTTGTTTCATTGTTTTCACAATTCATCATTCTCGTATCAAAGTATTTTTTTCATTTTTGCTTAGTGCGTCGAAATTCTTTTCTTTCGGTTAAATCTCTTTTCCCGATTTTCCTGTGTACCTGTGTTCTTCCGATTTTCACCCGAAGAATTTTGACACTATATATATACATATAGCACAAACACAGAAAACACCATAAACAAGTCTGCCTGATTGAGCACAGATTTGTAAACAGTATTCGGGTAAAACATCCTAGAGTTGAACCAATGGATTTAATCCTTGGTCAATCTCTTGTCCCAGTATTATGAATTTCGGTATATGGAATAAAGGTCGGTAGATGGGTATGGTAGGCTAGAATGGGATATAGCTATCCCTTTTCATGGCATAAAGTTAAGATTTTATCCTCGTTTATTGAATACCCTAATCAGGGTATTTTTTGTGTTTTGGTGTCACAAATTCTATTTTTTTAGGATAAAAAAAGGCGATAACAAAATCCTTACTGCTCTTATTTAATAAAAACATCATGTGTTTTTATTGTTGTAAAATAAATTCGATTGCTTGTTCAATATTTTTTTTCTGCAAAAAAAGTGTTAAGCCCCAAAATTCAGGACTTTTTAAGCGGCAAAATATTAGAGAAAAAAGTCAAGCGTAATTGTGTAACAGATTGTGATAAATAGCAATATGATTACAGCAAAATCAATCAGGTTGGTTTTATTTATTATGGCAAATTCCATCGCTTATTGAAAAGACATATTGCGTCACCGTTGAGAAACTGCGACGAGTTTTGGAATACTTCATATTTTAGATTCAGCCGACTGAAGTCAGCAAATACGATTCTTAAATTACATATTTCTGCGATACTGTCCACCTACTTCGTAGAGGGCATTGGTGATTTGTCCGAGTGTACAATGTTTGCTAACTTCTATAAGAGCATCGAAAAGATTTTGGTTTTGAATAGCTACGTTTTGAAGCTGTCTCAAATGCTCGCTTGCATGATGTTGGTTAACAGCTTGCAAGTTCTTTACCGTTTGGATTTGGTCTTCTTTTTCTTCTTCAGTGGCTCGAATAACTTCTTTGGGAATGACAGTTGGAGAACCTTCTTTTGATAGAAATGTATTAACTCCAATGATGGGATATTCACCCGTATGTTTAAGGGTTTCGTAGTACAAACTTTCGTCCTGAATCTTGCTGCGTTGGTACATGGTTTCCATCGCACCAAGTACGCCTCCTCGTTCGGTGATTTTATCAAATTCGTGTAAAACGGCTTCTTCAACTAAGTCCGTCAATTCATCAATGATGAATGCGCCTTGGAGTGGGTTTTCATTTTTGGACAAACCCAATTCGTGATTAATAATCATTTGGATAGCCATAGCCCTACGCACACTTTCTTCAGTGGGCGTAGTGATAGCTTCGTCGTAAGCGTTGGTGTGTAAAGAATTACAATTATCATAAATCGCATACAAGGCTTGCAAAGTGGTACGAATATCATTGAAGGAAATTTCTTGTGCATGAAGAGAGCGACCCGAGGTTTGAATATGATATTTTAACTTTTGAGAACGAGCATTGGCTTTGTACTTTTCTTTCATGGCTTTTGCCCAAATACGTCTTGCTACACGCCCAATCACAGCATATTCGGGGTCAACTCCGTTGGAAAAGAAAAAGGACAAATTAGGGGCAAAATCATTGACATCCATTCCTCTGGAAACGTAGTATTCGACAAAGGTAAATCCGTTAGCCAAAGTGAATGCCAGTTGCGAAATGGGATTCGCACCTGCCTCTGCAATATGGTAACCTGAGATGGAAACGGAGTAAAAATTTCGGACATTGTGATGGATAAAATATTGCTGTACATCGCCCATCAAACGCAAGGAAAATTCAGTAGAAAAAATACAAGTATTTTGGGCTTGATCTTCTTTTAAAATATCGGCTTGTACTGTACCTCGTACAGAAGATAATGCTTTGGCTTTAAGTTCTTTATAAATATTTGATTCTAAAACCTGATCGCCTGTTACTCCTAGAAGTAACAGACCTAAACCATCATTGCCATTTGGAATTTCGCCTCGATATTGAGGACGCTCTAAACCTTTGTTATCATACAATTCTTTGAGCTTAGCTTCGACTAAATGTTCTAAATTATTTTCTCGAATATAACGTTCGCATTGTTGGTCAATAGCTGCATTCATAAAAAATGCACAGATTGTTGCAGCAGGTCCATTAATGGTCATCGAAACCGAAGTTTTTGGATCACATAAATCAAAACCTGAATAGAGTTTTTTGGCATCGTCGAGGCAGCAAATACTTACTCCCGAATTTCCAACTTTTCCATAAATATCGGGGCGATAATCGGGATCTTCACCATACAAAGTCACCGAGTCAAAAGCGGTCGAAAGACGATTGGCTGGCATATCAATAGAGACATAATGAAAGCGTCGGTTGGTACGCTCGGGGCCTCCTTCTCCTGCAAACATTCGGGTTGGATCTTCTCCTTTTCGTTTAAATGGAAAAACACCTGCTGTAAATGGAAATTCGCCTGGTACATTTTCTTGTAAAACCCAACGTAAAATTTCGCCCCAATCCTTGAATTTAGGTAGCGCAACTCGCGGAATCCGCGAGTGCGAAAGCGACTTAGTAAAGGTAGGAACTTTGATTTCTCTATTTCTTACTTTATAGATAAATTCATCGGCAGCATAAGCATCTTTTTTAGCTTCCCAACCATCTAAAATACGTTTACAACGTCCATCTAAATCCAATTCTAAATCAGCATAAGATTTTTTTAGACCATTGATAATCAATTCTTTATTGTCAATTTCTTGCGATTCTAAAGTTTTGATAGATTGTTGTAAGCCAAACAATTTTCGAGCAATTTCACATTGCTTATCTACCCACCTATCGTATTGGCGATTGTTCTCCGAAATCTCCGAAAGGTAGCGAGTTCGTTGCGGCGGAATGATGTAAATTTTCTCACTTTGACCTGTGGCAAGTTTGGATTTAGAGACAAAATCTGCACCTGTTTTTTCATGAATGATTTGCATCATCTTGAGGTACAATTCATTCATTCCAGGGTCGTTAAATTGCGAAGCAATTGTGCCAACTACAGGCATATTTTCCATTGGTATATCCCATAATTGATGGTTGCGCATATACTGTTTTTTGACATCACGAAGTGCATCCAAAGCACCTCGTTTATCAAACTTATTGATGGCAATAACATCAGCAAAATCGAGCATATCAATCTTCTCCAATTGAGTGGCCGCACCATATTCGGGAGTCATTACATAAAGTGAAATATCTGAATGGTCAACTATCTCCGTATCAGACTGCCCTATCCCTGAGGTTTCGAGAATAATAAAGTCAAATTCGGCTGCTTTGAGGATGTCAACGGCCCCTTGAATGTGCTTGGACAAGGCCAAATTGGATTGACGAGTCGCCAAAGAACGCATATAAACTCTCTCTCGATTGATAGAGTTCAT
>JAHDEQ010000020.1:5686-10179 GCA_020628755.1 Saprospiraceae bacterium
AGGTTGATTCCAACAGGAAAATCACAGCGTTCCAAAACGTCATTTATCATGCCTTGCAAACCCATTTTTCGCCCATCATCAGGCGAATAAATTCGAGCAATTCCGTACTTGTGTAAGTCCTCAATTTCGGATGGCAAGATTGTTCCACCTCCTCCCCCAACAATTTTGACATGGCCTGCACCTTGCTCTTTTAGAAGGTCATACATATATTTAAAATACTCATTATGACCTCCTTGATAAGAAGTAATAGCGATGCCTTGTGCATCTTCTTGAATGGCTGTTTTGACAATTTCTTGTACCGAACGGTTGTGCCCCAAGTGAATAATTTCTGCTCCTGAACTTTGCAGGATTCGACGCATGATATTGATGGCCGCATCGTGTCCGTCAAAGAGGGAGGCAGCGGTTACAATTCGGACTTTATTTTGGGGTTGGTAAGGTGCTATTTTTTCCATGATCTTCTCGTGTTTAGGTATCTATGTGTTCACGTGTTCATGTTTCTACAAAACTATAGAATAACAAGAGCAAAAATACAGAAAAAGACTTAGAATTAGTAGTCTAGCAAAAGTTGATTTAATATTGTATTTTTACAAAAAAGAACTTCAATGAACGATTCATATAAAAACAAAATCAAAAGTATTGAAATCGAGAATTTTACTTGCTTTGAGCAAGTAAAAATAGATTTTTCTTCGGGTGTAAATGTTATCATTGGAGAAAATGGAACAGGGAAAACGCATCTATTGAAGTTGTTGTATTCGACATTTAAACATCGGATTAATCCGAAAATTTATGACTATTCTTCCAAAACCGTTAATTACTCTTCTTCTAGCGTTCGTAAATTATTTAAAGAATATTTTGTAGTAACAAATCCTTCTAATTTAATAAGAAGAAATTCCTCCGATATAAGAAATCATAGTTCAGGTGTAATAGTATCAGTTGACAATTTCTTAAACTCCTACTATCTCCAAAAAGGAACAATGGAGTCTGAAATCAACATGTCTAATGTTGTAGAAAAATTTGTATATGATAATTTAAATAAAAATATGGATTCCATCTATATACATCCTCAAGAAATGCTTTCTTGGCAAGAGGGATTTCTAGCTTTATATGAAAAGAGAGAAGTAACGTTTGACAAAACATATAAAGATTTAGCATTAGCACTAGATGCAGGACTTTTAAAAAACTCTTATTTAGCAGAAGCTCAAAAACTTGTTCGAAGTTTAGAGAATGTTATCAATGGAAAGATCACTAGAAAAGATCGAAAATTCTATTTTATTTTTGATGAATATAAATACAAAGATGAAATAGAATCCTCTATCGTTGCCACAGGCATCAATAAAATCGGCCAACTTATCTACTTGATTCTCAATGGTTCTATCACAAAAGAATCCATTTTATTTTGGGACGAACCTGAGGCAAGTTTGAATCCAAAATATATAAGTATTGTCTCTAAGTTCTTACAAACTTTAGCCAATTGGGGTGTACAGATTTTTGTAGCGACACACGATTATTTACTTGTCCATCAACTTTCTTTAGCTGCTGAATATAGAAATGATAACACGCCTGATATGCGATTTTTTGCACTCTATAAAACCCAAAGAAATGGTACAAAAGTAGAATTTGGAGAGACACTAACAAGTATTCAAAATGATGCAATTCTAGATGAATTTGCTAAGCATTATGATGTTGAAGAAAGCCTTTTTTCAGCCCAGCTAAACGAAGAAAATGAAAATTACGGAAAAGAAGATTGAGTTTGACTTTGATGATTCTCTGTGGTCTAATCTTCTTAAATATGATGAAGACGCAGACTATTTAAAAATAGAAAAACTGAATGGAACAAAAGCCGTTGACATTATCGGAATATTAGAAAACAACAAACTCGTTTTCTTTGAAATTAAAGATTTTAGAGGCCATAGAATCACTAATAAAACAAGATTGAATACTGGTGAATTAGAGCAAGAAGTAGCTCTAAAAGTTAGAGACACATTAGCAGGAATAATCGGTGCTGCTAGAAATTCAACCAACAACTCACTTGCTTTTCAAGAGCTTTTGTCTTATATTTCTAATACAAAAAAGCAGCTTGTTGTCATATTGTGGATGGAAGAAGATAGACTTTCACTGCGAATGTCGCAAAAGAGAATCAAATCTAAGCAAAGTACTACTCTACAAGTCTTGAAAAAGCAATTACAATGGCTAACGACTAAGGTTTGGGTTGCAAATCATGAGAATAATCCTTTTTCTCACAGTTTAAAAATCACATTTTTAACTTCATAAGGTTTAATCTGACTCCAATAATTCTTTGGGAAGGGACTTGTTAGTACGAGCTCCGAGTTCTTTGATTTTTTCAGCTCGCCCGACTAGAGTGTCGCCAAATTTCTTAGAGTCAACAAGTTTGTTCATGGCATCTTGATAGGCATTTTGGGCGTGGTCAAGCCGTACTCCAATGCTTTTGAGATCTTCGACAAAATTGACAAATTTGTCGTAAAGCATTCCGCTTTGACGAGCAATTTCGAGGACTGATTTTTTCTGTTTTTCTTGCTTCCAAATATAACTGACTGTTCGCATAGTTGCGAGCAAGGTTGAGGTCGTAACTAGGACAATATTTTTGTCTAAAGCATCTAAAAACAATTGCTGATCTTTTTGTGTAGCTAAAGAAAATGCTGGTTCGATTGGCACAAATAATAATAAATAATCGGGTGAATTGATTTGATATAATTGTTGATAATTTTTGCTATGCAAGTCTTTAATATGCTTTCGCAAACTTGTAATATGTTCTTTTAAAAAAATTAGTTTTTGTGCTTCATTTTGTTCATTAAAATACTTTTCATAAGCAACTAATGATACTTTAGAATCAATTATAAGATGCTTATTATCAGGCAAATGTATAATAAAATCGGGGCGTTTATCTTTTCCTTCCTGGTCTTTAAAACTGGTTTGTGTAGTGTAATGGATGTCCTTTTTCAAACCCGATTTTTCGAGTAATAATTCAAGTTGAAACTCGCCCCAATCGCCTTGTGTTTTGGAGTCGCCTCGTAAAGCTGAGACCAAATTATTGGCATCTAGGCTAAGTTGAGTATTTAATTCTCGAAGGTGTTCGATTTCTTTTTTGAGCGAGATACGATCTTTGGTTTCTTGCAAAAATTTCTGTTCGATGCCTTGCTCAAAGGAGGCAATTTTTTCTCGAAGTGGTGCAAGAATATGCTGAATTTGTTGCTGATTTTGAAGCGAAAATTTATGACTTTTTTCTTCTAATAAACGGTTAGCAATATTTTCAAATTCGGTCTGAAATCGAGCTTGCAAATGCTCGATTTCTTGCTTTTGCTCAGTGAGTTTTTCTTGCAAATAATGGTTGGCTTGTTGTCTGCTTGCCAAGTCTTTTCCAAGCGTACGAATTTCAGACTCCTTATCCAATAAATCGTCTCTATACAAGTCGGATTGATTCTGCAAAGCCTCATGTACTTCTTTATGTATAAAATCCTTTTTTAGGTCATCAGAACTAATACCATTTTCGAGGGTATATTTATACTTGGCAATCATCCAAGCGGCAATTGCTCCAAAAAAAAGACCAAACAAAACAGAATGTAAATCCAAAACAAAAACATTTAATCTATCCACAATATGAGATTTTGTTTGACAAATTCCAAATTACAGAAACAGATATTTTTACATAATTTACCTTACTAATACTATCCAATTCTTAACGCTTCTCGCAAGCCTGTCTCCGCAGCTAGATTTAGGAAAACAGCTTTTACATTTAGCGTCTAATTTCCTAAGCGATACGCCACGACTGAGTTGTCGTGGCCAACTACCAAAACATTTTCGTCATTCTTAAAGTTAGTGATTTGAAAAAGAGTTGTTCCTGCTAAGGGAAATTGTGGAAGCAAATTTCCATTTGAACCAATGATATTAATTTGTTTCTCTGCTTTTGAGAGTGAAGCAATTACTTGTTCTTTAAAAGCATTTACATCTAAAGCGAATATAGTATCTTGGGGATTTTGAAAGGAATATTCAAATGTATTTTGGAGCTTGTTTTTTTCATAATATTTTCCATTAATTTTGTTTTGATGAAGCATAAAATAATCCTTACGTCCATCGCCGACAAGGTCGGCAAAGCAAAACGCCAAATCGGTACTTTGAGAAGTAACAATCGGTAATTTAAAGGATTGACCTGTGGTATTAACTACCGTCACTTTTCCGTCCTTTTGAGACACAACAATTCGTGTAGAAGCGGGAGTGTTTTCAAACGAAAAACCCATTGCTCCTTCAATATTAAGGCTTGGAAAACGCAGTTTTCCATTGCGTTGATAGACTTGTAAATCATCCTTTGTATTTAGAGATAAAATATAGTCTTTATGTTCATATTGAAAGTGCTGAAAATTTTGCTTGATTTGTCCATTATTTTTATTGGGATTCCAACCTGTAAGTGGTACACCTTTTTGAGAAAAGCCATAAATATTTCCGTTCTCACAAGCTACAAAGTAGCTTTGCTTCCCTGA
>JAHDEQ010000020.1:10279-15846 GCA_020628755.1 Saprospiraceae bacterium
CTTGTAGCAGCATTTGCTTCTAAATTGGTCGTCCATAAAATATTTGTTTCTTTGCTGGAATCGGCATCTTTAGAAATAATGGCTTTTGTAGAAATTGTATTTTGATTAAGTTGAGAAACACACAATATTGGATTGCTTCTTTGAAGCAAATTTATTAAGTTTTCAATTGGTTTTGGCGTTTTGTTTTTCATCCAGTTTTTCAGGTTTGTGCTGGCTCGTTTGGGTGAGAAAAAAGTGTATATAGCTCCTTGATTTTGAAGCTGACTATACAGATTTAAAAAAGACTCTTCTAAGCTCAAATTTTGGCTAATCGCAAATGAATTAACCAAGATTTTTAGTTGTTCTTTTTTATTGCAAACCGCAACTAAATTATCAAATATCACGAAATATTTTTCATATTTGTTAAAGGATTTCAAAAAGCTAACTTTTGCTAAATCTTCTGTTGGTTGAAATTGATAAATAAGAAAACTATTGTAATCTTCAACCGCTTTATTTTCTAAATTTTGGACCAATAATTCTTCTGCTTTTTGAGCATCTTGGCACTCTAAAAGTACGATTGGAGAGTCTGTAGCACGACTTCCTTCAAGGTATAATTGAGTGATTTCATTGCCCAGCCAGGGTGTAAAATTTGTTTGCCAAAAAGTTTTTATTCCTTCCTCTTTAGGCAAGTATTTTGAGATTTGAATAGTATTAAAAGCCATTGTATTTTTAGGGAAATTCAAAATAGTAGCAAAGTCTTCGCCTTGAAATATATCATTTGAATAATTTGTAAAAATTTCATTTTCAGCAGTAACTATACTTTTAGCTTGTAAAAAAGTTTGTTTGGCATCATTTGAAATTTGGATGGATAACCAGTCCCATTTTTGGGCTAATGATTGCAAAGTAGTTTGATATTCGGGTTTTGTAAATGGCTTAATATAAGTGTAAATTTGGCTAGGATTGAGGTATAAATTAAAATTATTTGATTGACATTTTTTGTTGTAAATTGCTCTAAATTTTCCTTGTCGTAAAAGATTGCTTTTGCGTGTTTGGAGTTGGCTAATGGCATCTTCAATTAAAACAGAATAGCGGGCAAAGAGGAGAAGATTTTTATAAAAAGAATAACTGATTTTATTGCCATTTGGTAGTCTTATTTCATTGACGGTTTGCTTATTGTAGCTATATTGATTAATCTCAATATTTTCGGGTAAAGCCCTTAAAAACTTGCGTTTTTTTACGCCATCCAAAATGTATAAAAAGTCCAACTCTTCGGCTTTACTTCGACCCAAAGCGAGCGTGAGTTTTCGAGCCTTGAGGCTCGAAAAAGCCGACCCAAAAAGGGTATCAACTACCGCCAAATCGCTTTCTATTTTTTGAATTACTGACCATTCACACAGTTTATTATTTTGGCTCAAAGTCTTCCAATTTTCGACTCGAATATTCTTATTTTCTATTTCAAAAAAGACAGGCGAATCGCTAGGAATAGCTTCAATTGGGTTTATAGAAATGAATGGTAATCGTACAAATTGAGGTAATTTATATAGAATGACTAAAAATAAAATTAGTCCTATTAGTTTTATGATGTTTTCTCGATTCAAAGTATAAATTTGTGTAAAACTTATTTTCCTATGCAAAAGTACATTAGAATTGCGGCTTTTTTAGCGGTTTTGGCAGTCATTTTGGGTGCATTTGGTGCGCATGCGCTCAAAGATGCGCTTGCTCCTGAGCAATTGGCGAGTTATCAGGTTGGTATTAGGTATCATTTTTATCATACTTTAGGTTTGTTTATCCTAGTTATCTTACAAAATCAATATCCTAAAGTCAATTTGTTGTGGTCAGTTCGATTGATGACCTTGGGTATTTTCCTTTTTTCAGGATCTATCTATTTATTGTCCTGTCGGAGTTTGTTAGGTATCGAAAATTGGGCTTGGTTAGGGCCAATAACGCCGATAGGTGGATTGTGTTTTATAGGAGCTTGGGCTTGGGTGTTTTTTGTTTTTATAAAGTTAAAAGAGCATTGATAATTTTAATTAATCCTTAAATAATTTTTTGGTTCTCAAAAATTATCTATCATTGCGGAAACAAATAGCTAAAAACTCACCTATACTTATAAATCAGATTCTTAACCTTTAAAACTATATATTGAAATGAAAAAGCTAAACTTATTTTTTGTTGCGCTTGCTTTTTGCTTTAGCACTTCTCTTTCTGCACAGTTAGAACTAAAAATCAATCCAATTGGTATTCTTTTTAACAGCCCCGACTTGGGTATAGAATATGTCTTAACGGACGATATTGGTGTTGAAGCTATTATTGGGCTAGACTATGGAAATGCTACTTTAGGTATCGCCGATATTGAGCGTTCGGGTTACAAAATACGACTAGCGGGTAAGTATTATTTCAGTCCACAAGATGGTGGCGACCGCTTTTATGCAGGACTTTACTTAGGCCCTCGTTCACAAACATTGTCTGACTCTGACGATACCGATGGAGTTGATTTTGGGTACAAAATCTCAGCGTTTACGGCTGGTGCAATGGTGGGTTTCAAATGGGTTAGCCAGCGTGGTATCTTGTTTGAAATCGGATTAGGTGCAGGACGTGCATTTGGTGAAACTATTGAATTAAATGATACTAATAATACTGAGGAGATTCCTACTTTTGGTTTGGATTTTATCTCTAGAATTTCGGTTGGTTATCGTTTTTAAGCTCGATTCTTCGCTATAAAAAGACCTATTGACGATGTCAATAGGTCTTTTTTTTTGTCTATTTTAACACAGTTTAGGATTTTTCATCATTCGTATCACCTTTTTTATGCTTTTGCTAACAAGCACTTAACCGCATTTAAGAATTGGCTTTCGCATCTTTATCTTATCATTCAGAACAAAATTATTTAACCATAAAATCTGGTAATTATGAGAACGATGAAAAATTTTATTGCGGTTTTGGTGCTATCTGTTTTTACAACAGCAAGTTTTGCACAGGTTTCTGTCGGTTTTAAAGTTGGTCACAATACTTCATCTGTAAAGGTAGAAGGTGTTGGCGATGTGCTTTCTCCAAAAACTATAGGCAATTATAATATTGGTGCTGTTGCAGAAATTCGTGTTGCTCCAGGTTTTGCCTTTCAGCCTGAGTTGAATTTCAAACGTAAAGGGTTTAAAGTGAAAGAGGGAATTGATGTAAACTTACTAAACATTCCTATTCCACTTGGTGCTGAAGCCATTACGGAAATCAAATACGTAGAAATGCCCTTGATGGGGAAATATAAATTTGGGAAAGATGGTATTGGTGGCTATGTTATGGCTGGCCCTTATGTCGGCTACGCTCACCAAGCTACGCTAAGAACCAAAGCAAATGTACTGATTGACTTTAATTTGACGAATACTGAACTGGATTTGACCAATGACAATTATAACCGCTTAGATGCTGGCGCTATTGGAGGTGTAGGGTTTTGGGCAAGTGCTGGCCAAGGTCAATTTTTTGCCGATGCTCGTATTCAACATAGTATGAATGATATGTTTAACGACCCGCTTGTAGATGTTCAGATGCAAAACAAAGGTTTTGAGTTTAATGCGGGCTATATGTACAGATTTTAAGAATTAAACCAAGGCTTATTCCAATTCAAAAACCATCTCAAGCGATTGCCTGAGATGGTTTTTTATTATAATTCACTCTCTGCTTTTCGGTTTTTATACCAAACATAGCCAATACCACCAACTACAAAATAAGGCATCATCAATAAAAACAAGATGCCTGCATTGAGTCCTTTTCCTGCTGAACCTCCTGCTTTGAGATTGGATTCAGCAGACATTCGGCACATCGGACATTGTGCTTGGACTGCAGGTGGCGACACCACCTGCAAAGCGAATGCTAAACTGAGCAGGGTTAAAATATATTTTATGCGTTTCATCTTAAAAGTATTTACGTGTTCAAGTATTAACGTATCCACGTCAAACAAAACTCGAACACATGGATACCTTGATACGTGAATACGCTTTAGTAACAAGGTCTTAACATCAAATAAATAATCGGCCCTGTGATGGCAACATAAAACCACAATGGAAAAACCCATTTTGCCATTTTACGGTGTTTTTCGATTTGTCCTGTATAAGCTCGTATAAAGGTGAATAAGATAAAGGGCAAAATGACTCCTGCCAATACAATATGCGAAATTAATAAGAAAAAATAAACATATCGAATCGTTCCAACGCCACAATATTTGGTTTCGGGAGTCGTAAAATGATAGACCACATAACTCAATAAAAACAAAATGGACAGGCCAAAAGCCACATAAATGGCTTTGCGATGTGCTTCTACATTTTTTTGCTTAATAAAATAAAGTGCCAAAGCTAAGGTCACGGCACACAAAGCATTTATAGTAGAATAAACGGGCGGTAAAAAGCTAAAGTCTATCCCCAAATCGGGCTTTTGGTCGCCACGTAGCAGGACGACGAGTGCTAATACTACAATTGAAACAATGACTGCTCCAATGTTCATTTTTTTTGCTAAATCTAAATTTGGTGTAGCTGTTCTCATATTATTTTTCTTTTTCTCTGATTAAGACAGGTTTTTTAGGTTTTTCGCGAGGTACTAAAATAGCCAAATGCTCGACCATGCGTTTGAGGCTTTCCATTTCGTCTATCTGGTAATAATTGCGAATCGTAAAAGTCGTATCAACTATAGCTGTATAATTATAATTTGTCCAATCATTTATCTTTTGAGTTTGGTATTTGCCTCCATTTATCCGTTCGGTTTTGAGTTGGGGTTCTTCTAAATGAGCGATTATCTTTTTGCTATTTTCGGCATTCAGATATACACAATTTTCGTTTCGAGGCAGTTGTTCAAAAGTACTAAAATCAACTAAAGTATCTAATGCTCCAAGAAAGAATTTGGCCCGACCTGTTTCCTCAAATTGTTCGTACAATTTTTTCCAGTTTTCTACCCTTTCATTGTTTAGTTTATCTTTAGAAACAAATGAAAAAATGGATAGTTGGTGCTTGGAGTCGCTGAGGGTCAATTCTTGACCCTCCGTTGACAAGAGTTTGGTATTCGCTGGGATTTTACCATAATCCAGCAATTCTGCCCTTGCTTGTTTTTGATAGTCAAAGCCTGATTGTAAGTAATACCAAGAACCAGCAGGCAAGACAATCAGCATCAAAAAAAGTGCAATTAACTGTATAAAGTTTTTCCGTTTAGACATTCTTTCTTATATACTTTTGAACCGAAAATAAATAGATTTTACAATTCAAACCACATCACTTTGTAAAAGTTGAATCTATTCGACAAAAAAAGGCGAATCCTTACGAACTCGCCTTTTCTGCTAGTATTTTTTAGCCTTTATAAATTTCCCAGTCAGGGTCGTCGTAAAGCATTCCTATTTTTTTAGGAGGAGTTTCGTTAAGCTCTACGTTGTTTCGATCTATAATTTTAGTTCGACGATTTTTCCAAGCGTTTCCTTCTTGGAAAAAAGCAATGATTGCCCAAACTAATAATAATACTGGCAAAAGCACACTCATACGCAAACCCTTAACCTCGTCGCCCATGTGCATAAACTTATAGATGATAAAGTATGCTTTATAAATAGATAATACAAT
>JAHDEQ010000020.1:15946-24106 GCA_020628755.1 Saprospiraceae bacterium
CCATGTGCATAAACTTATAGATGATAAAGTATGCTTTATAAATAGATAATACAATTAGAGCTAAACCTACAATGAATAATAAAACATTAAAACTAATGCTACCTATAAATGGTAACCATAATGTAACGTTTAAATACTCTGCAGGATTAAAACCCAAATGTCCCTTTCCAAATAAGGAAACTGCTACTTCAATTAAGGTTACTACAGCAAGGAGAATCATTCCCCAATAAACTTTTTTTATGTTTTCTTCGTAACTACCGTGTCCCATTTATAATAGAATTAATGTTTTTACAAATTAATTTTTCGTTTAACTAATTGTCTTTTGATTAGAGTAGATAAAATACTAAGAATACAAATACCCAAACCAAATCTACAAAGTGCCAGTAGAGTCCAATTTTTTCGACCATTTCGTAGCCATTTTTACGTTTTACATAGAGACCACTTGCTACGTTCAACATGATAATAACCAAGAAAGCTACACCTGAAAATACGTGAAAGCCGTGAAAGCCTGTAATAAAGAAAAACAAAGCTCCAAAGGCTTTAGGGCCTTTTTGTTCTTGAACTATCTGTCCACTATTAGTTTTTATAGCACCATAATCATAACGTCCATGATGTGCTGTGATAAGGTAGGAATCTCCTGCCTTAAAGCTCTCGCCCGCATAGTTTTTACCATAATGATCCGTCTTAACAAAGAAGCGATTTTCAGGTAAATCCGTTGTATTTGGAGCTAAATAATAGGTAAAAGACTCTCCATGATCAGAAGCATTTACTTCTTTAAAACCACTTCTTTTGAGTTCATCACCCGATAGATATTGGCCTCCTTCTGTGTGCACAGAAAAAGGATTGCTTGTTACGGTCATTCCCTCTGTGCCAATCAAATTAGTCCATTCCCAGGCCTGACAGCCGAGGAAACCTGCTCCACCCAAAATGGTTAAGAACATCCAAAAGACGACACCATTTTTATTTTCTCGATGCCCTTCTTGAACGGCTCGTACCATCGTTACCGAACTCAAAATCAGTAAAAAGGACATAATCGTTACAAAAATCAAGGGTGCATTATGAATACCAAAAGGTGCTGTAGAAAATACAAAATCAGGTACTGGCCAAGTAAAACTACTAAAACGCAATGTACCATATGCTATCAAAAAGCCTGCAAAAGTAAAAGCATCCGAAAGCAAAAAGTACCACATCATCAACTTTCCATAGCTGGCTTTAAAGGGCTGTTGACCTCCTGACCAAGCATCTTCGTCGTGCGTATGTACATCGTGGTGTTCGTGAACTGTTGTATCTGTTGCCATTCGCTTGTTATATTTAAAATTAATACAGTCTTTTCCGTTCCTTAAAGACTTTTTTGAATGTTTATTATTTTAAAATTTTATTGATTTGTAAAAAACAAAATCAAATAAATCCAAAGTATTCCTAAAAAATGCCAAAAATTGTATGTCAACTCAAAGCGCAATTTTCGGGCAGGTGTAACTCGGTGTGGCAGCATCAAAGCATGAATTACTGCGACTAAAAGTGCACCCAATCCGCCCAAAAGATGGGCTGCGTGCATCGCCGAAATTACGTACACAAATGAACCCGACGGGTTCGTTGTCAACTCTACTCCTATCGCCTTCATTGCTTGCCAACCCTGATATTGAGATACTAAAAAACCCAGTCCCAATAGAAAAGTGATAAGCAACAAACTCCTATATAAAAAAGTATTTTCTTTTGTAAAAAAATGATAACTCGCTTGTAACGTTATACTACTCAAAATTATAATACCTGTACTATACCAAAATATATCGGGCAAACGGAATTCTAACCAATTGCCTGCAGCATGGCGAACTACATAAGCACTTGAAAATGCGGCGAATAACATTCCCATACTTGCACATGCTATCCACAAGGCAAATTTTTTGGGGTGTATTCTATTTCTATAATTTTGTATTGCCACACTCATGGTAAATAAAAAATTAAAATTTCTATATCTTATCTGCTAACAAAACCAATAAGGCAATTGGCAGATAAAAAAACGAGCAAAACATTAATCGCAATGCTGCTTCTTTTGTACAAAGTTTATATAATTTCCATGCGTAAAAGGCATAAATCAATCCTAGTATCGTCAATATTATTGCCGATACAATACCTGTAACACCTAATACATAAGGACTCCAACTCACGACTAATAAAAGCAAAGCATAAATAAAAGATTGTAAACCTACATTTTTATCCTTTTCGCCTGTTTTTGATGGTAATAATTGAAATCCTGCCTTAGAATAATCTTCGTGTCCTACCCAAGCAATTGCCCAAAAGTGCGGAAATTGCCAAAAGAACTGTATTGCAAACAATGCTATTGCTAAACTGCTGATTGTTCCTTCGATTGCAACAACTCCGATTGCTGTTGGTAATGCTCCTGGAATTGCTCCAATAAAAACAGCAATAGGCGAAACTCGCTTCATCGGCGTATATACAAATGCGTACGAAATCAGCGAAATTGTACCTAATAATGCTGTCCAAGGATTGAATAAAGCTAAGAGACTGATACCAGCCAAACTAAGAAATCCTGCCGTAAGCACGGCTTCTGAAACAGACATTCTACCAGCAGCAAGAGGCCGATTGGCTGTGCGATTCATCAATTTGTCATAGTCACGTTCCAATACTTGGTTTAGTGTATTGGCAGCAGCCGTTATCAAAAAGCCACCCAAACTAAGGACAACAATGGCAATCCAATTGATTGCGCTTTGAGCAGCAATCATATACGCCACAACAGCAGAGAAGATAACCAATAAGGTCAATCTAAACTTAAAAAGCATACTATAATCCATCCATTTTTGGCGCAAGCCTTCTAATGGATGTGCATTATTTGTTACCGTTTTGGTCTGTTGTCTTTGCACTAAATTCTTATTCTAAAATCTAAACTATCTAATCAAAAATCTAAAATTCTTAATGCTCCTCTGATTCGCCTTCTTGTATTGGAATATGCTGTGGAATATATTCTTTTCCATCTTTTCCATAGTCATAAGACCAACGGTGTACACTTGGAATTTTCCCTGGCCAGTTTCCGTGACCAGCATTGATTGGAGTGGTCCACTCCAATGTGTTGGCTTTCCAAGGGTTCTTAGTTGTAACTTTTTTACCTCTCCAAATACTATGGAAGAAATTGATAATAAAAATTACTTGTACACCAAATGTCAAAATTGCAGCTATCGTGATAAACATATTCATATCAGCAAAATGGCTAAATGAATCAAATGTATCAAATCGGTAATAACGACGTGGAACACCTGCCATTCCTAGATAGTGCATAGGCCAAAAAATGGCATATGCGCCAATCATTGTACCCCAAAAGTGAATTTTACCAAGCGTCTCATTCATAAAACGACCATACATCTTTGGAAACCAATTGTAGATACCTGCAAACATTCCAAAGAATGCTGCAACTCCCATTACAATGTGGAAGTGAGCAACTACAAAGTAGGTGTCGTGCATCTGAATATCAATTGCAGAGTTTCCTAAGAAAATACCTGTCAAACCACCAGAAATAAACAAGGAAACAAATCCGATTCCAAAGAGACAAGCTGCAGTAAATCGGATATTTCCACCATATAATGTGGTAATCCAGTTAAATACTTTTACGGCCGAAGGCACTGCAATAATCAAGGTAAAGAGTACAAAGAAATTAGAAATAAATGGGTTTACACCTGACATAAACATGTGGTGTGCCCACACGATAAATGACAAGAATCCAATTGCTAATATTGAATAAACCATCGCTTTGTAACCAAAAATAGGTTTGCGAGCGTGGACTGCAAGTACTTCTGATACGAGTCCCATTGCAGGTAAGATGATGATATACACCTCTGGGTGTCCTAAGAACCAAAACAAGTGTTGGTATAAAATAGGAGAACCTCCTACATAATCTAATGCTTCGCCTCCAATAAAGATTTCACTCAAGTAGAAACTCGTGCCTAACTCTCTATCACAAATCATCAATAAGAATGCAGAAACCAATACGGGAAATGATAAAAGACCTAGAATAGCCGTTACAAAAAACGCCCAAATGGTCAATGGCATACGCCATAGACTCATCCCTTTGGTACGAAGGTTTAGAACTGTCGTGATATAGTTAATCCCTCCTAAGAGTACAGATACTACGAAGAAGACCAAACTCATCGTCCACATCGTCATACCTGCGCCCGAACCTGTAGAGGCTTGGGGCAAGGCACTCAGGGGCGGATAAGCTGTCCATCCTCCAGAGAAAGGCCCTGTACTTAAAAAGAGTGAGAAAAACATAATGAGTCCTGACAAAAAGAAGAACCAATAAGAGAGCATATTAAGCATCGGCGATGCCATATCTCTAGCTCCTAATTGTAAGGGAATCAATAAGTTACTAAAAGTACCACTCAAACCCGCCGTCAGTACGAAGAAAACGAGTATCGTACCGTGCATGGTCACGAGCGCATAATAAAACTGAGGATCAAGCCTTCCTACACCATCCGCAACGGTTATCCATTGTCCTAAAACAGGCTTTAACCAAGCCATATTTTCTTCAGGAAATCCTAATTGCAAACGGAAGACTAAAGACATTAAAGCTCCAATAACTGCCCAAAACATTCCTGTGATAAGGAATTGTTTAGCAATTATTTTATGATCCATACTAAAAATATACTTCCCGATAAATCCCGATTGGTATTTATCGCCATGATGATGCTCATGAAAATGATCATCATATCCCAACTCTTCAATTATCAAATCGTCTGGATCAGTAATTGTTCCCGGCTTAATTGCTACACTTGCCATAACAAAAACATTTTAAATATTATTATTACTCAAAATATATTGAGATTTATTATTCTGCTGCACTAGAGTCACTTGCGGCTTCTCCTGCCGCCGCTGTAACTGCATTTAGAATTGTAAATTCTGTTCTTCGATTATTAGCTCTTCCTTCTTCTGTTTCATTTGTATCAACTGGTTTGTTCATACCATACCCTACAGCTCTAAACCTAGAGTCATCAATTCCATTGCTCAATAAATATTGAGCAATCGCTCCTGCTCTATTTTCAGAAAGTACTTGATTGCTTTCTTCACTTCCTACGGAATCGGTATGACCAGCTAATTCTATTTTCACTTCAGGATTGTCTTTCATAAATTTCAGCAATCTGCTCAAATAGTATTTCTCTGTAATACCTGAAAATGAATAACTTCCTGTACTATAATAAACGTGTTTGAGGATTACTGTCTTTTTAGAAGCATCGGTGGCATCAAGCGCAGCTTGTGCCTCTGCGTCAAATTCATCTGCAATACGCCCTGCTAAGAAAGCTGGAATTTCAGTACGCTCGCTCAAATTTGCGTAAGGATCATCAGCAGTTCCACGAATGTTACCATCATACCAAGAAGTTTGGCCTTCCAACCATCTTTCATATTCTTCTGGTTCAACAATCTTTACAATACGTTTCATACTATAATGTCCTTTACCACACAACTCTGCACAAGCTAACTCATAATTGAAAGCTTTCCATAGTGGCTCACTTTCTGGATCATCTGGGTCAGATGGTGCGTGATAATCTTCATACTCTTTCAAATTCTGACGATATTCTTCGGTAGTCAATTCTGGTGTAAATACAAAGTGTGTTGGAATACCTGGGACAGCATCCATTTTTACTCGAAAATGTGGTAAATCAAAATTGTGTAATACATCTTTAGATGTGATACGAACACGAACTTTCACGCCTTTCGGTAAAACAATATCTGTTGGTTGAAAATCGTCCAAGTTCTTTTCATCCGACCAATCCTGTCCGAAAGGATTGGTTGGCGTAAATAGTTTATAGTTACGCTCGCCTAAAAGTCCATCTGCACCAGGATAGCGAATCTCCCAAGCAAATTGACGACCCATCGCTTCGATTTCCATGTATTCTTCACCTTCTTCTACGTCTGCCATCACATTATTCCATGCAATCAAACCATTTACTACCAAAAAGCACATGACTACAGCAGGAATTGCCGTCCAAACGACCTCCAAAGTATTATCGTGTGATAGGAATAATGATTTTCTATCTTTGGAATACTTGTATTTGTATCCAAACCAAAACAAGAATATGTGGCAAACCACAAATACGATTCCTGTAAAAAACAAAGTCCAGTTAAACAGGGAGTCTAATTCATGACCATGTGCGGATGCGGAAGTGTGGGGACCATAACCCAACATCCAGTTTCGGTAATACAATGCCGAAACCACACAAAAAACCAAGAAACTAATCATGAAAAACATACCAAAAGCTGCATTTCGATTGTTACTTTCAAGCATAGCTTCTTCTTCTCCTCGAATACTTGCTGTTAACTCCCTAAATTTTCCATACTGCACTATAATAATAGCCAGCATTATAAGACAAAGAAAGATAATTAAAGCCGTCATTATTTATTATTATTTCGATTGGGTTTCAAAAAAATATTTGAGAACCTTTTTTTATTTTCAAAAAGAATTGAAACCTAATACAAACTTAACAAAATTTATACCTAAGTGTTGTCAGGTTTCTTACAAAATCTTTATACGTGGTGGTGCAAACTCTCCTCGTAATAAGGATCTTTACGTGGTTCAAGACTTGCTTTCGTCAATTGGCGCAATGCCAAAAATAAAAACAAAGACAAAAACCCTATAAATGTTCCTATCTCTAAAAACATTGGGATGGTAAATCCTGCCTCAAATCCCGCTTCAACCGCATGTCCATGTTCACCTGCCGCATGCGCTAAGTCATGTGCATGATCCGTTGCTGAATGAGCCACATCGTGTGCATGGTCGTGTCCGTGAGCAGCCTCATGATGACCATGACCGTCACCATGTGCATGGGCTAAATGTTCTTGAGCACCATGAAAAGCACCAGGCTTAATCATCATAAAATAATCCCACCAGTGACCAATGAATACCATGACTGATGCAAATATTAATGTACCATATTTACGTTTTGTACTATTTCGTAGTAATACAAAAAATGGAAGTACAAAATTCACTGCCAAGTTAGCATACCAAAGTACAGGATACATGTGAACACGTGTATAGAAATAAGTTGTTTCTTCACCGTTATTGGAGTACCAAATCAACATATATTGTGAAAACCACAGATAAGTCCAAAAAATACTAAATGCAAATAAGTATTTTCCTAAATCATGGAAATGCTCATCTGTTAAGTTTTGGAAATAACCCAAAGATTTCAAATATATAATAGTCAATATAGTCAAAGAAAAAGCTGCACAAGCCCAACTTGCCGTTGCATACCATGCAAACATGGTTGAGTACCAGTGCGAATCTATGGACATAATCCATTGCCAAATCATAGCACAGCTTGTAAAACCTGCAATGGGTAAGAAGACAGCAGCCCATTTTTGAATAGTGAGATGATGCCCCCAATCCTTTGTTCCATTTCTATCCTCATCCAAGGAAAGACTACGGATTTTAGCAGCGAAAAAGTACCAAATACTTAAAACTACAATTGTTCCGATGCTGTACCAACCAATATTTAAGAAGCCAGCTTTACCTGCTAGGATATAATCGTAATTTTCATTATTAGGATCTAAGACACTGGTATCTGCCCAATGATACAAATGATGCCAGTGAAAATACGTCCCAGCAACCATAACCAACATTAAACCTAAGCCAACTATCAGAAACTGCGCATAGGCTTCCCAAATTCTTTTCATCACCGTGTGCCAACCTGCAAAAGCAGTTGTAAAAGCACAATAAATAAAAAGTGAGATAAAGGCAATACCTGTAAAAAATACCGAATTGTGCAAAAAGTTTGTCCAAAAGCGGGTATGCAACTCATCATCAAACATGAAATAAGTCAATGCCAAACTGATCACACCTAATAAAACGCCTCCTAGCAAAAGTGTTTTTGCGCTAGTTGGGAAAGTAAAATCTACTTTCGTGTTGTAATGGTCGTGGTGTACAGTAGAATGCTCGTGCGTATTAGCCATTCCTTATATTTTAAGTTCTTTAATTTTAAGTTTGTTTTATTCTCCTTTATTCTTGTTCTTCTTACCTATGCTTTTGATTTTATCTCCAGCCTTATCAATAGCTTTTCCTCCCTTTTCTATAGCTTTCTTTAAAATGCCTTTCTTTTTCTTTTTGCCATCAGCATCACCTTTTTGCGAATGAGAATGTCCATCTCCTTCATGTGAGTG
>JAHDEQ010000020.1:24206-33541 GCA_020628755.1 Saprospiraceae bacterium
CCTTGGTGATGGTGCAAGCCCTCATGTCCATCCATATTATCGTGATGATGTGAGCCTTTTATAGAACTTTTATAGTCTGAAGATAAAGCAACGAATTGAGAAGATGCTTTAGGCATATCAACAGAATTTAGTGTGTTGATTTTATCATTATATTCTAATTTCTTGTCTTTTGCTTGTAATGAACGAATGTAATGAATCACTTGCCAACGCTCCTCATAAGATAACTTATCAGCATAGCCTCCCATCACATTTTTGCCGTGCATAATTGCGTGGTAGTAGCGACCGTTAGAAGCTGCTACAAATTCATCACTCAAGAAATTTGCAGGTTGAGCTGGGTAGGCAGCACTTAAATTTTTCTCATCTACCAACCATCCGTTTCCGTCACCTTTATTACCATGACAAATTCCACAATTGATTTCATACAATGGTTTTGCCATTTCCAAACCCTTTGCTGTAATTGGAAAAGGATTGTTGATGATTTCATTTGTAGCACGTGTTCGCTCTTCTTCTGTATCCTTATAATAATAAGGTACTGGCGCAGTTACTGGAATGGCAATAGCAGAATTAGAAGCTGAACCATTCATAAATTTCACTTTTCCTCCTCCTGCATATCCTCGTGGAATAGTTCCTGCAACTGGTTTACGAGGTTGAGCTAATTTATAGTAATCTTCTTTGCTCCCCCAAGTATTGTAATAATAATAGTCTTCAAGGTTTGCTTCATAAGCAATGGAGTGATACATATCAGGCATATACTCCGAACCAGGATCATTACCTCCAGAAGAAGAACATGCGTTGAACACTATTATAATTGAGACAATTGCTATTGCAAAAAATAAATTTCGCATTCGATATTAATTTTATATTCTTCGTTTGCATGACAATGCAAACAATCAATTGTTTATAGTATAAGTTTAAATAACTTTTGTACTTACTTCTGATGCACCTGTGGCTTTAAAGAAACCTCTCAGATTATTGATTTCAGTTTTGGAGTAACCATTGGTTTGAAAAGCAATACAAAATTTATCATCTGTAATACGATCATCTAAAGTTGGATTGGTTACACCTGGGCCCATACCACAAACCACATAGAAACTCACAACCATACCGATTGCGGCAAATAGTACCGTCAACTCAAAGGTAATCGGAACAAATGAAGGCACTGACCAATATGGTTTACCTCCAAATATAATGGGCCAGTCACGTGTAAAAACCCATGTCATAAACAAGAACGCCGTAGCTGTTCCTGTTAATCCATAGACAAATCCAGCGATGTGCAAACGTGATTCGGATAAGCCCAAAAGTGGATCTAGGCCGTGAACGGGAAAAGGAGTATAGACATCCATAATATCAAGATGAGCTTTATTTGCTCGTTTGATAGCAGTCATCAACTCTTCTTCATCGTTGTATAAACCGTATAAAACTTCTTTATTTTCAAATACCATTTTCTATATATTAAGGTATAAATAGATTTTTATTTTAATATTAGGCTTTACCTCCGTCTAATTCGTCTTGCCATTTTTTCAATTCTTCCCAACGACCTTCTGCTGCCATTTTTGCTTGCTCCATCCAAGTAGTAGGGTCTTTCATTTGATAACGGCTACCAGCAGCTACTAAAATTGCTTTTACAGCATCAAAATTAGAATTTGCCAACTGTTGGAAAGTTGTAATGCCTGCGGCATTCAACAAACCTTCAATTTTTGGCCCGATACCTTCTACTTTTTTCAAATCATCTACTTGGGTAGCACTTGGTGCCTCGACTTCTGAAACAAGACTTACGGCATCTGATTCTACACTGCTACTAGCAGACATATCGGCAAGTGTATTGATACCTGACGAAGCATCTGTTTCTGTATAAATATCTTCTCCTTCTAAATAGTGTAAAAAGCCATTGCTATCATCATGTTCTTCCTCATGATGGTGGTGTACAGGATCTGCATCTTTACCTACATACTTATCACCACTAGATTTCAAAATACTCTTAATCTCAGCGATCGCTACTACTGGAGCTACACGAGTAAATATCAAGAATAGTGTAAAGAAAATTCCGATTGTTCCCATAAAAATCCCAATCTCTACCCAAGTTGGAACATAATATGACCAACTTGAAGGGATATAATCACGCGCCAAAGTGGTTGCAATAATTACAAATCGCTCAAACCACATCCCTACATTTATGATAATAGACAAAAAGAATGTCCAGAATAAACTTCTTCTGATTTTACGAGACCAGAACAATTGTGGTGTAATTACATTACACAACATCATTCCCCAATATGACCAGTAGTAAGGGCCCAAGGCACGATTAAAGAATGCAAATTGCTCATATGGATATACTGAATACCATGCAATAAATAACTCCGTCAAATAAGCAACCCCTACAATTGTACCTGTCAAAAGGATTACTTTATTCATGGATTCGATATGCTCTAAAGTAATGTAGTCTTTCAAATGCAATACTTTACGGGCAACTAACATCAAAGTCAATACCATCGCAAATCCTGAGAAAATCGCTCCTGCCACAAAATAAGGAGGGAAAATCGTGGTGTGCCATCCTGGTATAATAGAAGTAGCAAAGTCAAAACTTACAATCGTGTGTACTGAAAGTACAAGTGGCGTTGCTAAACCTGCCAAAATCAAGGATAAAGATTCCCAACGTTGCCAGTGCTTTGCTGAACCTGTCCATCCAAAGGATAAGAAATTGTATATTTTTCTTCTTACACCGACTGCACGGTCACGTACTGTTGCAAAATCAGGTACTAAACCAGTGTACCAGAATAATAAGGATACGGTAAAATAAGTACTAATGGCAAATACATCCCAGAGAAGCGGCGAGTTAAAGTTTACCCACAAAGGGCCTCTCGTATTTGGATAAGGGAATATAAATATGGCTAACCAAAGTCGTCCCATGTGAATAAGGGGGAAAAGTCCCGCACATATTACGGCAAAAATCGTCATCGCCTCTGCCGCACGGTTTACTCCTGTACGCCATTTTTGACGGAACAAGAGCAAAATCGCCGAAATCAGCGTACCTGCGTGTCCGATACCTACCCACCATACGAAATTGGTAATATCCCAACCCCAATTAATGGTACGATTTAAGTTCCATGAACCGATACCAATCCATATTGTCCAAACAATACAAAAGACACCAAAAGCGGCTAAACTTGCTGCTATAATAAATCCTATAACCCACTGTACACTTGGTACACTTTCAGTTGGACGGCACAAGTCTTCTGTAATATCATGATACGTTTTCTTCCCTGTTACTAAGGGTTCACGTATGGTTGAAACAACTGCACTCATTGTTAAGAGATTTTATTTTATATCGAGTTCTAATAAAGAACTCAAGTCTAATTTTTTTCTTTATCTTAAATACTATGCATCTAGTGCTTCAGATCTATTATTTACTTTTGCTTGGTAGAAAATAGATGACTGAACATTAATTTCTTCTAAAGCTCTATAAACCAATGGATTTTTGATGGCCTTACTCAAACTACCGTTTGAGTCATTTCTATCACCAAAAGTAATTGCACCTGTAGGACAAGCTGTTTGGCAAGCTGTTTTGACATCTTCTTCTCTCAATTTTCTACCTTCTGCTTTAGCTGCCAATTTACCCTGCTGCAAACGTTGAGCACACAAACTACACTTCTCAATTACTCCTCTAGAACGTACCGTAACATCTGGATTTAAAACCATACGAACAATATTGTCCGTATAATAAGCTGGATCTTCGCCATTGATTGAGTTTTGGTTAACACCAAATAAATCCGCAGATGTATAATCTAACCAGTTAAAACGGCGCACTTTATAAGGGCAGTTATTGGCACAATAACGTGTACCAATACAACGATTATAAGCCATTTGATTCAGTCCTTCCGAACTGTGATTCGTTGCATTTACTGGACAAACATTCTCACAAGGAGCGTTATCACAATGCTGACACATCATTGGCATATACGCCACATTTGGATTTTCAGCATCGCCATAATAGTAGCGGTCAATTCGTAACCATGTCATTTCATGGTGACGAGAAACCTCTTTATTACCTACAACTGGAATATTATTCTCAGCCATACAGGCTACTGTACAAGCCGCACATCCAAAGCATGCATTCATGTCGATGTGCATCCCCCAGTGGTGACCTTGACTATAAAATTTCTCTGAATATTCTTCGAAAGGATAAAGTGTTTTATCATTCAAATGATTAGCAAATGCTCTCTTCTCCTTGATTTTCTCCATCAAGTCGCCAACATTAGCCAAATTATCTTGGAATAAAACTGTTCTATCTGTCAAAGAACCTTGATAACCATCTACCAAAAGACGAGAAAGTGCTACCTCATCGAGGTTCATATTTTCTTTTCCGTCGTGTTCTCCTGTAACACCATAAGTATGGTGATACTGGACACAACCAAACTCTTCATTATAATCGACAACTTCACCAACGTTAATATCCGTAGCAAAGTATTCTGTGTTTCCGTTTGCATCAATTCCTAAGCAAGGGAAAACATTTATACCAATTCCTTGTCCAACTTTTCCGACTTCTGTACGACCATATCCTAGTCCTATAGATACCGTTCCCGGTGTTTGACCAAATTGAGGAACTACTGAAAATTTATCGGAAACTGATCCAGATGAAAATTCAACAATATCTGCAATACCACGAACAGTTTTACTACCTGTACCTCGTAATCCTTCAAAACGATTTATACCATCCCATTTGATTGGTACAGCGAGATAATTCCCCCAAACGGTACGCATTACGGGGTCAGGCATTTCTTGTAACCAAGGGTTATTGGCGTATTGTCCAGAACCCATTCCTATCATTTCGTAGAAATCTGCTTCTAATTCCGATGAAGATGGATTTTTAACACTTCCGCTAGGAGCACCTCCATAAGCACTTGCAGTTGATGAAGAAGGCAAATCAAGTACACCATCATGAACAGAATTATCCCAAAAAGCTTGGAATGTCATATATTCCGATTGCATCGGGAATATCTCTTCTTCCCAACTCTTTTTAAGAAAATCGTAATAAGACATACTATTACCTGCCCATTTCAATAAAGATTCTTCTCCTTGACGGGTATTATATAATGGTGCAATAGTTGGTTGAATGATACTAAAGCTATTGCGTTTGGGCTCAACATCACCCCACTTTTCAAGATTGTGGTGAGCAGGCGCAACGTAATCACAAATTGCGGCTGTTTCATTTAAAGATTCTGCAAAACTAACTTTCAAACCAACTTTTGCAGCACCTGTTTTGAATTTGTCCGCCTCTGGAATATCAAAAGCTGGATTAGCATTCCAAACCAATAGTGCATCAACGCTACCTGCATTCATCTCTTTAACCAAAGTACGAATATTCTTATCAATACCTTGGCGTTGATAAGAAGGACGGTCAAATGTTATCGACGAACCATAATTTCCTAAAGCATTGTTTATAGCATTGACTAAACGTTGTTCTAATAAATTATTAGAACCCGAAATCACTAAACTATTTCCTCTATTTGCTTGTAACTCTCTTGCAATTTTTTTGATGGCTTGAGTAGCCTTATCATTGATTTTTGGTGCAGAAGTACTCACTCCTAGTTCAGATGCTAAAAGTGCAATTGCACCGCCCATTTCTGAAGGGCGAATCAATATTCTATTATCTGCATTTGAACCTGTAACAGACATACCACTTTCTACTTGAATGTGGCGTGACATTTTGGATTCTGCATTCTTAATAACTCGATTCTTTACATAATCAACTGAATATTCCTCAGCCGAAATCCAAGTTCCTAAGAAATCGGCAGCAAAGCTGACGATGACTTTTGCTTTATTAAAATGATAATTTGGTACAACCGCTTGGCCAAAATCCGCCTGATTTGCTTCTAGCAAAGCAGAGCAAGAAATCGGGTCATAAGTCACTACTTTTGTATTTGGGTATTTTGCAGCAAATGCTTCAAAAACCCGCTTTGTAGTAGGACTCATTTCTGTATGAGTTACAATTCTAATTTGGTCATTTGCTCCTAACTTTGCTCGAATTTGTTTATCCAAATCCTCCCAAGACAATCCTTGAACCTCATTTGCAGAAATAGCCGCAGGCTCTTTCAAACGATTAGAATCGTACAAACTCAAAACAAGAGCCTGTCCTTTTGCACCTGTACCTCCTTTGGTCACCGTTGACATTGAATTACCTTCAATTTTTATAGGACGACCTTCTCTAGTCTTGACCAAAACAGCAGCATAGTCGCCACCATTTACAAAACTAGACGCATAATATGTGGCAACACCAGGAACAATAGCATCTGGCTTGGTTACATAAGGAATAGCATGGCGAACTGGAGTTTCACATCCAGCCGCAATTGTAGCTGCTCCTAAGCTGAAACCCATCAATTTCAAAAAATCTCGACGATTCCCTCCTGTAGATTCAACCACTTCTTCATCAGAAAGTGCCTCTACAATAGGTAAACTAATGAATTCTTCTTTTGAAAGTTGTTCAAATTCTTCTTCATTATTCTTGTCGGCTGTTCCTATCCAAACTTGATTTTTATTTTTCATATAGTATATATATGCAAGAACGATTGAATTAATGTATGCATGAATAATTTCATGCTTTATATTCTTTATTATTTTTTATTAGTAATGGCATTTTTGGCACTCAAGACCACCAATTTCCTCTACAGTTACTTTATCACGTGTACCCGCTTTAATCTCTTCGTGGTACTTTTTGTATGATTCGTAGTATTCGTTACCTACAAATTGTACTTCAGTCTTACGGTGACAGTTAATACACCAACCCATTGATAATGGAGCGTGCTGATAAGCGACATCCATTTCTTCAACAGGTCCATGACAAGTTTGACATTCTACTTTACCCACTGTTACGTGTTGTTGATGACTAAAATAAGCGTGATCAGGTAAGTTATGAATACGAACCCAAGGAATTGGCCCAGCGACACTTTCTTTGACATCAGTTGTCAAAGAAGATACTATACCGTCCCATTGTTCGGTTACTGCTTTGGCAATTTCTTTATCAGAAGCTTCTGCATTATCTGCCTTATAGTTATCTTCAATCCATTTTTTGTAAATTTTGGAAATATCCTCATTACTCATGGATTCGTAGTCTTTAATGTATGTATTGTCATCTGGATTATACCCAATAGAAGCAAATATTTTTGTCAACTCAGCAGTTCCATATTTGCTACCTTTTTCGATTGCTTTATGGCAATTCATACAAGTATTAGCTGCTGGTATAACAGAATGCTTAGAGCGTCTTGCTCCATCGTGACAATATTGACAATCAATCTTTTGCATTCCCGCATGCGTGGCATGCGAAAATTTAATCGGTTGGTCAGGTGCATAACCTTGTTGACGGTTCAAATCAATAGCATTATTGATAGTCGTATAACCACCTAATACTATCAAAGCAAAAAGGACAAATCCAATTACACCACGACTCGTCAACATTTCCGTTAAGGTTGCTCTACGAACAGGTGCATTTCCTTCTCTAACTTGAGACATATAGTTTAAGTTAGAAACAATACGCATCATAACCACAGCAAGGATTCCCAAAATCAATAATAGAACCAAATACATTGGTGTATTACTCGTCTGTTCTGCCTTTGCTCCAACAGCTCCACCTCCAGCAGCAGCAAGAGCTTTTGCTTTAGGGTCGCAAGAACCATCGTACATACAATCTATATACACTAAAAGTGATTCTACTTCGTCATCTGTCAACGTTGGAAAAGCAGTCATCACAGACTTGTTCCATTTATTGAATAGATTGACTGCGTATTCGTCGCCTTCACTGATAACTGCTTGTGAGTTTCTAATCCAAGCATAAAGAACTTCTTCTCTACCTTCCCAACGTTCTCGAACCCCACCAAGGGCTGGCCCCGTCATATCGCTTTTCATATCCTTGTTGTGACAAGAAGCACAATTGTTTTTGAAAAGCTGTTTTCCGACAGCATCGGAGACTTCTGCACTTAAATTTGCGGAAAAAAATAAGGCAAAAAAGAGAAGTAATAAGTTGAATTTCAAGGACTTATTTGTCATCTGTAATCCTTTTATATATTGATTTTTAAAATCGAATTTCGTATAACGAAAAAATTGTCATCGTTTTGTCAGCGCAAAGATAAAATTAGTAGCATTTTTTCCCAATACTAAAGCACAAGGAAAGGTTATTTAGATTTTTTCTAAATAACTTAATGTTTGTAATTTTCAGAAAACATTGAAACTTAGTCTCAAAAAGGTAGTATCTTTATATTTTGTGCTTTCTCAAAAGCTCTACTTCGCTTTGCTATTTTCCTTAAAATCATCAAAAAAATCTTTACACTGATACTGCCGCTTTGATATGTGGATGAGGATTATAATCTAGTAGTTTAAAATCTTCGTACTGAAAATCTAATATAGATTTGACTTCAGGATTAATTTCCATTTTTGGTAAAGGCCGACAATCACGTGTTAATTGTAGTTGCGCTTGTTCGAGGTGATTATTATATAAATGTGCATCGCCAAATGTATGTACAAAATCGCCAGGCGCAAGGTCGCAGACCTGCGCCAACATCAAAGTCAGCAGTGCATAAGAAGCTATATTAAATGGTACGCCCAAAAATACATCGGCAGAACGTTGATACAATTGGCAAGACAATTTCCCATCCGCTACATAAAATTGAAACAAACAATGGCAAGGCGAGAGCGCCATTTCAGATAAATCGCCAACATTCCAAGCATTGACTAATATTCTCCTAGAATTGGGATTATTTTTTATCAAATCGACAACTTGCGTGATTTGGTCAATTGTTTCTCCATTTCGGTTTTCCCAACTTCGCCATTGCTTCCCATAAACGGGGCCAAGGTCTCCGTTTTCGTCAGCCCATTCGTTCCAAATACGAACGCCATTGTCTTGAAGGTATTTTACATTGGTATCACCTTTCAAAAACCAAAGTAATTCATATATGATGGATTTGAGGTGCAGCTTCTTGGTCGTTATCATTGGAAAACCTTCACTCAAATCAAAGCGCATTTGGTAACCAAAGACCGAGCGAGTCCCAGTTCCAGTACGGTCGCCTTTGTCAGTTCCATTGTCGAGGATGTGTTGGAGGAGTTGGTGGTATTGTTTCATGTATTATGTGTTCACGTGTTCACGCTTTTGCGTGTTCACGTTAATTGAAAATAGCGTTGATGTCGTTTTGGATTTTATTGAAGAAGGGAGAATCTTTAACTTTATATTCTGTAAGTAATAATTCTTCCCAACGTTGCCGTGTACTATGATAGTTTTCTATTTGCTGCTGAATTTCATTTCCTGCATATTGGTTAGCAATTTTTTGTTTTTGTTTCGCAACTGTGTTGTT
>JAHDEQ010000021.1:0-8236 GCA_020628755.1 Saprospiraceae bacterium
CTTCTAAAAAAGACCTGCGTTGGCGAATCGAACATGCTCAACATTTGAGTGTTGACGATATTCCTCGTTTCAAAGATTTGGATGTGATAGCCTCCATGCAAGGCATTCATTGCACCTCGGATGCGCCTTTTGTAGTGACTCGCTTGGGCGAGGAGCGTGCTCGTACAGGGGCTTATCCTTGGCGTTCACTTTTGGATGCAGGCGTTATTATTGCGAATGGAACGGATGCACCCGTCGAAGATGTTGACCCAATAGAATCTTTTTATGCTTCCGTTACACGTAAGCGAGTGGATAGTGGAATGGAGTTTTTTCCAGAGCAACGAATGACTCGGGCAGAGGCAATTTATTCTTACACACTCGGCAATGCTTTTGCAGCTTTTGAGGAAAAGGATAAAGGTTCGCTCGAAGTCGGTAAATTAGCCGATATTGTGATTCTTTCTAAAAACCTTGTCAATTGCAAAGATGAAGAAATTATGGATACTGAAGTTTTATATACCATCGTTGGCGGCGAAGTAAAATATCAAAAACAATGATTAAAATAGGAGAATATAACGAACTAGAAATCGTAAAAGAAGTGGACTTTGGACTCTATTTGGATGGCGGCCCTTACGGCGAAATCTTATTGCCAAAATCTTACACGACCGAAGATATGAAGGTCGGGAATGATGTAAATGTCTTTTTGTATAATGATAGTGAAGACCGCCTAATCGCAACCACCAAACAACCCAAGGTTCTTTGTGGAGGCTATGCTTGTTTGAAAGTAAAAGAAATTGCAAGAGTAGGAGCATTTTTGGATTGGGGCTTGGATGGCAAAGATTTGTTAGTTCCTTTTCGAGAGCAATACCAAGAAATGGAAGCGGGCAATTCGTATGTCGTATTCGTCTATTTAGATGAAGCGACCAATCGTATTGTCGGAAGTGCCAAATTGAGCCGCTTTTTTAAAACCCTAAATGAGAATTTTGAAGAAAATGATGAAGTAGAAATCTGTGTCGCACAACAAGAGGCGCGCGGCTATCGAGTCATTATCAATGACTCGTATTTGGGTATGCTATATAGCAATCAAGTTTTCAAAACCATCAAAATTGGACAAGTCGAAAAAGGCTACATTAAACATATTCGCCCCGATGGATTAATTGATGTGAGTTTGCAACGTCAAGGTTATCGACAGCAAATTCCCGATGCTTGTAAAATTATTTTAGCAAAATTAGAACAAAATAAAGGTTTCCTTCCTTTACATGACAAGAGTGCGCCAGAAGATATTCAGGCGCAATTGGCGATGAGCAAAAAGGCATTCAAAAAAGCCATCGGATATTTATACAAACAAAAAATGATTGTCCTAAAACCAAAAGGAATTCAATTAATCAAATAATTTACGATTGAACCTAGCAGCGACTTTAGTCGCTGAAAATCAATGATGGCAGCTAAAGCAGCCTCTACATTTACTCGTAATTAAAAAGAAATCTATGCTTCAAAATAAAGTTGCCCTTATCACAGGCGGTTCTAAAGGAATCGGATATTATACAGCTCAAAAAATGCTAGAGCAAGGGATGAAAGTCGCTATCACTTCTCGTTCGCAAGCTGCCGCCGATGCTGCGGCCAAAGAGTTGGGTGATTCTGATAATATTATTGGTATCGAATCGGATGTTCGTAATTTCGAGTCTCAGCAAAAAGCCGTCCAACAAGTGCTTAATAAATGGGGAGAATTGGATGTCTTGATTGCCAATGCTGGAGTTGGACATTTTGCGCCCATCGAAGAAATGACTTTGGAACAATGGCACGACGTGATTGACATCAATTTGACGGGCGTTTTTTATAGTACCAAAGCATCTATCGAAGCACTCAAAGCATCCAAAGGTTATTTGATAACGATTGCGAGTTTGGCAGGAACGAACTTTTTTGCGAGAGGAGCAGCTTATAATGCGAGTAAATTTGGTTTGGTTGGTTTTTCGCAGGCGGTCATGCTCGATGTGCGCCAAGCTGGCGTGAAAGTGACGACAATTATGCCTGGTTCGGTAGCAACGCACTTCAATAATCGAACACCAAGCGAAGCGGATGCATGGAAAATTCAGCCCGAAGACATTGGGCAAACCATTGTTGATTTGCTTAAAATGCCAGCCCGAACCTTGCCGAGCAAGGTCGAAATGCGACCTTCAATTCCGCCTAAAAAATAAATTTAATTTAACTGAAAAGGAGCAACCAAACGAAATTCAGGAATACGAACCTTGAATTGTTGTTGGTCTAAAGTCCGCTGCATCAAAAAAGTACCATACATTTTGCCAACGGTAGCTTGTAGTGGCGACCATGAAACGTATTGATGACTGTCGCCAGGAGCGAGGGTAGGTTGTTTGCCTATTACGCCAGCACCTTCAACTTCTCGGAGTGCATTGGTTGCATCCCAAATATACCAATGACGACGCAACAACTGAACCGTGTGCGGACTCGTATTTTCGATAGTTATACGATAGGCAAACACGTACTCTCGTTGTGCAGGTTTGGAGTAGTCGTCGTGGTAAAAAGTTTCCACACTTATTTTTATTCCATTGGTGGTGAGTGTAGGCATATATGGATATTGTTCTATGGGTTTGATATAGTTTCTATTTCAATATAATTTTCAATAATTTTTTCGGCATCTGCAAATGCTGTTTCTAAATCGTCGTTGACTAATACAGCATCGAATTTGTTTTCATAGGTCAGCTCGAGCGTAGCTCGTGCGATGCGCTTTCTTAGGCTTTCGGGGGTTTCTGTTTTTCGATTTCGGAGTCGGTCAAATAGAATCTCTGGCGAAGGTGGTTTTATAAAAACAGCCAAGGAGTTTTCGGGATAACGTTTCTTAATATTCGTTGCTCCTTTTACTTCAATATCAAAAATCACGGTTTTGCCATTTGTCCAAATTCGTTCTACTTCACTTATCAAAGTACCATAATATTGTTGGTCATAAACTTCTTCCCACTCCAAAAAATCGCCCCCTTCTACTCGTTTTTCAAATTCTTCGGTCGATAGAAAATAGTAATCTTTTCCATCTTCTTCATGCGGCCGTTTGGCTCGATTGGTAGCCGAAACCGAGAAATCAAGTTCGTCATACTTCTTTAACAAATGACGTACAATTGTAGTTTTCCCTGCGCCTGATGGCGCAGTGAAAATGATTAATTTTCCTTCTTGTTTTTTCTTATCTTTCATTCTAAAAAAATCAAACAGAGTTAGCCACCTGTTCTTTAATTTTTTCCAATTCATCTTTCATTTTTACCACAAAATGCTGAATATCGGAAGAGTAAGCCTTCGAGCCAAGCGTATTGATTTCTCGACCCATTTCTTGACTAATAAAACTTAATTTTCGTCCTTTCTGAAAAGTCTTAGAATTGAGTTCTTCCAGAAAATATTTACAATGTTGACTTAGACGAACTTTTTCTTCGTTGATGTCAATTTTTTCTATGTAAAAAATGACCTCTTGCTCAAAACGATTTTTGTCAACATTTTCTTTACCTAGAAATTCCTCCAAATTTTGCTTCATGCGCTGGCGAATTTTGGGGATTCGTTCCGCCTCAAAAGGTGCAATAGCCGCTAAGTATTTTTGAATAGCATCAATTCGACCACTCAAATCTTTTTGAATAGATACTCCTTCATCTTGTCTAAACTGTTGAAAGTTCTGAATTGCATCTTGCAACACATTTTGCACGGCTTCCCATTCTTCTTCAGCGATTTGGTTATTGCCTGTAGCAATAACATTGGGAATACGCAAAATTGTTTGTATCAAATCGCCTTTTTCAATACTCAAATCATCAGAAAGAGCAGCCAATTCTTTATAATATTTAGTAAAAAGGGCTTTATTGAGTCCATACTCATCTTCACCTCCAACTGATTTGAGGTCGAGCGAAACATCTACTTTGCCACGTTGAACTTTTTCAGAAATAAGTTTTCTGAAATGCACTTCTTTTTCACGATAAATTTGGGGCAATTTAAACCGAATATCGGTGTATTTACTATTGAGCGAACGCAGCTCAATAACAATGGTTTTGTCTCCATAAGTTCCTTGCGCTCTCCCATAGCCAGTCATTGATAAAATCATAAATCTTCTTTTCTTTTTACGAAATCTAATGGAGCAATTGAGTTTTAAGGGGTTTTGGCAAACGAAATTGTTCCGTATATAAAGTTATAAAATATGACAACAAAGATACTCAAAGCAAACGGAAAACAAAGGATAAATAAAATAGGGTGTGTTTGCCGCACAAACACACCCTATTTTTTGATTTTGTATCACAGATTGTGTTATTGCAACCTTGCTATAATCGTTTTGTTACCTTTTACTTTTTGCCCCATTTCGATTTCGAGTTTGGCATCGAGTGGCAAAAATAAGTCAACTCGTGAACCAAATTTGATAAAACCCATATCGGCTCCTTGCTCTACGGTGTCTCCTTCTTCTACATAATTGACAATTCGTTTTGCCATAGCACCTGCAATTTGGCGAAGCAAAATTTCATCTTCTCCATTGTCTATTACAACAGTGGTGCGTTCATTTTCTGTAGAAGATTTTGGATGCCAAGCCACCAAATATTTGCCAGGATGATATTTGAAGTAATTGACCTTTCCGCTTATCGGATTTCGATTGACATGGACATTGGTCGGACTCATAAATATAGAGACTTGCAAGCGTTTGGCATCAAAATATTCTTCTTCTTTGGTTTCTTCAATCACTACAATTTTGCCATCGGCAGGAGCATAAACAATATTATCGTCAGTAAACTGAATTTCGCGTGGTGGATTACGAAAAAACTGCAATACCGCACCAAATAAAATCATGGATAAAATACCCACTATCGTTAGAGTTGAAGGCAAATAGAAAAATACCAAAAGATTGACTAAGACAAAAAACAAGCCTAGTACAGTTAGTATTTTATAACCTTCTTTATGTATTTTAAATCTCATCGTCGTTTTACACATTCTTCTGTTCTCGCCAAAATAGGCTTCTGCTTCAATAATACTCAAACAACTAAAAATTCTATTTTGTTTCGTGTTTAAATTTTGAGACAGATTACAAAAATAGAAATTCTACTTTCATATACAACATTTTTAACGAAAATTAAGCTAATGTTGGTGTTTTATAATAGAGGCATTTTTTGTACCAAATCCCAAAATAGCTCCACAGGTACATAAAAATAATAACATATATAAACTTGGTTTAATATTTGAATTAGATTTTTTATGCTAAAAATCACACACACAATAGGACTCTTGGTCTTCATGGTCTTTCATTGTTTTGCTTCGCAAAAAATTGTACTCAATTCTAAATCTGCAACTGCTTTAAATACAGTTACGCTGTATCCTGATAGTACGTTTGCCAAGCATTCTAGTATTTCTTATGAAGAGGGAGCTTTGTTCGAGCTTATCGAAGAGAGCATCGAAATGCATGAAGACGATGCTCAAAATCAAAAATTCAAATGGTACAAAGTCAAAGCTAATAATGAAAAAATCGGTTGGATTTTTGGCGATGGTTTGGCGGTTATTATTCCCGATTTTGAGGTCGAATCTTCATTAAAGAAATTTCATAAAGAAAAAATTGATTTGGGTAGCGGTTTCAAAAATGCGCTGATGTGGATTGCTTCTGTTGAGGGACGCGATAATTTTCATACACAAGATTATTTGAATCCTGTATATAGTGAACAGTATTTAGTGATTACCAATCAAATGGGTCGCTCTGTTCACATCAATATTGCAGGAGTAAATGCAAGGGGCAAAAATGAATTGTCCAATTTGGACTTTGTTGACTTGACGGGAGATGATAAATCCGAAATTTTGCTTCAAACAACGAGTCATTCTGTAGGAAGCAATTTATCAAATAAAAACTTAGAAATCTATGGTATGCAAGGCGGAACGCTCGCCAAGTTGCTCGAAGAGCATTTGACCTTGGCCTATGAAGACGATATACAATCGCCTGCTATTTCTAAAAAAGTAGAACTTCAAAACAATGTTGTACGTGTTGAGTACATTGATTATCTGAATTGTGAAAACTATCAACAAGGTTTTTCGACTCAAGCAATTAGTAAAACGATGGAACGCTGTATGGAGTATGTAACTTATACTTATATGTGGAATGCTAGAAAAAAGGTATTTGAACAACTCTATGAAGAAACACGTACCAGCTTGGTAGGTACTACCAAGCTGCCAACCTCTCTCAAAGAACATCCGTCTTATGCTTCTAAAAATTTATTTTTTTTACAACCAAATGAGTCCTTGACGATTATCAAACACTTTGAAAAAGCTGTTTTACAAGGCCACACCAAAAAAGTAGATTACTATTTGTTGGTCAAAACACAATCAGGTAAAACAGGTTATATTCTTGCTTCAGAGGTAGCCGTTAGAAATTGCTCTCATGCGACTATTTTGAATCAATTTTATACGCAAGCACCATTGGATAAAAATAGGTGGTCGTCCAATCAAGAATCGCTATTTGTAAATAGCGACCAAATGGTTACTCGTAAATAAGTAAGATGTAATACTATTGATTTTAGTCTATTTTTTTACATTGTTTTTTCATCCAAGCCTGTTCGGCTTCATTTAGGTGTGGACAAAGTTTTTGCTCTACCATTGCATGATAATCGTTGAGCCAAGCAATTTCATTTTTAGTTAGCATTGAAAAGTCTATCAATTTTTGGTCTATTGGAAATAATGTCACCGACTCAAATTGTAAAAACGTTCCAAAGTCCGTTTCTTCCGCCTCAACCGTCAGAATAAGGTTTTCGATACGAATACCATACTCATCGGTTTTGTAAAAACCTGGTTCATTAGAAGTCAGCATTCCTACCTCCAGAGGAACAGCCGATTTGCCCGAAGCTCCCGAACCTATAGATTGTGGCCCCTCGTGAACATTTAAGAAAAAACCAACGCCATGCCCTGTCCCATGTCCATAATTGAGGCCATGTTGCCAAAGATGCTGACGTGCCAATATTTCCATTTGATTGCCACGAGTTCCAACAGGAAATTTGAGCTGTGCCAAACCAATATGTCCTTTTAGCACTAAAGTGAAATTGCACTTTTGTTCTGCGGTGGGAGTTCCCAAAGCTACTGTTCGTGTGATGTCGGTTGTACCTTCAAAATATTGTCCTCCCGAATCTAATAGCAAAATACCATCTTTTTGTATCGTAGCGCAAGTGTCGGGCTGCGCCCGATAATGCACGATAGCACCGTTTCCTTTATAGCCAACAATTGCGTCAAAACTGTCGCCAAAAAAATTGCCTTGTTCTTTTCGGAAAAGATGTAATTTTTCGGCAAGTTCCACCTCGCTTACCCCAGATTGTTCAATTTGCTTCTCCAACCAACGATAAAGTTTGGTGAGTGCAATGCCATCTTTGAGCATTGCTTTGTGAATATTTTCAATTTCTATTGGGTTTTTCTTTGCCTTTAACAAAGTAGAGATGGTGTTTCCTTTTACAATACATTCTTCGGGTATAGCATTGTACAACTGGTTGTTGATTGTTTTAGGGTCAACTAAAATTTTAGCTGTAGCTTCTAAATCTTTCAAATGAGATTCGATAGTCTCGTAAGGACGAATGTATATTCCTTCTTCTTGAAATTTTAGCTTTAATGTTGTAGGAACTTTTGCGCTATCTATAAAAAGAGTTGTTCCTGTTGGTGCTAGTATTGCATAAGCAATACTCACGGGATTGCACTCTATGTCGTTAGAACGAATATTAAATATCCAAGCAATGTCATCTAGTGTTGTCACTAGATGATGTGTACAATTTTGCCCCGAAATGCTGTCACAGATTTGGCTGATTTTGTCAGTTCGAGCTTGCCCTGCATATTGTATGTCTAAGTCGAAGATTGCTTGTAAAGGTAAGCTAGGACGGTTTTCCCAAGCAATATCTATCAAATTAGTTTCACTATTAATATTTATTTTTTTCTCGTAAAACTTTTTAGCAATTTGTCGAACTTGTCCTACACTAAAGCAAGCTCCATCAAAGGCAACCAAACTTTGAGGAGGCAAATTGGAGGCAATCCAATCTAAATGTTCTGCGGTATGAGGAATTACAAGTTTGTGCAATTCCATTTCCGATTCACTCAATTCTTGCTCGGCTTGTATAAAGTAACGCGAATCTGTCCAAAGTCCTGCATGGTCTTTAGTAATCACAACTGTGCCTGCCGATCCAGCAAATCCCGAAACCCATTGTCTTGATTTCCAGTGGTCTGCAACATATTCGCTTTGATGAGGGTCGCTGCTCGGAATAATGTATGCATCAATGTT
>JAHDEQ010000021.1:8336-33449 GCA_020628755.1 Saprospiraceae bacterium
CAACATATTCGCTTTGATGAGGGTCGCTGCTCGGAATAATGTATGCATCAATGTTCTTTTGGTGCATCAATTGGCGGATATTATAGATGCGAGAATTAATCGAATTTTTCATATTATTAAAATTAAGATATATTTTGATTTTGGACGCAACAATTTAGAATGACAAAGGTATAATTTATATCAGCTTTATAAGTCTTGCCCAAGTTATAGTTTTAAAAAACAAACTATGACTATATAGATTCTAAAAAGATAGAAACAGTAGAAAATGTTAAATTTTTAAAAAATGGCATATTTTTTGATGGAAAAACGAGCATCAAAAAAAAAAAAGACATATATTGCATAAGTAAATAAACATACAATAGAAGATAAAAAATAAAAACGTGTGTCACAGATTTATTCAATAATAAACAAATGGCATATTCTTTATTTTCTAAATTGAGATAGTAAATTGACTAGCAACAAAACCTCAAAAGCATCTGTTCTATAATTATATTGGAACAGAAAATCAAAATTTACAATCTACAAATTATTCACCAAAAATAGAGCAAGTGTTTACTTTACATCCGTTAAAGCTGATGCTTGCAATTTCCATTAAACAGTCAAAAATATAATAGTATTTGCTAAAACATAGGATTTTAGCTGCATTATCTATGCCTAGTGTTATTAGAAAAAAGTAAATTAAATATTCATTATATAATCCTCTAATAAGAACATTAATAAAACACATGTTAAAACAACGCATTAGTCAAAAGCTGCTTCAAAAGTTATCGCCACAACAAATTCAGTTGATGAAATTGTTGCAAATCCCAACGGCTACTTTAGAACAACGTATCAAAGAGGAACTAGAAGCCAATCCTGCACTTGATGAAGGAGAGGAAGTGGATGAGAGCGAAATTGCAAAAAATGAAGAAGACTCATTTGCTAGTGGTTCGTCCTCAGACGATGGAAATGAAAAAGATGCTGAAAATGATGAAATTTACAAAGAAGAAGAATTTGAACTAGATGATTATATTACAGAATACATTGAAGATGACCCATCGAGCTACAAACTGAAAGTCAATAATATTTCTCCTGATGACGAAGATAAAACAATACCTGTCGTAGTCGAAAATACCTTTCATGAATACCTGGAAGAACAAGTCGGAATGCTTGATTTCAAAGATGAACGGGAAGAAAATATTGCACACCAAATCGTAGGAAGCATTGATGACGATGGTTACTTGCGTCGCGAACCTATTGCGATCATTGATGATTTGATGTTTTCGCACAATATTGCAACTACCGAAGAAGAGGTGAATGCGATTTTAAAGCGCATACAGTGCTTTGACCCACCAGGCGTTGGTGCTGCTGACCTCAAAGAGTGTTTATTAATTCAGTTAAACTTAAAAAAAGAACAACATAAAGAAGATTTACACGACGACCACTCCATCAATGTTGCTATTCGCTTAATTGCTAACTACTTCAATGAGTTTTCTAAAAAGCATTATCAAAAAATGCAACGCTATTTGGGCATTAGCGAGCAACAGCTAAAAGAAGCTATTGATGAAATATTAAAACTAAACCCAAAACCTGCTAGTGGTTACAAAACCAATTCTACTAGAGGCATTCATTATATTGTACCTGATTTTATTATCCAAAATCGGGAAGGCGAACTCGATTTATCGCTTAACTCACGCAATGCTCCTGATTTGCGCATCAACGATCAATACAAAGATATGCTCAAATCATACAAGGACAATAAACGTGAAAAACGCTCCAATAAACAAGAAAAAGAAGCCATCATGTTTATCAAGCAGAAAATTGATTCTGCAAAGTGGTTTATTGATGCTATTCGTCAGCGTCAGCAAACGATGTACAAAACCATGTACTCGATTATGCAATATCAATACGATTTCTTTTTGACAGGCGACCAGAAAAAACTGCGCCCGATGATTTTGAAAGACATTGCTGATATTACAGGCTTGGATATTTCGACGGTTTCGAGGGTTGCGAATAGCAAGTTTGTGCAAACGGAGTTTGGTACAAAACGCCTTAAAGACTTCTTTTCAGAGTCTTTACAAACCAATAGCGGAGAGGAAGTTTCGACACTAGAAGTGAAAAAAATACTTACTGATATTATAGAAGAAGAAAGCAAACGCAAACCTTTGTCTGACGAAAAACTTAAAAACATTCTTCGAGACAAAGGTTACAATATAGCTCGTCGTACGGTTGCCAAATATCGTGAGCAACTCAATATTCCAGTTGCTCGACTTCGCAAACAGTTATAAGAAAATACATTTCTGAAAATAAAATCGAATAGCCCAGATGCAGTAAAAATCTGGGCTATTTTTTTTGAAGCAACTTTTTATTAATAGCCTTTATCAAGCCTGGCCCTTCGTAAATCAGTCCTGAGTAGATTTGCACTAAACAAGCTCCTGCCTCTAATTTTTCAAAAGCATCTTCGGCACTCGCTATGCCGCCCACACCAATAATTTTTACCTGACCTTTTGATTTTTGGTGCAAATATCGAATCACTTCAGTCGCTCTTTTTTTGAGGGGTTGCCCACTCAAACCACCATTTCCAATTTCATCTATTCGACTTTTTGAAGTTTGCAAATCTGCTCTCGAAATAGTTGTATTCGTCGCAATTAAGCCATCAATTTTTGTTGTCTCCACAATTTCTAAAATATCATCCAACTGCGAATTGGTCAAATCAGGAGCAATTTTCAGCAAAATTGGCTTTGGTTTATCTTTGAGATGATTGAGTTGTTGTAGCAAATTAAGGAGACGGGTCAGCGGCTCTTTGTCCTGCAAATCTCTCAAATTTGGGGTATTGGGCGAACTTACATTTACCACAAAATAATCCACATAAGGAAAAAGAGCTTCAAAACATTTTTGGTAATCTTCAGGAGCATTTTCGTTGGGTGTAATTTTATTTTTACCAATATTGCCACCAATAATTACATTTTTGGGACGACCATCTTTTAAGCGTCGCACGAGGGCATCCATGCCCTCGTTGTTGAAGCCCATACGGTTGATAATTCCTTCATCTTTAGGCAAACGAAACAAACGAGGTTGTGGATTACCAATTTGTCCTTTTGGTGTAACCGTTCCCACTTCAATAAATCCAAATCCCAGAGCCGACATAGTATGCATATATTTACCATCCTTATCAAATCCCGCAGCCAAACCCACAGGATTTGGAAAATCTAAGCCAAACAACCGACGCTCCAGTCGTTTATCTTTAACTTTATAAATAGATTTTGTAATTGAACTCACAATAGGAATAGCCAATAAAATACGGAAAGCTGCGAGCGCAAGATGGTGTGCCTTTTCGGGCGAAAAAAGAAAAAACAGGGGTTTGAGTAGAATTTTATACACCGAATTTTTTTTAAACTCCATTTTATCAAAACTCTGCGATATACTGTGTCACTCTGTAGTTTAACGAATGGATGGAGCGAATGCTTGAAAATTTCGGCAAAGATAAAATTTTTATAAAAATAGAACTCGAACAATCAAAGCTATGCCAAATAAAACCAATGCGCCACCTGATAGGTAGCGCAGCCACACCAAATGCTTGTATTGCAAAAATTGGCGAATTTCTTTCGATAAATAGACCTTTAAAAAGTCTGTTAGTATGACAGTTGCCATAATGCCACCAAAAAACAACGATGTTTGTCGCCAGGTCAGAGCATTTTTTACTACAACATTACTTGCTATCCCCAACCAAAAAATAAAAGTAAACGGATTGATCGTATTAATCAAAAATCCTTTTAGCCACAACGAAAACCAAGACGAATGCCGTTTGGCTTCGCCTACTTCAAAAACCAAATGTTCAGGTTTTTTTAGTGCAGTACCTAAACCAAAAGCCATCAAAATTATTCCTCCTAAAATTCCTACACCAAGCGTAAAATCTCCACCTTCCGAAATATCCATGGCATAACTCATCCCAAAAGAAACGCCCAAAATAAATAACAAGTCACTTATCCAAATACCAGCACCGACCATCATGCCAGCAGCCAAACCCTCTTCCACACTAACGTGTAAAAGAGCGAAAAAGATAGGCCCCGTCATAATAGCGAGTACCAAACCTATTTGTATGCCTTCAAAGAATAAGCTCATTTTTTAAGAAAAAAAGTTGTCTGTTTGTATTATGGTCAAACTAAACTACGAATAAATCGTTGCTACTAATTTTCGTCCACTTGCATGATTCCTAAATTCACAAAGGTAAATACCTTGCCAAGTCCCCAAATTTAGCCTTCCATCCGTTATCGGAATCGAAATTGAATTGCCAATCATGGCTGCTTTAATGTGGGCGGGCATATCATCGGGCCCTTCGATGGTATGCGTCAAGTAAGGTTCGTTTTCAGGAACAATTTTATTAAACATACTTTCAAAATCAACTCGTACCGATGGGTCAGCATTTTCATTAATCGTAATTGCGGCCGAGGTATGTTTGATAAATAAATGAAAAATACCAACCTTTGGCAGTTTTCCAACTGCTTCCAAAACTTCATTTGTGACAATATGATAGCCTCTAGGCAAGGCTGGCAATCTAAATTCTTTTTGAACAATCATTTAACCTATTTTTGTAAAAATATACATAAAGTGCCAACTTTAGTTTGCACGACTATTGTAAAGTTATGAAAACGGTTGTTCTTTTGTAGTATGAAATTTTCTGCTCCTATTCCTATTCAAGAAATTGCTCGACGTATTAATGCTCAAATTATTGGCAACACCAGCCAATTGGCTTGGGGCATCAACGAGATTCACAAAGTACAGTGTGGCGATATTACCTTTGTAGATGTTGAAAAATACTTCAACAAATCGCTCCAATCGGCAGCCACCATCATAATTCTCAACAAAGAAGTAGTCTGCCCTGAAGGCAAAACGCTTCTTTTGCATGATAACCCATTTGAAGCATACAACTCTATCATTAAATGGTATCGACCTTTTCAAAGCCTTAATCAAAACATTCACCCGACAGCGCAAGTTCATCCGACGGCTATTATCGAACCCAATGTTATGATTGGAGCTTATGCAACAATCGGAGAAAATAGTTATATCCAAGCCAACGTGTCAATTCAAGAATATACCCTTATCGGGAAAAATGTAGTTATACAGTCGGGGTCGGTTATTGGGTCTGATGCTTTTTATTTTAAAAAGCATCCAGAAGGCTTTGAGCAGTGGCGTTCGGGTGGGCGAGTACTTATCGAAGACAATGTATTGGTCGGAGCAAGCTGCACTGTTGCTAAATGTGTTTCGAGCGATACGATAATTGGGCAGGGGAGCAAATTGGATTGTCAAGTTCACCTCGGTCATGGAGTTGTGATAGGCAAAAATTGTCTTTTGGCTGCACAAGTTGGCATTGGTGGCAATACTGTACTTGGTGACGAAGTAGTACTGTACGGACAAGTTGGCATTGCACAAAATTTACACATTGGAGACAAAGCTATTATCTTGGCCAAATCAGGTGTTTCCAAAGACCTTGAAGGTGGAAAAGTTTATTTTGGTTATCCTGCTACCGAAGCAAGAGAGAAATATAAAGAGTTGGCCACTTTACGACAATTGGCAAAGAAATAGTTTATTTTTAAACAGAGATTTTTTCAGTTTGTTATTTAAAAAATGCTGAATGTAACGTTTTGCTATGAACCTAAAAAAAAGCCGTTTTTTAAAGCTTCTAAGCTTTAAAAGTGGTACAAAAAAACTTCCTAGCTTCACCAAACCACTCAAAGCTTGGAAGCTTTGGCTCGTAAACCTTTTTAGCTCGGAAGCTAAAAAGAACAAATCAGTCTCTTTTTTTGCTATCAACGCAATCCGTTATAATCAGAAAAAATCATTCTTGGATTTATGCGTTCGGACATTCCTACATTGAACTACAAAGAATTTGGACAAGGCGATCCCATCATTATTTTACATGGTTTGTTTGGGACATTGGACAACTGGCAGACAATTGCGAAGCAATTGGCAAAAGACTATACCGTATATATTATTGACCAACGCAATCATGGACGTTCACCGCATTTGCCAGAATTTAATTATCAGATATTGGCAGAAGATCTCCAACATTTTATGGAGTCCAATTGGATTTATGAAGCAACAATTATTGGGCATTCGATGGGCGGAAAAACCGCTATGCAATTTGCAATGGAATATGCTGACATGATTGAAAAATTGATAGTTGTTGATATTGCTCCAAAGGCTTATGCGGGGGGACATCAAACGATTTTTGAAGCCCTATTTTCTTTAGAATTGGATAAGATAGAAAGCCGAAAAGAAGCGGATGCTATCTTGCAAGGCAAGATAGCTGACTTTGGAGTTCGGCAGTTTCTGCTCAAAAATCTGACCCGCAACAAAGAAGGTTCTTACAATTGGAAAATGAATTTACCTGTTATTTACGAAAATTATCAAGCCATTTTAGACAATATTCAAGGAGAAGAACCTTGCGAGTCGGACACACTTTTTATACGAGGCGAAAAATCAGATTATATTCAAAATGATGATTTGTCACTTCTCCAAAAATATTTTCCAAATAGTGAATTAAAAACTGTTGCCGAAGCAGGACATTGGGTGCATGCCGAAAAACCAAAAGAATTGTTAGAATTGGTGAGAGACTTTATTCAATAAATGTAAAAAGATATAGATGGCAAATATACGAACCTACGAAATCGAAATTGATGGGCAAAAACTTCCTGTCAAAGAATATCGTGAACGACGGCGAGGTGCTCGGTTTTCGTTTGGCAAGGATTTTATTTTGTTTCGGATGCCGATTTTGCTCACACCTAGCCAAATAGATGAGTGCCAAGAGTGGTTCAGAACGACTCTTGCCAAACGCCTTAGGCAACAGCCCGAACTGATAGAGAATTATAAAATTAAATCGTATAGAAGTGGAGATATTCTAAAAGTAGGCGAACGAAAATATTTGCTCGAAATAGAAAACACACAAAATAAATCACATTCTGCTCGTCTTAACAATGGTATTATCTCGCTCAAATTGGCCAATGAAAAATCCGAAATGGGTTTGCAAAAAAGCATCAAAACTTTATTGAGTCGAGTGGTAAGTAAAGATTTCAAACCTTATATCACAAGACGAGTGCTAGAATTGAATGAGTTGTATTTTAAGAAGTCTATCAAAAGTGTCAACCTCAAATACAATCAGAGCAATTGGGGGAGTTGTTCGAGCAAAGGCAACATCAATCTTTCTTCTCGCTTACTCTTTGCCCCCAACGATGTAATTGATTATGTGATTATTCACGAATTATCACATCTGATAGAAATGAATCATTCGCCTCGGTTTTGGAAGTTGGTGTCAGATGCAATGCCCAATTATAAAGAAAAAGAAGATTGGCTAAAAGAGAATCGGATGGTGTGTGATTTTTGAGTTTACGGAATCCATTTTTTTTAAAACAACAAAAGAGGCTTAGTTGTATTCAACTAAGCCTCTTTTGATATATTTTTTGTAAAAAGATTTTATGCCATATCAGCAAGCAGTTTAGTGGCTTCTTCAGAACCCAACTCTGCTGCGTCATTCCAATCTTTAGTATAGCCATTTTCGCCGATGCGTTGGCGAGCAATACCTCGATAGAGGAATTGGTCAGCGTGAGGCTGTGACTCACTTTCTTTATCAATTTCCATAGAAGCATTGAAGGCTTTTACTGCTTCTTCGTATTCTCCAATCTCAAGCAAGCATTTTCCAAAATCAAAAAAGCATTGTTTGCGATGAACATAATTTGGATTGTCTGTAGTAAACTTACGTTTGGTAAACAATTTGAGTTCAAAAACTGCTTTGTCAAATTCTTTCAAGTTCACATGACATTTCGCTTTCATGCGACGAGCTTGCCAATAAATAGGTTCTAAAGGAATTGACTTTTTGGTTGCATGAAACAAATCATTTGCCGCATCTTGAAATTTCTCTTGGAGCATATAGACTTTGGCTCGACCCATATGTGGGTCGGGAATATTTGGGTTGATGTCAATACTTTTCGAGAAATCATAAAGAGCATCGTCGAAATTTTTGAGTTTTAGGTTGGTAAAACCACGACGCTCGTATGCAAAGGCATGACGTTCATATTTTTCGATAGCTCGATTCAAAGCAGTAATCGCTTCTCCTTCTCTCCCTTCTTCTTGAATCAACTGACGACCTTTTATAAAGGCTTGAACAGCACCTTTGTCGCTTTGAGGTTCGATAGTACGTTCGTTTAGAATAGTACCATTTTCGGTCATCCACATATGAAAAGTACCTGCCACAGCAAATTGAGCAATATACTCTAATAAGCTAACAGTGTTTTTCCACGTTTTGATAGTACTTTGAACAATGATACGGGGAACATCGAGACAAAGAGAGTCTTCGATAAAAATGTCTTCATCTTTTACAAGCACATCCAGCTTATAATAGTTCTCCATACGATGCTCGTACATCTTGAGAACTTTGTCGTAGGTCTTGGCTGTACCAAATTCCAAACGGCCTTTGATAATAGTTTTGTAGGTCATCATGTTGAATTTATATATTAATCCATTCAACTTGCCGTGATTATAAACAGTCAGTAGTTTATAATTAACAAGTGTTTCAATAATTTTTACAATTGTGTTTCCTAAAAAACAAGTGCAATTCCTCAAACACAAGTGTTTCTCAAGTACGGTAAAGTTTATTTGGATTTCTCTTGCTTGATACCTACTCGCAATGGATTTGTCTTACACAAGTTTTCTCATAGTGAAAATCGCTAATGTCAAGATAAGATGGGATATAGCTCTAACTAAGACGGTTCTTTGACTTTTTCCGTAAAAAAATTCCATTCAAATCTAAAATCGTTCACTTCCTAGTGTCGCTCTCTGATTTTGAACAGAACACAAAATTTGACAAAGAAGGATAAAGATTTATGGTGTAATTCTCGTTTTTTTCTTTAAAATCCGAAGAGTTTCTTTTCTGCTTTTGAAAAGCATATACGTAAGCGATTCACAAATATGTATTGTTTTTGTTTAAAAAGCAAATTATTTTGTGATTTTTTTTGTTATAACTCCTTGAAGTTAAATAAACTAAGCCCTTTTGGGCAAATTTTTACTTTAAGCTATAACTGCACTTGTGTATAAAATAGTTCCTGCTGATATAAAACCCGAATTTTTATTTAAAATTATTACCTTTATTTTATGAAAATAAAGCGAATTGTAAAATTGACCTTTAGAGAAGATACCGTTGAAACATTCCTTACTATTTTTGAAAATAGTAAGGAGCGCATCCGTCAATTTGAGGGCTGCCAACATCTTGAATTGTGGCGTGATGTTCGACAGCAAAATGTGTTTTTTACCTATAGTTTTTGGGATAGCGAGGTGGCTTTGAATAACTATCGTTATTCTGATTTATTTCGAGCTACTTGGGCAAAAACTAAAGTTTTGTTTGATGCAAAACCTGAGGCTTGGAGCATTGAAGTGCAGGCGATTGTGGAGTAAATTATCTGCGAACTTGGGCATTGGATGTTTGTTCTATTTTTTCTACTTTGATATTGAAAATCAATACAGAATTTTCTGGTATATCAATGCCTTCTTCTTGAATGCCCATTGGGCCATAGGCCATGTAAGAGGGAATGAGTAACCAACCTTGCGCACCTTTGTTAAAATGCTGTAAGCCTTCTTCCCATCCAGAGATGACTTTGTTGACTCCTAATTTAAAGACATAAGGTTTTTTGCCTTTTGTAGAATCAAAAGTGCTCCCATCTAATAAAAAGCCTTCATAGTGAACACTCATTTTTGCTCCCGAATGTGCATTTTCTCCTTTACCTTTTTTGGTGATGGCATAGCTGAGTCCCGAAGGGAGTCTTTTTACTTTGAGTTTGTTTTGAAGGGCGTATTCGTGAATCTTTTTGAGGTCGGTAGCTTTTTGTTCTTTTTTGCGTTGTTCAAAGGCTTGACGTTCACGCTTTTCGAGTTCTACCATATAATTGTTATAAGCCTTAAAATCCATTACGTCTAAGACTTCTATATCAAACAAAATAGGTGCATTGGGCGGAATCGTATTGCCTACTCCTTTGCTTCCATAAGCCAAGTTGGAAGGGACGAACAACTTGGCTTTGCTGCCTTCTTGAAGCAGAGTCATGCCCAAATCAAGCCCTCGAATGACTTGTCCGTAACCGACTTGAAAAACAAAAGGTTCGTTGCTTGGTGTGGAGTCAAAAACTTTATTATTGAGTAGTTGACTGGAATAATTGATTTTGACATAATCACCTTTCTTGACGGTATTACCTGTACCTTTTTTTTCGATGACGTAAGTCAATCCATATTCTTGTTGTGCTTTGAGTTTGCTGTTTTGAAGATAATCTTGGATGGTGATATTTTGTTGTGCTTGCAAAAACAATGCGAAACAAATTAAAAAGAGGGTAGTGAGTGTGTTTTTCATCATTAACAATTTGAAGTAAACTGTTCACAGAATAAATTCCCGAATTTACCCTAAGGGTAATTTTCCTGTGAATAGTAATGCCGAAGGGGTAAAACCTTCATTTCATTTTCAGCTTTTATCCCGTTCTCGGTATATTATAATTTATTGTCACATATACAGTGCCAAAATCTCGTTTTTTTGACAGAATATTTACTGAGAGTAACATTTTTTGAGTACTTCGGCGGCAGTTTTTCCTTGAGGAGTGTAGTCTTTTTGAAAATATCCTTCGTGCCCTTGGTTATTCGGAAACCACTTCCACAAGAAACCGCCTGCCCAATACGGCTCATCCCAAAAACAATCCAAGATGGCTTGTATGGCATTGGCTTGTGCTTGCTCGTTGATGTTGAGACTATTGATTTTAGCTTCTAATTCCCAAGTGTTATGGGCGCAACCATCAACACTCAAATAGCCATATTCTGTAAATATGATGGGACGTTGACTTTGTAAAGCAAAATCTTGTAAGGTTTTTTGGTAGGGTTTCCAGCTTTTTTTCAAGTTATTGAGAGAAGGTGTCTTTTTATCAATTAATGGGAAATAAGCATTGATGCCTATATAGTCCAAGGCATCCCAAAAAGGTACTTTTTGGTATTCGTCCCAATTGGCAGCATAGATTAGTTTGCCTTTGTATTGTTGTCGGATTTCTTGGATGAGCTGCCGCCAAAACTGCTCTCTTTTTTGGACGGTTTTTTTGAATTCGGTACCAATACAAAAAAGTTCTACTTGCATAGAGTCGGCCATCGCTACAAAAGGTAGAATATAGTTTTTGTACGAAATTGACCATTTTTGCCAATCTTCTTCATTTGAAAAAGATAAATCTCCAGTCCAACTGCCAGGAACATAGATTTGGGGTTTGAGCATAACCTTTAGCTGTGCCTCTTTCGCAAGGCGAATAGAGGCTCGGACTCCTTCAGGACGTTCGCCCCACCATTGCCAGTGCGATTCATTATAGCGAACTCGATTACCTCCTTTACTTGTATAAGCATAAGGAATGATGGCCAGCCAGTCGGCAGCAACTGCTTGAACTGCTGGCATGGGGTTTTGTTCAAATGTTTTGGGTGGTGCTACAAAACTGAGACCACGCATTTTGTATTCAACTTTAGGCAGTACAGTTTGTTCTAATGAAGGGTTGATTTGGCAAGCTATTGTACCCAAAATACAAAACAACAAAAGATAAAAACACTTCATTTGTAGATTTTTGTAAGAAATTACGTCTATAAAAATTGTTGGTTTGATTGTTTTAATAGAAATTAGTGCATAAATATTTTTAATATGGTTCGTATTACCGATGTTGTCAAACATCTTATCATAATAAATGTACTCTTATTTTTTGGTTCTAGGTTAATACTTGGCGACAACTATCGTATGTTGGCTCTATATTATCCGTCTTCGGAGTACCACCAACCTTTTCAGTACATAACGCATATGTTTATGCACGCAGATATATCACATCTGTTCTTTAATATGCTGACATTGTTTTTTTTAGGACCAACGATTGAGGCAGCAATGGGACAAAGGAAATTTCTTTTTTACTATCTGTTTGCAGGATTTGGTGCGATGCTAATGCACTTGGGGGTTTGGTATTTTGATGTACAAACATTTTCTGATACTTACTATGCGAATTATATGGCTGACCCTCGGCCCTATGTTTTGGGTGCATCGGGAGCCGTATATGGGATAATTGCTGCTTTTGGATATTTGTTTCCGAATACTAAATTGATGCTGATTTTTCCGCCCATACCAATTAAGGCAAGATACTTTGCCATAGGACTAATTTTGATTGATGCCTTTTTGGGAGTGACGGGTCGTAGCACAGGTGTAGCGCATTTTGCGCATATAGGTGGGGCCGTAGCAGGCGTTTTGCTACTGCTTTATTGGGAAAAATATGGCTCGAAGTTGTAAAACAAGGAACTGGAATAAAACTTGTTCGATTTAATTATCGTTATACACGATGTGAAATAATAGTTTTTATATTATTTTTGAGTCAAATACAAGATACAAATAAGTATGTTTGAATCAATTTGGAATGACATAAAACAACAATTTAACTATGGTAATATGGTTACACGCCTTATTATTGCCAACGTAGTTATTTTTATTTTGGTCAACCTCTTGTATATGATTTTGTATCATGGCAATGCAGGTAAAGTTCCAGATTTGTACAACACGATTGTACATTTCTTTTGCATGTCTTCTGACCCTATTCATGTCCTTACACATCCTTGGGGTATCATTACCAATATGTTTTTGCACGAACGGTTTTGGCATCTCTTGTGGAATATGCTGTTCTTGTTTTGGTTTGGACGTATTTTTGGCGATTTGCTCAACGACCGTAGAGTGTTGCCACTCTACTTGCTCGGAGGGCTTGCAGGGGCAGTCATGTATTTTATTTCAGCTAATTTGCTGCCTTATGGTGAGGCTGGGCCACGATTTGCATTAGGCGCATCGGGAGCAGTCATGGCTATAGTGATTGCAGCAGGATTTAAAGCACCCGATTATAGTATTCGTTTACTTTTCTTGGGCAACGTTCCCTTAAAATTTATTGCAGCAGGAGCATTTTTGTGGGCAATTATCAGTACCGCAAGTGATTTTAACACAGGTGGACATTGGGCGCATTTGGGAGGTGCCATTTTTGGTTGGTTTTTTATAGCTCAACTCAACAAAGGCAATGACCTATCAGTACCTATCAATAATTTCTTGGATAAAATCAAATCCTTTTTTAATCCTAAAAAAGGCCCAAGAATGGCCTACAAAAATCCGAATTATAAGAACAAGAAAAAACGTCGTTCGAGTGGTCGTCCGCATGCGGTTTCGGATAACGAGAACTTATCGCATCAAGAACAATTGGATACGATATTGGATAAAATTAAAGATAAAGGTTACGATAGCCTTTCGGCAGAAGAAAAAGAATTTCTTTTTAATGCCAGTAAAAAATAGCTTCCTCAGCTAAACCATAAATCTATAAACTCTTAACACTCCCTAAACTTAAACTTTGTGCGCCAATTGGTCTGGATATTTCGGTGGATGAATGTGCTGGTAATCTTGGCAACTTTTCTTTCTTATCTTGCTCCTTGGGTGAATCCCGAAAAAACAGACTTTTTTACATTCTTTGGTACAGGCTATTCTTGGTTGTTGGTACTTAATATTTTGTTTGTACTTTTTTGGGCGATGCTCAAAAAGTGGAACTTTTTGCTGTCTTTGCTCACTATACTTGTAGGATGGGCACATTTTTCGAGTTTTATAGGATTCAATTTTTCAAACAGTTCTAATCAAGTAGAGACAGTAAAAATAATGTCTTATAATACGGATGGTTTGCGAAGTTTGGTTAAACGAAATAAGGGAGCGCAAGAGCGAATCCGCAGCCAATTTTTCAATTGGCTGGGCAGCGAAGAAAATCCAGATATTCTTTGTACCCAAGAATCAGGCTGGACGGATTTGATTAAAAATAATACGGAACTAAAATACAAGGTACGCAATCAAGGTGTTACACTGTTTTCAAAATATCCTTTTCTAAATCAAGGGAGTATCAATTTTAAAAATACACGTGGCAATGCTGCGATTTGGGCAGATGTCGAAATCAAACAAACGATACTTAGGATTTATAGTGTACATTTTCTTTCAAATAAAATCACCAAAGAAACCGAAGAACTTATCGAAAATGCTGACTTGCAACAAAAGCAAACTTGGCGTGGTTTGCGGAGTATTATTGGTAAATATCAGCGTTCGGCATCTATAAGAGTTCAACAAGCACAGGAGGTTTTGCAGCATATTCAAGAAAGTCCTTATCCTGTTGTGCTATGTGGTGATTTTAATGAAACTCCCGTTTCGTATTTATACAAGACCTTGAATGAAAATTTAAAAGATAACTTTAAAGAAGCTGGCGGAGGTATTGGAACTACCTTCAATGGCGATATTCCTGGTTTGAAACTCGACTATATTTTGACGAGTAAGGAACTAAAAATAGCTCAACATAAGATTTTAAAAGATGTTGATTATTCTGACCATTACCCGATTTTTAGTATTATTGAGTTGAAGTAAAATGTTTTATCAAGTTGAAAACTTGATATATATATACTGTTCACGGGATAAATTTCCGAATTTACCCTAAAGGAAATTTTCCCGTGAATAGTGATGCCGAAGGGCTAAAACCTTCATTTCATTTTCGGTTTTTTACCCCGTTCTCGGTATAGCAAATCGAAGTTATGAAATTTTGATAATCATTTTTTATGATAAAAGCAGTTATAATTGATGATGTTGCAAATGCCATTGCAACCCTTCAAGCAGATTTGAAGGCTTATTGCCCTAAAGTTGAGGTCATTGCTACGGCTTCGAGTGTGGTAAGCGGCGTAAAACTCTTGCAAAAAATACAACCGCAGGTTGTATTTCTCGACATTCAATTGCAAGACGGAACGGGTTTTGACATTTTAGAAATGTTATCCAATCCAGCATTTCAAGTTATTTTTACGACGGCATCCAATGAGTTTGCGATAAAAGCATTTCGATTTTCGGCGGTTGATTATTTACTCAAACCTGTTGACCCCGACGAATTAGTTGAAGCTGTAAAAAAAATAGAACAAAATACACCGCCTCAGCCAGAATCTTTACAACTGCTCATGCATAGCATGAAGCAGGGCACGCTTCCTCAACGCTTGGCACTGCATACACAAGAAAAAATTCAATTTGCCAATATTGCTGATATTATTCGTTGTGAGTCAAGTGGCAATTATACAACCTTTTATTTTCAAGACCAGTCCAAACTTTTGGTTACTAAGACGCTCAAAGAATTTGATAAAATGCTGCAAGGTCAAGACTTTGTGCGTGTGCATCAATCACACCTTATCAATACAAAACATATCAAGGCTTTTTTGAAACAAGATGGCGGTTATTTGCAGATGAGCGACAATCAGCAAGTGCCCGTTTCGGTACGAAAACGGGCTATGGTTTTAAAATTGTTTGAACAATCGTAACTTTGTCTTCCTATTTCGTAGTACAAAAGAAAAATATTAATCTTATGAATCATTCAACTTTAGTCAAAGAAGTTATTGATATTGCTCGTCAAGCGGGCGCAGCAATCCTAGATATTTATGGTACAGATGACTTCAAGGTCGAAAGCAAATCGGACGAATCTCCGCTAACCATTGCCGACCAAACGGCCAATGCTATCATTTGTAAAGGTTTAGAAGCATTGGCTATTCAATATCCTATAGTATCAGAAGAAAATAAATTGGTTGCCTACGACGAGCGCAAGCAATACAGCCATTTTTGGTTGGTTGACCCACTCGATGGCACTAAAGAATTTATCAAACGCAATGGCGAATTTACCGTCAATATTGCATTGATTCACAACCAAGTGACGGTGATGGGAGTCGTATATGCACCAGTTTTAGACGAAATGTTTTGGGCCATCAAAGGCGAAGGTGCATTTATGGAAAAAGATGGTAACATCACTAAACTGAATGCTCCTGAATTTAAAATGAGCGATAGTGGCTTAAAATTGGTTTGTTCTCGTTCACACCTCAATGAAGATACCGAGAAATTTGTAGCAGGTTTTGATAGTCCTGATTTGGTATCGAAAGGGAGTTCGCTCAAATTTTTGATTCTTGCCAAAGGTGAGGCGCATATTTATCCACGTCTGGCTCCGACTATGGAGTGGGACACGGGGGCTGCTCAAATTGTTTTGGAAGAAGCGGGCGGAAGCGTTATCAATAATGATACAAAAGAGCCTTTGCTATACAATAAAGAGATTTTGCGCAATCCGTATTTTGTTGCAATGGCTAATGTTGCGGAATAAGGATAAGGAAGGAGTGCGAAACTAAGGCATAACCCAAAAAATAAATGGCGAATTGTGAGGCAGATATTTTTTCATCAGACAAGAAAAAAAACGTAGGCATAGTCCTTTTACGTCGAGGATTTTTGACGCAGTATGGTGGAAAAAGACCAAGTCAGATTTGCTAATTTATTTTTGGATTATGCCTAATACAAGTGAGAAGTATCGTAAATCTCTTGTTGATTGGCGTTTAAAACCTTAAAATCTAAACGTCGGTTGTAGCGCATTCCTTCGTTATTTTTATTAATGCTGCTTGGCTTTTTATGCAATTCCATCTCAATGCGAATTGTACTAATCCCTTTATTTACCAAGTAATCTCTACATAATCTTTCTCTTGCCTGACACAGTTGTTTACTTTTTTCCATAGCTTGAAAAGAACAATCATAATAAGTTATTAAGGAAATACTGTGCGAAGGATTTTGAATCAGATAATCATATGTTGCATCAAGTGTTTCGGTGTTAGAAATATTGAGTCTTGATTTTTTGTGTTCAAAAAAGATAGGATTGATGATATATAAGTGTTCATCAATATCAGGAACGATAGAAATTTGAGGGACTTCTTTTTTGACGTGTACAACTTTTGCATTCAAATATCCATTGCGGCGGGCATCGCCAACTTTTTGTTGGGCTTCTTCGAGCAATTCAAAGCCTTCGATGAAATAGCAATAAAAACCATTATTATTGATTTCGTAGCTGACATTTCTATGACCTCGTATTTCGTCGAAATATGAAAATTCTATCTCCTGTACAAATACGGCTATCTGGACATTATAATCTTGACTATATGTACTATGTAAGATTCCTACAAACGTAAATAATATAATGAAATAGTGCTTCATTAATATAAAATTTGTGTGCTTCTTTTGGGCTGTACAGAAAAGGACATCATGGTGAGCTATGGATAGCTTCATGGGCTTTTTTGTATCAGCAAGTTTTGGTTTGGTGTAAACCTTTTATAAATCGGTTCAATTAATTTAAATACAAATATATAAATTTGTTTTTTTTTAACTACTGATTTTAAATTCTTTTTACATTAAAAAATAATTACATATAAATTTTGCCACACCTATGTATTTTTCTACAACTTCGGTTCGTTTAATTTCTGCTGAACAAACCTACGGGCTTCGATTCAAAATATTACGTCCACATCAATCTATTGAGGCTTGTTATTATGATGGAGACCACGATGAAAACAATTTTCATTTGGGTGTTTTTTTTGAAGAAAAACTCGTCAGTATTGGTTCATTTTTAAAAGAAAGACATCCTAATATTGAAGGCCAAACACAGTACCGCTTACGCGGTATGGCCACACTAGAAGATTTTAGAAACAGGAGGGCAGGTACAGCTATTATCCATAAAGGAGAAGAAATTTTACTTTCCAAAAATGTAGATACATGGTGGTGCAATGCTCGTGTCATAGCTGCCGAATATTACCTTAAACTTGGTATGACACAAGTAGGAGATGTTTATGAAATAAAACCCATCGGAATGCATAAGTTAATGTACAAGAAATTAAAGTAGAATTTCCAAACGAAATAGCGAATATTATTACTTTTTGAGTTTTGTTGGTACGATTTTAAATGTCACAAAAATTGTTTTTGAGTATTCGATTTGGAGTATTATATACTGTAAAACAAAAATTAAGACATTTTTTTTTCAAATATATGTCTTGCCTATTGAAGCTGAGTAGAATTAATCGTATATTTGTCCTTCATTAGTATTTTTTGAGGTAGCAAAATTGGTCATGTATTTAATTATCACTCTACCTTACAAAGCCCTTTCCCTTTTAACCGACCACTAAATAAGCCCACATAGTTTAGATTTTTTGACTTTTCATTTCTTTTGAGAAATGCAATAGATAGGACTTATTTGAGCATTACAAACCATAAATCAATGAGAAAAGAATTAATTATTTTAGCAGGCTTTTTTATTTCATCTCTATCTCTTTGGAGTCAAGTTGACTACAATGCCAATAATAGAGTTGAACCTTACATGGGAAGGGCGTTCTTTGGTACTAACATGGGTTGGTATGAAGGATGGACCGACGAACAACTTGCCGATATTGCCGCAGGCAATCCTGATTTGGGAATTGAGGGTGTAGGTGTGCAAGCACTTCGACCAACCTTACCCGAAGATTTTTTGGAGCATTGGGGCTACGATATTCGGCTTTCAACCTTTCAGCATTATCAGAATTTGGGACTTCGTGACAATACCTGTTTTGTACAAGGTCCCAAACCTGACCACCGTGAAACCACTGTTTACTGCGACTCAGAACCATCACATTTATTCGCCAATATTTATTTGCCCATTTGGGATAATGGCGAAAACGGAACTCCTGTAAATGATGATAACTATTATGCTTTATACTTGTACAAAACGGTTAGTTTGTACAAAGACTACGTGAAATTTTGGGAAATATGGAATGAACCAGATTTTGCATTCACCTCGAACTCTACCGAGCCTGTTGGCTCGCCAGGCAATTGGTGGGAAAATAATCCTGACCCTTGCGAATACAAGCTAAGAGCTCCTATTTTTCATTATATCAGAACGCTTCGTATTAGCTATGAAGTAATCAAGAGCATTGACCCAACTGCTTATGTAGCAGTTGGTGGTTTGGGCTATCCTAGTTTTTTAGATGCCATTCTGAGAAATACAGATAATCCTTTTGACGGAAGTCTCAATGAAAATTATCCGCATAAAGGAGGAGCGTATTTTGATATATTGAGCTACCATTCTTATCCGCATATTGACAATAGCTTGCGAGAATGGAGCAATGCAATTATGGGATTTGAGTATTTTAGACACTCTGACCGTGCCGTTAAAGGTTTGATAGACTTGAAATATGAGTTTGAAGATGTTTTGACAAAACATGGCTATAATGGCAATACCTATCCCGAAAAAATTTGGATTATTACCGAAACCAATATTCCTAGGGTAAAATATGGCGAGTTTATTGGCTCAGACATTGCACAACGCAACTATATGATAAAATCCTTGGTCGCTTGCCTAGAACATGGCATTACTCAATATCATGTTTTTAATTTGGCCGAAGCCAATTCGCTTGCCGATGAAAATGAATTCAATTTCATGGGTTTGTACAAACCCATTTCGGTATTAGAACCCTATAATCAAAATCCTACGAATGCAGGTATTGGCTATCATACTACGTCTAAAATTTTACAAGACCTAGACTACGATGCTACGCATACAGCCGATCTCAAGTTGCCTTCTAATGTAGATGGTGCGGCTTTTAAAATACCAAATTCTGACTTGCATACTTATGTACTTTGGGCAGCAACGGATACGGACGAGAGCGAAGAAGCACACGCTTTGTTTTCTTTTCCAGAAGATTGGAACATGAAGTTTGTAGAGGTAAAAGAATGGAATTATGCCAAAACTGGACTTACAAATGTTGTCAGTTCTCAAGATATTGACTTGACAGGCTCGCCCGTTTTTATAACACCTGTAGAAAACGACGTAGAGTTTGAGCCTCCAACGGATTATGATTTGACTGCTTTTCCCAATCCTTTCGAGGATTCATTGGTTATCAACTATACGATTCAAGACCGTACAGAGGTGGCTATTGATTTGTATGATATTTCTGGAAAGTTGATTCGTCGTTTGGTCGAAACGCCTACCAAAGGAGAAGGTTCTTATCAAATCTTGGCCGACGTATCAGATTTGCCTGCGGGTGTATATTTGTGCCAGATGACAACCATCAACGAAATCTTATCTAAAAAAATATTGAAGAAATAAAGGCCTGCAAAGGTAGTTAGGCAGTCATCTGCCTAACTGCCATCACCTTTGGCTTCGCTCGGACTCCAAACAACACGTTGTGGAAACGGAATGGTAATATTATTTTCTCTAAAAATATGGTCTATCGCAAACCGTAGATCGCTTTTTATATCTTCTATTACAATAAAATTTCTCGTCCAAAAATGGAGTTCAAAAATAAGTGCGGAGTCACCAAAATCTACAAATCGTACTATGGGCATTGGGTAGTTGAGCACATACATATTTTCACGAGCCACTTTTAGTAGCAATTTTTTGACCAAAGCAGTATCCACGCCATATTCTACGCCAATTTGAATATGAAAACGTGCTTTGTCGTCATAGTGACTCCAATTGATAACATTGTCAACGATAAGTTTGGAGTTGGGAACTATCACCGTGATATTGTCAAAAGTCTCAACCAAAGACGTTCTTAATCCAATTTTTTTGACCTTACCTACTAAACCGTTTACATCTACAACATCTTCGACTTCTACGGTTCGTTCAAACAAAAGAATAATACCCGAAATAAGATCATTAAAGGTTTGTTGCAATCCAAGTCCTACACCTACCAACAGTGCTGCTGCACCACCCCAAATCACATTCATTTGAATGCCCAATTGATCAAGAGCCATCAAAGTTGCCAATACATAAATAACATATTTGAGCAATTGATTGATGGCATATTGCGAGCCTACATTGATAGCCTGTTTTTTGTAGTAGCGATAAAGTACCAATTGTGTCATCAACCATACAAGCAACCGTGCCACAAAAAGCACCAAAATAGCTGTAAGGATATTAGAAAAATTCAGATTGATGCCTCGTTCATAATCCGAAAACACATTGGTGTCTTCGAGCCTAAAGGCACGAATAATGATAATAGCCAAAATGATGTAAACGATATACTGTATAGTGCGAGTTGCCTTTGATTCTGGCTCTTTAGCAACTTCTTCACCTGTAGTTTTTGGCCGACCTTCTTCCTGTTTCTTCTTTTGTTCTACATCGCGATTTACATAATAATTGTGCAACATCACCTTTGATACAATCCAATCTAATAGGCGTGCAACTTGTATAAATAGCAGGACTTCTACTAATTTAGAAATCGTAAAACTATAGCGTGTAGCAGAAAAAAGATTTATATCAAGTTTGAAAATAAAAACCCCGCCAAGCAATGCCAACAATATAAATATGAAAGAAACAATACGAAGCAAGTTTCTTTTTGATTTTTCATCAACACCTTCTCCATATTGATAGATTTTGGGCAACAAGCGTCGAATGCTTATTCGATGCAGCCAAAACAAAACAAGAGCAAGTACACTATAATAAATAACTTGCTCTACACTAATCGTAAAGTTTTTGAACGTAAAAAGAGTGGTATCAAGAAAGTATTGGAGGTTCAATAGTTGATGTATTGATTGAAAATTGAATCAAAATTGACAAAAATGTATGAGAAAGAAAAGGAATATTAGGAGTTTTGCTATGCTGATTGCTTTTGTAAAACATCCAAATCAACAAGTCCGCCAATTCGGTTTGCTCCAGCCTTGATGAGTTGGGCAATTTCATCTATTGATGAAATTTTTCCAGTAGCCATGATTTTAATTTTACTCACCAAATTATTTTTGAGCAATTGTACCGTATCTGTATTTATCAATTGAGTAGTTGAGCCTACAGAAGTTTTTACAAAATCAACTTCACATTCATTGCAAATAGTGCAGAGCTGTTGGGTTTGCTTTGCAGAAAGCAAACTTGTATCGAGTATGATTTTGATTATCTTACCTCTTAAATGAGAAATTCGAGTGGTGCTGTCAATGTCGTTTTTGACATAATTCCAGTTATTGTCCATCACGGCGCAAAGATTGACCACTACATCTAATTCATCGACACCATCGTTGATAGCTCTCTTGATTTCTTCTACTTTAGCAGGAATGGTCGAAAAGCCCATTGGATAACCGATAACAGTGGCTACTTTAGTTGGCGTATCGCTTAATAAACGACTGGCTTCTTTGACATAGTAGGGCGGTACCGTAACCGAAACCAAGCCATATTCTATGGCTTGTGCACACAAATGTTTAATGCCATCAGATGTACAATCAGCAATTAGCAAAGAATGATCTATGACATTGGTTGGTGTCATTTGGGCTTTTAATATAGGTGTTATGAATGATAAAAAAGTGGTTAATATAAATTTAACCAAAATGGGAGTCTATTTGTTATTCTGCAAAATAAGACAAAGTTATTAGACAAAAAACTCCAATACTGTTTTATTACGCAAGCAATTTTTTTTTGTTTGTTTTATGTGTACAAAAATTAGGCTAATCCTTGGATAAAGGATTAGTCAGATTACCACACAAATATCCCTATGTCTTTGATTGGGAAAAGATTGATTCTACTCTTCCAAAATACTTTTCAAATCAGCAGGTGAGTAATTGATGGATTTCAAGGTCTTATTATCGCCTTGACGATAAACCAAAAATACATCGCCCTCTTGCTTCATATAACTATCCACACCCTTGGTTTCTTTATAGTGGCGCATGGTAGCTTCGGCTTCTTTTTTCGATTTGCAAGTTTTGCTCATATTGGAGCGTTGCACTTCGTCAAAGAGCGTTCTAAATTTATCTCCTAATCCAAACTCCAAAACGGCACCTGACAAAACATACTGTATATCGCAAAGTGCATCCGCTACTTCTACCAAGTCATTGGCATCAATTGCCTCTTGCAATTCCTTCAATTCTTCGGCAATGAGACTGACACGCAAGGCACATCGCTCCTTGGAAGGGATGATGGGTTCGGGCAAAATAGGATGTTTAAAAGTACGGTGAAATTCTGCTACTTGATTGAGGGCATCGAGTTTATCCATAGTATTTTTTTGTGGGCAAAGATAAAAAAAGTGTTCATGCCTGTCTATCGACAGGTAGATATTTAAGTGTTCACCTTTTATTGTTTTCCTAAACTTGTGGGTGGAATAGAGAAAAGGAAAGTTTAGTAAAGCTAATTATAGGTATTAGCAACTTTCAATTCAAAGATTGCTAGTGCAACGATTATGATAACTTCACCAAGAAAATAGATGACTCCTAAAGTAGTCAATTGATGTTGGAAAAAGACCAAGTACATTGTAATACAACAGTAAAGGATATTTACAATAGCGATGATTCGCAAAAACGTTCTCCAGTTTTTTCCAAAGAAAATATAATTGGAAAGGGAAAAAACGAAAAACACTAAAGCCAATCCTGCCAAGACAAACAAGGTTTGTCTTGGCATACCAATCACTTTTTCTAGTTGAACCAAAACAATTCCCAGTAGAATAGCAGAGACTAAAGCACCCAAACTATCAACCAAAAACAGATTTCGAGGAGTTATTTTATCGAGCATTTATCGAGTTAAGACTTTTTATAAAAACAAGCAATTCCTGTAAAAGCAAAAATATAAGCCACTACAATATTGATTAAGGACAAAAACTGATAAGGAGCATATTCAAAAACACTAACTCCCAAAGCTCCAGCCATGAACACGCCCGAAGGAGTCCACGGGGCTAAGTTTTCCATCATCGTACCTGCATCTTCAATAGAACGACTGAGAACTTTTCGTTCGATTTTCATCTCATCGAATTTCTTATTGAAAGCTGCTCCTATGATAAAACTCGTGGCATATTGATTCGATGCCATCAAATTGGTTAGCCAAGTTGAGCTTAAAGCAGCAGCTATCGTATGCGAACGTTTTTTCAATTTTCCCATGATAGAATGAATCGAAACCTCGATGGCATTGATGACATCGAGTGTACCAATAAAGGCAAAGATGAGCAATGAAATCACAATTCCATCAATCAAATTATACAAACCACCACGATTCAGAATTTGAATCACATTCGATTTCAATTCCAAATCAGCAGGCATCATATTGACATTGAAGCCCTTATTGAAACTATTAAAAATGGCATTCGCACTAAAATCTTGAAATATAAATGCCAACAGCATCGCCAACCAAGCACTTCCCAGAAGTGTCAAAAAAATCGGTTTTCGTTTAATGCTTCCCCAAATCACAACGGCGAGTGGTAAGAGTAAAAACCAATTGAAATTGAATAATAAATCGAGTTCTGATAAGGTCTGTTCTACAGCAGCCAAGTTACCATCACTCTGAATGCCACCCGAAAATTGAGGCGAGAGAAAAAGATAAATCATAGCTGCTGCAATTGCAGAAGGGCCAGTCGTATAAAGCATCGATTTGATGTGGTCAATCACATCAACTCCAGTTGCCAATGAAGCAATATTGGTCGTATCCGAAAGTGGCGACATTTTATCGCCAAAAAAGCTGCCTCCCACAACTGCGCCAGCAGTTATGGCAAGATTGGCGTCATAAACTTCTGTTATTCCCATCATCACAATTCCGATTGTACCAGCCGAACCCCAGGATGTCCCCGTCAGCAAGGAAAATATTATACAAATCAAAAAGGAAAATACATAAATCCAATTCGCATTAACGAGATTGATTCCATAATAAATCAACATCGGAATCGTACCACTTACAATCCAACTTCCAATCAAAACTCCAATCGCAAAAAGAATCAAAACGACAGGAATGGATTCGCCTACTTTTTTGACCAAATGCTTTTGAATAGTTTCCCAATCAAAACCCATATTGAACAAATACACACTATTGAAGCAAATCGCCAATAAAATCAAAACTTCTATAGGAAGCATTTTTGCAACAACAGGAAGCTCTCTCGTATCTACAAATTGAGGATGTACAAACAAGCCATAAATCAATAAGGCAAAGAAAAAAAGGATAGGAACGATTGCTTTTTGAACAGAGATTTTGTTTTGAGGATGCGACATATCTTACGATTTAGATTGGCATCCAAAATACTATTTTTTGGACAAAAATTAAGTTTTACCAAATTCAGCTTAGTAACGACGAAAAAATAAGGTGAAGAATTTAGAAATAGAGATTTTGTGCCAAGACAAGGCGAAAAACGCAGGCGATGCCTAGCATCAGCGAGTATTTTTAACGCAGTATTGGTGCAAAAGATCATAAACTAAATGTTTATTTATTATTTTGACGTTACTTAACACAATTCTTCTTACAAGTTTAGGAAAACAAAGTCAATCTGAAATTTATG
>JAHDEQ010000242.1 GCA_020628755.1 Saprospiraceae bacterium
CTAATATTTCATCAAACTAGATTTGGTGAGCCATAACCACCGACTTTAGTCGGTAAGTTCAATGTGATTCAGCCGACTAAAGACAGCGAATACGAAAACTGTCATTCTAAATCAATTCACTTTTGCATCCAAATCATAACGCAAGCCACTGTGCGACTTCAAAACAGCCTTGACCGAACCCACCGAAACAGGCGATTCTATCAATAAAGGAATCCGATTTTCATCATCCGAAACCCACACGTCCATTTGTGTATCTTCATCGAAAACCTCACCTGCGATGACCTCTGGACTAAATTTGATGGTATTAAATTTTCCTTGTCCTTTAATCTTTTTATCGCTTTCTTTTCCTTTATATTTGACTTGCAAAGGATATACTTTTTTATCCATAAAAATCTTTACAGGAAAAGCCTGTCCCGCCTCAAATTCATTATACTCGATGTTTCGAGCATAATAAATAACCGACAACATATCGTGCATACATTCATCCACATTATACTCCTTGCGTTGGGTCGTTTCCTTGGTTTTACCTCTATCCGAAGTCGCCATATTTTTATCTTGGTCAAAAACTACTTTTTCGTACAAAGTATATTTTCCTTCGTTTACATCACGAATAGAAACCGTTGGCAAGAGCGAAAATTTATCTACAAAGGTCTCATAATAATCTCTGACTTTAAAAAACCATTCATAAGAAGAATAAGTCCGCCCTTCTGCCGAAAGATGGAATTGTCCATCTTGCTCCCCTACCCTAAAAGTCACTTCGCCTGCTGAAAGCCAAACAAAATTCCAATTGTAATATAATTTATAAACGATTTCCTCGCCAACTTGAAACGCCGAGTTGACCATGTAACATGGTTCAACTGTTACCTGTGGATTCCACTCAGGTTCGTTAACAGTCGCAGGCGTAAATGCCGTAAACATTGCCGTCAAACAAGTCAAAACTATTATTTTGAAGCTGGTCGTTTTCATACACTAAATGTTTAAATCAAAAAAGTGTAGTTTTCTATTCATCTAATTTTTTATTCCTAAAGATTTCAATACATTTATTTTAAGCATAAATATCATTCCAATCAACGCTGGCACAATGAGGTTTATTATCCATAAACTAAAGGTGGCCGCCAACACACTTAGCTCATTTGCTCCAAATAAGCCCCACACTTGCAAAGCTACTTCACCCCGCACCAACAAATCCCAAACGGGTGGTAAGGGAATACTCGTTTGTACCAAAAATATCGTTGCAATACCTGCCGTACCTAGCCAAAAAGACACATTTATACCAAAAAATTGAAGCAAAAAGTAGTATTGCAACAAGTAAGTCGTATAACGCAAAAAAGCAAAAATCAAGGCTTTTGTCAATTCCCAATTTTCATATTCCTTTAGAACTCGAACATCTTTTACAAACTTTTGGAGTCGGTCTATAAAAGGCAATCGTTTGACCAAGGGAATGATTCTATCCACATTATAAAATCCAAAAAACAAAAGCAGAATCAATGTTAAACCAAGTATTGCAATAGCTCGAATAAAATAGGTTTCGATAGTTGCAAATTGTTGTATAAAAACAAGCAAACCCAGTAAACCCATCGTTAGAAGCACGAGCAATTGGCTGAAACTACCGACAAGGGTCGCAACAACTGTTTTCCAGTTGTTTTTCGCTTCGACAAGCAAAATACGTCCGCCGTATTCGCCAATTCGATTGGGTGTAAAAATCGAAAAAGTCACTCCTACTAAAATTGCTTGATAACTTTGCCATAAAGCATGTTGTTCAAATTTTTGAATTAGCACGCGCCATTTCAAGGTTTCAAAAAGCCAATTGACAGGCATCAAAATCAAAGTTAGAACCAAGTAAAATACATTCTCAGCTTGAAGATTTTCTACAAAAACAGCTTTAATTTCAGCAATATCTTCTCGCCCAAAAACTTGTTGGTACAAGACCCAAAGTAGCAAACTCGCTACCACAATTTTGAAACCTATGTTAAAGTATTTTCGCATCGTTTTGCGAAGATAGTTAATCTAGTTAACTGGACAATAAATCGTATTTCAAATACTATACTTTGCTAAACTTGCGGGGAGCTTATGTGCAAAGAAAAGTTTCGTAAAGCTCAGCTTATCAAAAATTGAATTTATCATTCCAAAAAGGTTTACTAAACTTAGCTATCTAATACTCCACTCACAAGTTTAGGAAACCACTTATTAGAGAACGAATTGTCACATTCAAGTTTATAAATAAGACGAAAAGAGACCTCGAAATTGCGTTAAGGAAGGATTAAAAATCGTTAGCAAGGTATTAATACAAAGAAATCTTAATTCAAGTTGCGATATTGCGAAGGAGTCATATTGGTCTTGGCTTTGAATAATTTATTGAGACTTTGTGGATACTCAAATCCAAGACTATAAGCGATTTCGCTTACTGATTCATTTGTTCCAAGAATCTTAGTTTTAGCTTTTTCAATGAGATAATCTTGAATGTGTTCTTTGGCACTTCGTCCTGTTTCATTTTTTATCAAGTCACCAAAATAATTTGAAGACATCGACAATTTCTGCGCACAATATTTGACAGAAAGCACACCCAATTCTTGCGGTTTTTCGGATTGATAATAATCTCGCATTATCTGTTCAAATTTGGAGATAATATCTTTATTGAGATTGGTTCGAGTATAAAATTGTCGGTCGTAGTAGCGTTGGCAATATTTGAGCAAAAGCTCAATATTAGCTATGATTAGGTTTTGACTATGTTTATCAATAAGATGTTGATATTCTTGTTCTATTTTATGAGCTAATTCTGTAATCAACTTTTTTTCATCATCTGAAAGATGCAAAGCTTCCTGCACTTCATAATTGAAAAAAGAATAATTCTCAATCGTTCGTCCTAACTCCGACTTGCGGAGCAGGTCGGGATGAAAAATCAATGTCCAACCGCTTCCGCCTTGATAATCTTCACTATTTTCGACTTTTATTATTTGGCTGGGTTTGATAAAAGTAACCGTACCTTCTGTAAAATCATATGAGTTCCGTCCATAACTCAGATTACCTTTTATTCCAGATTTCAAACTAATTTGGTAAAAACTAAACGCATACTTAAAATCTCCATACTCAAACTTAGTCATACGTTCATCAATCGGCAAAACAGAAACCAAAGGATGTTTTGGTTTTTCAAAACCAAAATAATCATGCACTTCGCTGATATTATTTATACGAATTATCTCACTCATTTTTCTCGATTTTAAATGGATTCCGCTTGTTTTTTAATCGCCTCATTCAATCGCTCGTAAGCTGATTGTACAGGTTTCGGATTCCAAAAATTCACTCCAATACCATTATAATCTTCGTGAATTATCAACTTTGTTCCTCCAATAGCAGATTCTAAAATATATTGATGATTAAAGGTTAGAATCATTGGAATACCGCCGCCTTGGTTAAGTAGTTTATTCGTTTGCACCCTCTTAACATTGGTTTCAATATCATATTTATTGTCTGCTGCTTGCGTAAATTGGTATTTTACTTTGTTCCCTTCTTTCACCTCTCCCTCTAATAATCTCATAACTGGATTCCAAGCATCATAACTATCTGTATCCATAAGTACCGTCCAGACTTTTTGAGGAGAAGCATTTATCTGTATTTCGTGATGTACCGATTTATTTCCTGAAAAATATAAGATGACTAAAACGACAAGGACTCCTAGTGCAATATACATAATTCTCATTTTGAAAAAATCAGTTCATATATTTATTAAACCAACCCAGAATTTGGTCTGGATTTTTACCAATCCAATCATAGGCAGCTCCTCTTTTCTTTGGTAAGTCAAGCCAAAGCATTTCCTTTTCTACAGTCAGGTCATTATAATATTGTTCAACCATGCCTTTGTTGGTCATCGGGTCATTTTGATTTTGAATAACCATGGTTGGTACAGAAATATCTTTTACATAAGGTAAGAAAGAGTCTCCTGTGAGGTCGGTATTTCGATTTTCTTTATTGTATTTATTTCCAGCATTGACAAGGAAACTGGGCAAGCCCATTGCTTTGACAAAGTAATCATAGGTCAAAGGCTGCACCGAAATCATTGCTTTGAGGTTTTTGAAATTTTTCATTTCTTTTTCCATTCCAAAAGCAAAAGTAGTTGCGCCTTGTCCCATGCAAATTGATAATAAACCAATATCCGCATTTTTATAATCTTGATGTGTAGAAACATAATTGACAGCCGCTACAATATCTTTTCGCTCTTCTACACCCCAAGAAACCCAAGCATTTTGCTCGCTTTTACCGTGATTGCGCATATCAAACATCAAAACAGAATAACCTGCTTCTACTAAGTATTTGGCTTGATTCAAAAATTTAATATCACTTGTCCACAACACATTTTTCATCATCCCTTTACCTTCTTGGGTAAATCCACAACGTGAACATTGCACACCAAAATGCGACTGAACAATCACTTTGTCCGTACCTCCTTTGACCAACCAAGCTGAAAGCGTTACTCCATCACTTGTTTTAAAAGTAACGTCTTCATAATCTAATCCATATTTATCGGGTGATTCAAAAACAGGCGCTTGCTCTGGTTTTATCATCATATTGGAAATCGTTTTACCAAACATAGTTTTTTGATTTTATGGTTAAAAATGATATTACAAATTTAATTCACTCCTTTAATGAGTGAATAATCCATCTTACCGAAATCCTAATCCATTTTACTGAAAAACTATTTTTTAGAAGGAGTTAATCTCAAATTTCCAGTTGTATCTAACACAAACCAAAGCGAATCTTGCTGAATAGCTTTTTGAAAAGGAATGTCTAAAGAAATGGTTTCAACATTTCCAATCTCCATGTCTAGTTTGTGAAGGCTAGCACTTTTATCTTTTGAATGAAACAGTATAAAATTATCTTGTATTTGAAAAAAATGTACAAAAGGGTAAGCATACATTTTTTGATAATTTCCAAATCCGTCAAAGCGGAAAATCCCTTGCTCCACAGTTTTTAGAAAAACTTGATTATCGACTTCTATTAGAGAATTGGGATTCAAATTTTCCTGAATACGCATACGCAAATCATTGCTTTGCAGCAAGATTTTTCCTTGTCGATTGATTTTTAATAATTGTTGATTGTCATTATCAAACAACCAAATATTTCCATCCGAAGAAGCACAAAGCGTTGGAATTTGAAAAATATTAAGGGAAGTCAAATCAAGCGTCACCAACTCACTCAATGTCCTATCTAATATTTTAAGGATTTGAAAATCAGGATAGTATAACAAAATCTCTAAAGGATTATTTACATCCAAAACGGCTAAATCGCCCAAGCGATTTTCGCTATACTCAAATTGTTTTTTACCTTCTGGATTGTATTTGATGACTTCATTTTGAGCATTGATAGTATAAATATTTCCAAGTTGATCCAATTGAAAGTCTATCGCTTGAATAGCAAATTCCTGAACAATTCGGAGACTATCTTGGGCTTGGATAGTTGTATAAATACTACAAATAAAACATATTGTGAATATAAAATATCGCAATTGCAAACTACGACAAGCCCTTGAATAAGCGTTCCTCGCAGTTTGCAACTGCGATGCAATATGCTTTTTTTGATTAAAGCTATATGAACCAATAAGAGTAAAAAATTGCAGCATTTTAAAACCTATGGCGCACACTACAGTTTGCGCTAAAATTAAGAATACATTCAAAACTAGCTAAACGGGCGGTAAAGCAAATGTAAGGCTAGCAAAACTATTTTCTGTTGTTCTATTTAGCTTCTTAGCTAAATAGGATTACGAGATAAAGCTTCCTAGCTTTGAGTAGCCTTATAAAGCTTGGAAGCCTTATTTCGCACTACTTTTAAGTTTTGAAAC
>JAHDEQ010000243.1 GCA_020628755.1 Saprospiraceae bacterium
GTGATAGTACTAACAAAATAATGGTCGTCGGTAACGCCGCCGCCACTCGCTTTTACAAAGTATTTGCCCTGCTTCATACTAGCAGCCAAATCCCAAATTTTATTGACTAAGCGTGGATTGATTTTCATAGATAAATCCTCTTGTGCAAAACGAGCATCTTTAGCTCCTACCATGTCAAGTAAGATGCCATACATAGCATCATAGTCTTCACGGTGAGGTTTGTTAGACCAATATTGTGAGCCTAAACACCAAGATTTTGAAGTATCAAAGTCAGCATTATCTTGACCTTGATCTTCGGCATCAAAAAAGATAATATCAACTCCAATATCAATACCATTTTTGCTGATTTGACGAGCAATTTCCAGTAAAGCCCCTACACCACTTGCTCCATCATCTGCACCATCTATCGGTTCATCAACACGCTTGTCATCTTTGTCGGCCATAAATCGAGAATCCCAGTGTGCGCCTAAAAGTACACGACATTTGTTTTCTGGGTTGTACTGACCTATTATGTTAGTACCATTATAGACTACACCTGTGTAACCCGTTGCCTGAAAATCTTGCTCAATGACCGTTGCATTAAACTCTTTGAGTTTGGCAGATAGCCAGTTTTTGCAGGCTTTGTGCGGTTCAGAATTGGGAACACGAGGGCCAAAGCTGCATTGTTTGGCAACAAATGCATAGGCCGAGTCCTTATCGAACTTGGGAATTTTCCGTTTTTTTTCGGGCACGAAAGAGTCGCAATTTATCACATTATCTTTTGAAGGATCATTTTCAGGTTCTAAACATCCTGATATACTGAATGTAGCTCCTAAAAATAGGAATAATAAAAAGGTATAAATTATTTTTTTCATGGATAGTTTGTATTTGTGCCTGTCTAAGGACAGGTAAATGTCGATGTGTTTGTGTGCGTATGTATAACTCATCGGGCGGAGCACTAAGGCTAGCAAAACTATTTTCTGTTGTTCTATTTAGCTGCTTAGCTAAATAGGATTACGAGATAAAGCTTCCAGCTTTGAGTAACCTTGTAAAGCTTGGAAGCTTTATTTTGCACTACTTTTAAGTTTTGAAACTTAAAAGAACAGCCTTACTTTTGATACACCGCCACTCATTGATACATAAACACTTAGACACATAAAATTATTCTTTAGTCCAAGTAGTACCTTCTTTTCCGTCTTTTAAAACGATACTTACTTCTTTTAAAGTGTCTCTAATCTTGTCAGAGGTTGCCCAGTCTTTATTGGCACGAGCTGTTTGGCGAATATCAATGATTAAATCCATCAATCCACCAAGAGCGCCGTTGCCATTGCTTCCAGCAGTGGCATGGGTTTCGTCTTTGAGCCCGAATATTTCAAAAATAAAGTTATTGAATACTTCTTTCATTCTAGCCAAAGTATCACCAGTTATATCATTGAAAGAAAGATGTCCTGCTCTGAGACCATTGATTTTGGGAACAGTTTCAAATAAGCGTGCAAGTGCTTTGGGTGAATTGAAATCGTCGTTCATATCCACAAAAGCATCATTAATCAAGCTATTTATCTCTTTGTCCAAATCGGCATTACTGCCATTGCCTGGATGTTTTAAATCTTGTAAAATTTTGTTGGCTTCCATCAGGCGGCGATAGCCTTTTTCGGCAGCCAATAGAGCATCGTTTGTTAGGTCGAGTGTGCTACGATAATGCGATTGTAACATAAAAAATCGAATTACCATAGGACTGTAGCCTTTGGTAATATGTGGACTGTCACCAGAAAACAATTCTTGTGGCGTGATGGAATTGCTCACGCCCGTTTCGGGGTCAACAGATTTAGACATTTTTTTGCCATTCATCAACAACATATTGGCGTGTAGCCAATAGTTGGCAGGAGAACATTTACAAGCTCCTTCGTTTTGAGCAATTTCGTTTTCATGATGTGGAAACTTTAGGTCATTTCCGCCGCCATGAATATCAAACGTTTCGCCTAGATATTTGGTACTCATAGCTGAACATTCTAAATGCCAACCTGGGAAGCCAACAGACCAAGGCGAGTTCCAACGCATAAGATGCGTTGGGTCTGCTTTTATCCAAATCGCAAAATCAGAAGGATGGTTTTTTTCACCTTGATTTTTTAAATCATCACGTGTTTCGGACAATAAATCTTCGATTACACGACCTGATAATTTACCATAACTATTATTTTCTTTAGCAAATTTTAAAGTATCAAAATAGACCGAACCATTTTTGACATAGCCATAGCCATTGTCCATGATTTTTTGAACCATTTCGATTTGTTCGATGATATGTCCTGTCGCACGAGGCTCAATATTAGGCGGTAAGGTGTTGAAAATACGCATCATGTCGTGAAAACCATTGGTATAGTGCTGGACTACTTCCATTGGTTCGAGTTGTTCGAGACGTGCTTTTTTAGAGATTTTATCTTCTGCACCGATGTCGGTATCGCCTTCGAGATGTCCTACATCAGTGATATTACGGACATAGCGTACTTTGAACTCCAAAAAATTGAGGTAGCGATAAATAATATCAAAGTTGACAAAGGTTCGACAGTTTCCGAGGTGGACATCGCTGTAAACCGTTGGGCCACACACGTACATACCGATGCTGCCTTCATTGATGGGTTGAAATTTTTCTTTTTTTCGAGAAAGACTATTATAGAGGAAAATCTCTTTATTCATTGTGGATATATTTTTTCTTCTCTAACGAAACATTGATTTAAATGGTTCTGTTAACTGGTTTTAGTTTGCATTTTGGGCAGAACAAAAAACGCCACGAAAATACAGACTTTTTAGTAAAGTTGCTGAATTAGTTTTATGAATAAAGAAGCTTATAATAAAATTGCTAAAGAATGGATTGCTTATAGAAGTCAATCTTTTTTGAGTGAATTGGTAATAGATTTTGCTAAAAAGTTACCAAAACAAGCAAAGGTGCTGGATATTGGCTGCGGAGCTGCTTATCCGATAAGCAGCTTTTTGTCTGATTCGGGATTTGACGTTACGGGGATAGATGTTTCAGAACGACTTTTAGCACATGCAAAGGAGTTGAACATTAAGAATGCAAAATTTATTTTATGTGATTTTTTTGAATTCCGACCATCAAAGCAATTTGATGGTATCATTGCTTTTGATTCATTTTTTCATTTTCCAAAAGAAAGACAAAAAGAGATTTATCAGATGGTTTCTAATTGGATGAATCAAGGAGCTTATTTGCTTTTTACGCATGGGAGCAAAGATGGAGAAATAGAAGGGGAAATGTTTGGAGAAACATTTTATTATAGCTGTTTGAGTTTGATAGAAATTAAAAATTTAATAAAAAAAGCTGGATTGGAAATTGTGGAAATACATGAAAATTATATCGAAAAGCAGACACAAAAAGATTTAGTTGTACTAGCACGCAAAGTTGTAAAATAGAATTTATTGTTCTCTGACCATCGCTGAAATACGTTGGGCACGCCAAGCAGGAGGAAAAGAGGCCAACAATCCAATAGTAATAACTGTAATTGCCACCACTAAAAAGTCAAAAAATCGCATACTGATAGGGTAGGAGTTGATGACAAAACCATCGGGTATAGGGACTATACCAAAGTTTTTTTGGACAACATATAAAATGATGGCCAGCAGAAAACCAATCGCTATACCGAGTAAGCACATCAACAAACCTTCGCTTAGAAATATATTTCTAATCAAGGGTTTATCTGCTCCCATAGATTGTAGTATGGCGATGTCTTTTTTCTTTTCCATCACAATCATCCATAGCGAACCGACTAGATTGAAGGCAACCAAAAGCAGAGTTAGCGAAAGAATAGCAAAGCTCATCCATTTTTCGATGTTCATCAATTTAAGGAAGGCTTCGTCTTGTTGAAAGCGATTTTTGATGATGACTTGGTCGCCCAAAATATTTTGGATAGCAGCAATACTTGCTGCTTGGTCGGCATTTTTATCCAATTTGATTTCGAGGTAACTAATCTCATCTTTGAATTGCAATAAATCTTGAACGAAAGAAAGAGATGTTAAAATATACGTATTGAAATCTTGCTGTATGCTAAAAACGCCTGCTGGATACATATACTTTTTGTAAAAAGGATTGCCCAAAGGCCCAACTTTTTTTCGCTTGGCCATGTAAACCGTCACCGCCGAAAAAGGGTCGTCCACATTGATGCTTAGTTTGTTGTACATTTCGGCACCAAAAACGGCCATAGCACGTTCGCTATCTTGCAGTAGATATTCGCCGTCTCGAAGAGTTGAATCTATTTGAGTTACCTCATTAAAATAATTATCTACTCCTTTGAGCATACCAATATCTTGCGTGCCTTTATACTCAAAAATGGCAACTTCTTCTAGGGTTTTTGATACGGCTAAAACAGCATCTAAATTTTTGATTTGAGCAAATTGCGTGGAATCAACTGTAAATGTTTTGCCCTCAGCAGGTTGGATTTTTACATCAGGATTGAAATTGCTGAACAAACCCGTTATCAAATCCTCGAAGCCATTAAACACAGACAATACGAGTATCAAGGCAGCAGTACCAATGGATAGTCCAAAGATGGAAATACCCGATATGATATTGATAGCATTGGTTGATTTTTTGCTAAACAAATACCGTCTTGCTACTCGTATTGGAAGATTCATTTTATGCCATACAGTTAAAGCAAGATGAAATCTTGCATGATAAGTTTCGTAGAAGAAGAATTCTTCTACCTGCTATTTTATAGGTCAAACTTTGTTAAGCGTACAAACTCCTTGAGGCGTTTGTTGATGTCGGCTTTTTTGAGTCCTTTCATACGACCAATACTAAAATCTTCGACACAAAAAGAAGCCATAGCAGAGCCATAAATCAAAGCACGTTTCATATTTTCAAAGCTCACACTATTTTTGCTAGCCAAGTAACCAATAAATCCACCAGCAAAAGTGTCACCTGCGCCTGTTGGGTCAAAAACATCGGCCAAAGGAAGAGCAGGAGCAGAAAATATTTTGTCTTTATGAAAAAGTAGCGCACCATGTTCTCCTTTCTTTATAACGAGAAATTCGGGTCCCATCTTGTGTATAACTTTAGCAGCTTTGACCAAGGAGTATTCGCCTGAAAGCTGGCGTGCTTCTTCGTCATTGATGGTTAGAACATCTACCTTTTTAAGTACTTTTTTGAGACCATCTAAAGCCACATCCATCCAAAAATTCATAGTATCTAGGACGACCAATTTTGGATTTTTCATTTGTTCGACCACCTTCATTTGAATTTCAGGAGTCAAATTACCGAGCATGACGAACTTTGAATTTTTATAAGACTCAGGTAAAATCGGGTCGAAATCAGCCAAAACATTCAGGTCTGTCACCAAAGTATCTCTTTGGTTCATATTGTCATGATAGCGTCCCGACCAAAAGAAAGACTTTTCGCCTTCTTTTATTTGTAATCCTTCGAGGTTGATACCACGAGCTTTCATAAAATCCATTTCGACTTGAGGAAAATCATCTCCTACAACCGAAACCAAATTAATAGTATCCGTAAAATGCGAAGCAGCAATGCTTGCATACAAAGCAGCTCCTCCAACAACCATTTCGGCTTTTCCGTAAGGCGTTTCGATGGTGTCAAAAGCTACTGTTCCAACAGTTAATAAACTCATATAAAAATTATTTTTAAAAAAATTGCTTCAAAGATTGCACTTTTATTTGGAAAGTAATAAATTTGCAACCGCCTTTTGAAGGAAAGGTAATTTAAATGCTTCCTTAGCTCAGCTGGTTAGAGCATCTGACTGTTAATCAGAGGGTCCAAGGTTCAAGTCCTTGAGGGAGCGCATTAAGAATCAAGGAGTTACGTT
>JAHDEQ010000244.1 GCA_020628755.1 Saprospiraceae bacterium
TGAAAAAAATACGCGCTTTTAAAGAAGATTTTGTTGAGAAGCTCAAACCTTATTTGGAGTTATAAATTTGAATAAGTTGTGAGTTCAAAAACGTACAACTCAGCGAAGCATTTATATGATAGGGATGCGTTGTTATTACAATAATAACAAGGTAGGATTTAATACATTTAGGATTAGAAAGAGCTTAGTATTAAAAACTGAAACCAATTTTTAATACTAAGCTATAGTTCCTCTAAGCAACTCCTTCTTTCTCTAAAACGGCCAACATTGTTTTACCAATCTGGGCAGGAGATTGAACAACATGAATACCATTTTCTGCCAAAATTTTCATCTTAGCTTCAGCTGTATCGTCGTGTCCTCCAACAATGGCACCTGCATGTCCCATTGTTCTACCTTTGGGAGCTGTTTGCCCTGCAATAAAACCAACAACTGGTTTTTTGTTGCCCGTAGAACGGATATATTCTGCAGCCAATGCTTCGTAATTTCCTCCAATTTCACCAATCATTACGATAGCATCTGTTTCGGGGTCATTCATCAATAATTCTACCGCTTCTTTGGTTGGTGTACCGATAATTGGGTCACCACCAATACCGATAGCTGTAGAAATACCCAATCCTGCTTTTACGATTTGGTCAGCAGCTTCGTAAGTCAAAGTACCTGATTTGGAGATAACACCGATTCGACCTGGCTTAAAAACAAAGCCTGGCATGATACCAACTTTTGCTTCGCCTGGTGTGATAACACCTGGGCAGTTTGGTCCTACCAAAATACAATCTTTGTCAGCAATATAGGCTTTTACCTTTACCATGTCTTGCACAGGAATTCCTTCCGTAATACAAATGATAACTTTAATACCAGCCTCAGCAGCTTCCATAACCGCATCGCCAGCAAATCTTGGAGGCACAAAAATGATAGTTGTATCAGCACCTACTTTTTGAACAGCCTCATTAACTGTATTGAAAACGGGTTTGCCCAAATGTTCTTGTCCGCCTTTACCTGGAGTCACACCACCAACGATGTTGGTGCCATACTCAATCATTTGGCCTGCGTGGAATGTACCTTCCTTACCAGTAAATCCTTGTACGATGATTTTTGAATCTTTATTGACTAAAACAGACATATCGAATGATGTAATTTTTTAATGATATAATAAAATGTCTATACGACTAAAGCCGCTTTTGCATTACTTATTTTCTTCGGATTCGTCAACGATGATGAAAACATCTTCGTCAGACTTTTGCATATAATAATGCTCTCGAGCATATTTTTCTTTATTGACTTCCAAATCCAAACGGTCTTCTTTGGCTTGTTCAATTTTTTCTTGATAATATACCTTATCGGCTTCGAGGCGATTGAGTGTTTGTTGAAGTTTGAACTGCGTCAATACATCATGCTTATCAAAAAAAACCATCCATGCTATAAATAGTACCAAGACCAAAAAATATCTATTCCGAAACGGAGCAGGTATTTTTTTGAGGATAGGTCTAAAAGGATTATTTCGGATAGCCACGATATTACGTATTGTTCAAAAAATTATTTCAACTTTTAATATTTCATCATTTTTCTCAACACTCGGCACTATTGTTTCTCGTTTATTCGACAAATGATGAAAGTGTCGATGCAATTTTTTGAATAGATTTTAGGTTTTAGATTTCTGATATGCAAATATACATATTTAATTTATGACTATAAATACTCTATACAAACAGGTGTATTATTTATGCGCAAACTGAAGCCTGCCAGCCGTCAGGCAAGTGTGCGCCACTATTATCCTAATAATGCTTTACCTGGGTAAATGCCACTATCGCCCAATTCTTCTTCGATACGAAGCAATTGATTATACTTGGCAATTCTGTCAGAACGAGAAGCCGAGCCTGTTTTGATTTGTCCTGTGTTGAGTGCAACTGCCAAATCTGCAATTGTAGTATCTTCGGTTTCGCCTGAGCGATGGCTCATAACACTGGTCATACCATTACGGGTTGCGAGGCGTACTGCTTCTACTGTTTCTGTCAAAGAACCAATTTGATTGACTTTGATAAGGATGGAGTTTGCCGCATCCTCGTCAATACCACGCTGCAAGCGTGTGGTATTGGTAACGAATAAGTCATCCCCAACTATCTGAACTCGATTTCCAAGTTCTTTAGTCAAAGCTGTCCAACCTGCCCAATCGTCTTCATGCAAACCATCTTCAATTGATAAAATTGGATATTTTTTACACCAATCTGCCCAATAAGCTACCATATCAGAAGTTGATAATTTGTCGCCTGTTGATTGATGAAAATGATAAACTTTTTCTTCTTCATTGTAAAATTCAGAAGCGGCAGCATCCATCGCAATGAGGATATCTTCGCCAGGTCGGAAACCTGCCTTTTCGATGGCTTGTAGTACGGTTTCTATAGCTTCTACATTGGATTTGATATTGGGTGCAAAACCTCCTTCGTCACCAACATTGGTAGAGTAGCCTTTTTTCTTTAAGACTGATTTGAGGTGATGAAAAACCTCTACTCCCATACGTAAACCTTCAGAGAAAAATTCTGCCCCTACAGGCATAATCATAAACTCCTGAAAGTCTATACTATTATCGGCATGAGAACCTCCATTGAGAATGTTCATCATAGGAACAGGCAAAACATGTGCATTAACACCGCCTACATAACGGTACAAAGGTTGGTTGCTTTCTTCGGCAGCAGCTTTGGCAACGGCCAAAGATACACCTAAAATAGCGTTTGCTCCCATCTTTGCTTTGTTGCTAGTACCGTCAATTTCACGCATGAGATTGTCTATATAGACTTGCTCAAAAACATCAACACCTATGAGTTCTTCTCGAATAACTTCTTCTATATTGCGGCAAGCATTTAACACTCCCTTGCCTAAAAAACGTGTTTTGTCGCCGTCTCTTAACTCTACAGCCTCGTATTTTCCAGTAGATGCACCCGACGGAACAGCAGCCCTACCAATACAACCACTTTCGGTTAATATTTCTACTTCGACAGTTGGATTACCTCTTGAATCAAGAATTTCTCTTGAACGAATATCTAAAATTGAACTCATGTTATTTTGACATTTATTAGGTATAAATAAAGGGCAGTATTTGCCCCTATCATTAAATTTCTCTATTAACTATTGACCAATATTTCCGCTTTCATCATTTCCACAAAATCATCGAAAAGATAACGTGCATCATGTGGTCCTGGTGATGCTTCTGGATGATATTGGACTGAAAATGCTTTTTTATTTTTGATTCGGATACCTTCAATGGTATCGTCATTGAGGTTGCGGTGTGTTACCTCTACCTTGTCTATATTTTCTCGTATGGCTTTAGGACTTACTCCAAAGCCATGATTTTGGGAGGTAATTTCGCATTTGCCTGTGCTCAAATTGATAACAGGATGATTGATGCCACGATGGCCATTGTGCATTTTGTAAGTTGGAATGTCAACAGCCAAAGCCAAAATTTGGTGTCCTAAACAGATACCAAAAAGTGGTTTGTCTTCTTTTAAAATAGCTTTAGCAATGTCAACAGCATAATCCATTGAAGCAGGATCGCCTGGACCATTGGATAAGAAATAGCCATCAGGATTCCAAGTTTTAATTTCTTCAATTGGTGTTTGAGCAGGAAAAATTTTGAGGTAGCAACCTCGTTCAACCAAACAATCTAATATGTTTTGTTTGACCCCAAAATCGAGTACGGCTACTTTAAAGTCTTTGTGTGGGTCACCTTTGAAGTAAGGTGATTTGGTACTAACTTTAGAAGCCAGCTCTAGTCCCTCCATTGGTGGGACTTTTGCCAACATTTTTTTGAGTTCTTTTATGTCAGTAATTTCAGAAGAAATAATAGCATTCATTGCTCCTTTGTCTCGGATGTGTCGAACAATAGCTCGTGTATCAACACTTGCTATTCCTACTAGATTTTCACGTTCAAAATAATCTTGAATGGATTCGTCAGCCAAATTACGAGAATAAGGAGTGGTGAAATTTTTACAAATCAGACCTGCAATTTTGATGGATTCTGATTCGGTGTCGGTATGCTTTGTACCATAATTGCCAATGTGGGCATTCGTTGTAACGAGCAATTGACCAAAATATGACGGGTCGGTAAATATTTCTTGATAACCTGTCATACCTGTATTGAAGCAAATCTCGCCTGTGGTTGTACCAATTTTACCCGCAGCAATGCCTTGAAAAACGGTACCATCTTCAAGTAATAAAACTGCCTTATTGTGATTTGTAGCACTCATCCGAGTATATTTTTTTTGGAGCGTTTGGATTTGCGCACAAAGATAAATAAAACCTGAAATTTGGGGCTTAACTAGGGCTTTTATTTTTTAAGCGTTCTTAAAACTATTCCTTCTTTGAAGATTTCCGTGTTCCATTCAAAATAAAAGAGAGAACGACCACATGAAGTGAACGCCTGCCCAGAACAACTCGGGGATTTTAGATTTGAATGGAAATATCTTTACGGAAAAAGTCAAAGAATTAGTCTTTTTACATAAGCAATGCCAAAAGTCACTGGTATCAGTAATTTGGTACTACGGTGTTTATTGTGGGTCGAATGAGGTTTACTAAACTTCTTTCAATTTAAAAGCGGTAAATTAAATAAACCTTGTACATTTATTAGCGACAAGTTTAGTAAACCTTTGCCCTAGTATTTCTTACCCACAGTTTTCACCGTAGAGCCAGCAATTTTGAGTTTATTACTATTTGATAATATGAAATTTATTGGTAGAAATGAAATGTCCCTTTTCATCTGTAAGTTTTATCCAATAAGTACCATTAGAAAGATGTTTGACAGATAACTCTTTTTCTAGTTGAGTTCCGTTTATATAAACCATCTCTTGTAACAAGACTTGTCCTTTGACCGAAAATAATTCTAATTTAACTCGGCCAAAATCACGATCATATTCTTGTTTTAATGTGATATTCTCTTTAGCAGGATTAGGAGAAATTTGTAATGGTTCAAAATCTCTGAATACTTCTTTTGTTGAAGTGTACATTGGTAATGTGCCATTTGCAAAGGCATATTCACCTGGCAGCAACTCTTGGATGCGAATAAAGCCATTGCCGTCGGTTGGAGATAAAGTCAGTTTGTTGTAATAGGGATATTCTTGCCAATCGTAACCTTTGCCTCTACGATAGACTAATATTAAATCTTCCTCACCATTTTCGGTGAGGTCGCTATCAAGAAAAGTGTTGTATTCTAAATTACCTCCTGCTAGTATTCCTGTCTCAAAATCACCTTCAATACGCCAATAGTGTGTAGAAGATATTTGAGCATTATCAGGATTGTCAATGATTGGGTCAGGAGCTACCCAGTAGTGGTCAATGTGTAATAGTGTAGGCTGTGGTAGTTCTGAGATATTTAGTTCTATTTCGACATATGGTATATTACTTGCCCCTGTTTCTTCTATGGTGAATTGGTGGGATAGATGTGCCATGTTGAGTGCATTATTTTCGTTAACTGTCACAAAAAAAGGCTCAACATTGGATATGATGGAATATTGTGTTACTTCTCCTGAAGCTAGGAGGCGGTGGGTGTCTTTATTGCCTGCTCTATCAGTAAATGTTACTTCTAGTGGCACATTGGTATGCAAATTTGGTGCAGCTCTTACTTTTTGCGTAAGGCTTAACTCAACTGAATACAAATCGTTATTGGTAGTATAGGAATGATTGACTTCAAAGGCAGAATATCCTGGGTTTAGAATCCAATCATCAAAAAATGAAGTCATATCATAACCTGTAGCCTCTATTAATTCGTCTCGGTATTGCATAGCGTCAGCAGATGCATAGCGGTACTTT
>JAHDEQ010000245.1:0-2113 GCA_020628755.1 Saprospiraceae bacterium
TTACTTGATTTTAAATGCTTTTTTCACTTTAGAAACATAGTCCAATTTTTCCCAAGTAAAAGTTTCTACTTTTTTGGATTTGACTTTACCTGAACCATCTACTAACTTGACAGTCTTTACTTCTGGCTCACGTCCCATGTGTCCATAAGCAGCCGATTCAGAGTAAATTGGATTACGAAGTTTGAGGCGTTTTTCGATGGCATAAGGACGCATATCGAATACCTTATCTACTACTTTTGCAATTGCACCATCATCCATTTCTACTTTGGCAGAACCATAAGTATTGATATAAATATTGGTTGGACGAGCAACTCCGATAGCATAAGATACTTGCACCAACACTTCGTCGCAAACACCTGCTGCTACTAAGTTTTTGGCAATATGACGTGTTGCATAAGCAGCCGAACGGTCAACTTTAGAAGGGTCTTTACCTGAAAAAGCTCCACCTCCGTGCGCTCCTTTACCTCCATAAGTATCAACAATAATTTTACGGCCAGTCAATCCTGTATCGCCGTGTGGCCCACCAATCACAAATTTACCTGTTGGATTGATGTGATACGTGATTTTATTGTTGAATAATTTTTGTACACTCTTGTTGCACATTTTTTTGACTCGTGGAATGACAATATCAATGATATCTTCTTTGATTTTGGCCAACATTTTCTTGTCTTCGGCGAAAGGATCATGCTGGGTAGAAACGACAATTGTGTCAATACGCGTTGGCGTATTGTCATCAGAATACTCAATTGTAACTTGCGATTTAGAGTCTGGACGCAAGTATTTCATTTTTTTACCTTCTTTGCGAATATCAGCAAGTACTTGAAGTATTTTGTGCGACAAGTCCAATGCCAAAGGCATATAATTGTCTGTTTCGTTAGAGGCATAACCAAACATCATACCTTGGTCACCTGCTCCTTGGTCTTCTTTCTTTTTACGCTCAACTCCCTGATTAATATCAGGAGATTGTTCGTGAATCGCAGAAAAGACACCACAAGAATTGGCTTCAAACATATACTCGGATTTGGTGTAACCAATACGCTCAATAACGTCTCTTGCGATTTGTTGTACGTCGAGGTATGTTTTGGATTTGACTTCACCAGCTAAGACAACTTGTCCTGTGGTTACTAAAGTTTCGCAGGCGACTTTGCTTTCAGGGTCGAAAGCGAGGAAGTGGTCAACTAATGCGTCAGAAATTTGGTCAGCTACTTTATCAGGATGTCCTTCTGATACTGACTCGGATGTAAATAAATATGGCATAATTGTATTATAATTTGAAGGTTTCTGGGTTGAATTATAATTTGTGTGAATGAACGCACAAAATTAGAAATTGTTTGGGTTTTAATATCAAATATTAAAACAAATTTTGATAAAAACCGCTTTCAAAAACCGATATTTAGCGATATTTATCTACTATTTCTTTTGAAACACGCAATCCTTGTTTGAGTTCTTTTTGAACTAAGGCAATGGCTTCAAGCATTTTGCCTTGTTGAACTAAGTTTTTGATTTAAGTTTCTAATTCTTTTGAAATTTGCATTTTACTGGGTTTTAATATTTTATTTCTTCTCTCTAGGTTTCTTGAAAATAGGTACAGTTGAACAAGGCTCGCCATACATAATACTCTTGGCAAAAGGACGCAAAGCGTTGGTCAAAGCTACATAAGCCGAAGGTGGAACGGGCTTGTTGCTACAACCTTTGATGACAATTCTCTTATCTTCATATTGACTTGCATCAAAAGTTGCTATAGTTTGTTGATAAGACGTTTTATAAAATTCTTCTTTTGTCCCTTGAAAAACAGAATCGGCAAAAGGCTGTACATAAGCTGTGACCAGCATGTACGCCCACACAGGAATGATGGCATCGGCACTACAAAAAATGACAACATTCTTATCTTGATATTGCGTCCAATCCTGTTCTTTGAGGGCAGCACGAAAGTCTTTTTCTTTGAGAATCATTTCCATAAAAAGATAAGATTTCAAATCGAATTCTACAACTTCTTTTTCAGGAAAAAAATCTTCGAGATTGATAGTTATCAGTCCGCTTGCGGCTACTCTATTGACTAAGGGTTTATCCATGATTAATTTTGAATGTAAAAATGCAAGAATTTTGAATGTAA
>JAHDEQ010000245.1:2213-5772 GCA_020628755.1 Saprospiraceae bacterium
ACAGAATAATCGCAACTTACGCCTCGTATTTTTTCCATTTCGCCTTTGGAGATGGGTTGTTTATAGGCTATAATAGAAAGGGTTTCTATCGCCGCTCGTGACAATCGCTTTTTCGTGGATTGGCGCAGATAGGTGCCAATCGTACCATGATACGCACCCTTGGTCAAAAATTGATAGCCATTAGCAATTTCTGCAATTTCAAAAGCAAAATCATCTGCCTGAAATTTCGTTTTTATCGTATCAATCGCTTCTTCTAAATCTTGTCGTTTAAATTCTGTCTCAAAGGTCGTTTCCAAACAGTTTTTTATTTCATCCAAAGTAATCGGATGTTCTGTTGTAAAAATCAATCCTTCGATATGTTGAGCTAGGTATTCCATTGTTCTAATTATTAGAGTGCAAAAGTAAAGATTTTAGATTTTAGATTTCTAATTTTAGACTTTAGATTTATTCAATCGAAAATCTCGAATCTTAAATCGAGGCTACCAACATTTTTCTTGACTGGCTTTTTGGAAAGGAATATCTCTTATAAGACGTTTATAAGAATCTTGATTAAATGTAGCGTTGCGAGTGGGCAAGGTTTTTTGATGGTAAAAATCGGCTAATCCTGCCAACCCCTTTTGTTCAAATGCAATTTGAACAAGGCAGCTCGCTTTGGTAGAATCAATTTGTTGGTTGTACTGCAATTCTTGTTGAATAGCTTTTGTTTTATACGATTCTATTTGTGATGCGCTGGGTTGTTGGTAATCCAACCTGTGAATTTTGGGATTGTGTGGTGCATACAAAACCGTAAATTCATTTCCGTTTTCTATAGGAAAACCTGTAAACTGCTTGGCTTGTTTTGTCCATTCTGCGTCTAGCTCGCCTTCAAGTATATTACCATTAGCAACAAAGTTGTATTTTAATAAACTCGCATCTTGAAAGAGCTGGGCTGGAACTGCGACAGCAGTTTCGAGGGTCAGCTTGGCTGCTTCTTCTTTATAAGAAGTTAAAAGAAAATAATTGACTCCCCAAACTATCGCCATGATGGCAATAGCAAAAAGTCCCAGCAAAGCAAAGGTTTTTACAAGATTTCGTTTTTCAGTCTCTTTACGAAATTGGTTTCGTGGCGTGTCTGCTTCTTTGTTTATTTCAAATCCGTAAAAAAATTGCTCGTCTTTTTTTTCCACAATGACTTCACAAAGCTCACCTTCGATAAAAATGGAATAGGTTTTGGAATCAAATATAGAAAAATCAACAACCGTTATTTTAGAGTTGACATAAATTAATAAGTGACCACTATTCTTTGGAAAATGAACAATCCCAATTTTGTTTTTGCGACCTGTGTCGTCAACATATATCCATTGGAAGCGATTCATAAAAGACCTGTGGTGTGATAGAAGAGGTTCATATATAAGTAACAAGCTAAAGCAACAAAAGATACAGGATTTTAGTTAAGTAATGAAAAAATAATCCGATGACTCAAGAAGATAAAGCCTTATTGGCACAAAAAATACAAGAGAAAATAGTGCAAGCCGAAAAAGAAATTGCGCACCTTGAAGAATCTACGAAACCTATTGCGCCCGAAAATTCTTTGGGCAGAGTAAGTCGAATGGATGCTATCAATAATAAGGGAGTAGCTGAAGCTGCGCTGCGTTCGTCGAAGAAAAAGTTGGGTAAACTCAAGTTGGCTTTGACAAAAATAGACCAACCTGGTTTTGGGACTTGCAGCAATTGCAAAAAACCTATTCAGCCCAAACGCTTAATGTTTATGCCCGAAAGTACAAATTGCATCAACTGCGCTCGCTAAAGAGAAGGGTTCTCCAAACATAAAAGCGGCGATACTGAAATATCAGTATCGCCGCTTTTATGTTTGGCTTGGGCTAAAAAAAGTACAGGGTACCAACCAAAAGGTGGACCCTGCATAACCCCAAAAAACCAAATGAAAACAATCTACATATGAAAGTTCCTTTTTAATGGAACTTATATTCTTAAAGAGCAAAAGCTCGAAATTTCTATAAAATTTAATAACTCATTTGTTATTTAAAACACTATTAAGACGGAGCTTGTTTTAGTACGTCACAGTTTGAAGATATTTTTTTTATTAAAAATTGTCTTTCGCAAAGAAAACAATCACAACACATTGTTTATCAACAACTTAAAAACGAAAACTAAAGCTAAAAAAATCAAAACTTCTTCAAAAAAAGGCTAAATTCAAGTATTTCAACAATTCTTTTTCATATTGCATCAAACAATAAAAGTCAACAAAACCTAGCATATCTGAGTTTATAAACGTAACTTTGTTATGCTATATCTACAAATAATATTTGTTGTTTTTTTATTTTCACCAAATATAAATGACCCGAAACGTACTCATATTATTTACTTTAGTCTTTTTTCTATGCTCTTGCGAATCAGTTGTGAGGCTAGATGATGAATATTATGAGCCTCAAATATCGGTAAGTGGCACATTTACTTCTGATGATATAAGCTGCAATGGTAGAGCCAATTTTTTTGAAGTAAACCTAGCTGAAAGTCGCCCAATAACTGCAGAAGATAATTTTAAGATTATCAGTGATGCAAGTGTTGGTTTGTATCACAACAAAGATTTGTTGGAGAAATTAATTTTTGACTCTGAAAAAGGCGTTTATAAAAGTCTTACAACCGTAGCGGAAGAAGGAATGTCTTATTTCTTGAAAATCAACCATCCTCGATTTGGTTCGGTGGTTGCTAACAGTTTTGTGCCTGAACCTACGCCTATACATTCTGTACAAATAAGTAATCCTACTGGAACTCCAAGTAATATTATTGAGAATGTCAGTATTCAAAAATTGAGTGCTGAAATAGAAATTGAAGATCCCTTAGACAAGAATTATTATCACCTTTTGTTTTATGTTGATATCAAAAATATTGCGGAACAAAATCCTAATCAGAATTCGCTTAATAATATTTGTGACTTTTACTTTGTAAACTTTGATTTAGAAGGTTCTAATTATGCAGAGGCTACTATTAATACTAATAGTCTTGAGCTTTATGGAGCTTATTTTACAGATGACCATTTCAAGTCATTTCCTGCTAAGATAAGTTTTTCATTACAGTTCTTATTGCAAGAAGGTCTTCAAAAAGCAGAAAATATGGCTGTAGAGCTTCGTACTGTCAGCAAAGAGTATTATGATTTTCATGTTTCTGCCATTCGGAATGCCAATACTGGAGCCAACCCTTTCTTTAACGAACCTGCCTCTGTTGGTAGCAATATCCAAAATGGTACTGGAATATTTGCAGGATACTCCGTTCAAAGAAGTATTTTTAGACTTCAATAACCCACCTTTCTACAGCTTTTCTAAATTAAAAAAACCCACTCAAAACTGTATTACAGCCTGAATGGGTAACTGAGCTAATACAAACGCTAATGCGTTTGTTTGACGTGTTGTACTTTTCATTTGAACACTCGAAACACTTTTAAAACTAAAAGCGCAGAACCAACTAATGAGTGGACAAAAAAAAGTACCTCTAATTAATTTGCCAGGGTAAAAGAAAGTTTTTCTAGTTTTCCACTAGAAAAACTCTTTAGGTTAAATTTTTA
>JAHDEQ010000246.1 GCA_020628755.1 Saprospiraceae bacterium
TCGGGACGACTTACTACCAACAAATTATAATCCCATGAACATATCCAAAATTGTATTTTAACTCTTAGTTTTGTGTGACCTCCTTTGTGTCACTTTTCATACTACAATAATCCAAATAAAAAATAGTTTTCTCCAATACAAAAAACAGACTTTGTTCGATTTTTTTTAATTTTTTAATCGAATTTTCGTTACTTAATTGTCTGTTAATTAATTGGTTGTGATTGTGGTTTGTGTAAATTTTGTGAAAAATAAAATAATTTTTACTCCAAAAAACCTCAAAAAAAATTGTCAAAAACTGTGATTTTTTTTCGCAAAACTGTGATTTTTTAAAAAAAAGCTATGAAATATTTCTTCCGATTGTACATGATTTTGGGCTTTTCGCTGACTATTTCAGGGCTTTTAGGACAATCTGTGGGCTTTGAGATGCCAGCAGGAAAAGGAAAAATAGATATACCTTTTGAGTATTACAACAATTTTATACTGGTCAAAGTCAAATTTAATAAGGTTTTTACACTCAAATTTATTTTTGATACAGGAGCCGAGCATACGATACTTACCAAGCGTGAAATCACAGATATATTGGCCATACCTTATGGTCGTACCTTTCAGGTGATGGGTTCTGACTTGCAAAAGACACTTATTGCTCACCTCGTCAAGGACATCAACCTCGAAACGGGTTTGGCTACAGCGTTCAAACAAGATATATTAGTATTGGATGAAGACTATTTTCGTTTTGAGGAATTTACGGGTACAGAAGTACACGGAATTTTGGGGGCAGATTTGTTTCGACGATTTGTGGTCAAAATCAATTATCAACGTCGCCTCATTAGTTTATACAATCCCAAATATTACACGCCGCCTACTTCTAGCAAGTATGATACTTATACTATAAAAGTACACAAAAGTAAACCCTATATAAACGGAAATGTGTTTGCTCAAAAAGATACCATTGACTGTAATTTTTTGATTGATACAGGAGCGAGTATGGCTTTGTTGTTGAATACCTTTGCGCATAAAAATTTTGAGCTTCCGCCAAATACGATTAAGAGTAATGTTGGGGCTGGCTTGGGTGGCTTCATAGAAGGCTACACAGGGCGTGTGCAAAATCTCCGTTTTGCACAATACGATTTACAAAACGTCATTACCAGTTTTCAAGACCAAGAACCTATCCTTAATAGAGATTCAACTTTTTTTAGAAATGGTATTATCGGCAACGAAATACTAAATCGTTTTACGATTATTCTAAATTATCCTTTAGAAAAAATTTATTTCAAACCCAATCGCAAGTTTAAACGAAAGTTTGTGTACGACAAAAGTGGCTTGACGCTCATCACGGCAGGACAGTTAAATAATACTTTGGTGGTACAAAATGTCTTGCCCGATACACCTGCCGCCGAGGCAGGTATATTTCGAGGAGATATTATTAAATCTATTAATGGTATTCCAGCCTCATTTTTGTCGCTAAAAAATGCGACCAATATGCTGCGCTCCAAAGCAGGCAAAACCATCCGAATCAAACTCGAACGGATTGGTTATCCTGTCAAACGTAAATTTGTATTGCGGGATTTGATATAGAAGAAGGTCGTTGCCTATGTTAAAAGGCAAACACATAAACACTTCGGTACACAAACACACAATTTTATTTGTAAAAAAACGCCAAAACACGTACCTTTGCACACCGAAAATTTACTTTGTTATAAAAAGATATTTAACAGTAAGTTTTTCGTATCAATTTTTCATTATTAATTTAAATCAAAAAAGCATGTTTGCAATCGTAACCATAGCTGGTCAGCAATTTAAAGTAGAGGAAGGGCAAGAGCTTTTCGTCCACCAGCTAGAAGCCAATGAGGGCGACAGCGTATCTTTTGATCAAGTACACTTGATTGATAGAGCAGGAGCTGTAACCGTAGGCAAGCCGAACGTTGGTTCTGCCAATGTCACTGCAACCGTTTTGGGACACCAAAAAGGCGACAAAGTCATCGTATTCAAAAAGAAACGCCGCAAGGGTTATCGAAAGAAAAATGGACACCGTCAGCGTTTTACAAAGATTAAGGTGGACTCAATTGTTGGATAATTCAAAAAAAGTATTTAATTTTAGGAATCCTTTCCTATTTTATATAGGAACAAATCATAAAAAGTTATGGCACATAAGAAAGGTGTAGGTAGTACGGATAATGGACGGGACAGTAATAGTAATAGATTAGGAGTAAAATTGTTTGGAGGTCAAGCTGCTCGTGCAGGAAATATCATTGTACGCCAAAGAGGAACCAAATTTCACCCTGGTGAATTTGTATATATGGGCAAAGATCATACTTTGCACGCAAAAGTAGATGGTACAGTTGTTTTTGATAAGCGTCGTTTGGGACGAACTTTTGTAAGTATCGCTCCATTTGATATGCCCGAAACAGTTGTTAAAAAACCTAAACCAGCTAAAAAAGCGGTTAAGCAAGAAGCTCCTGCTCCTGTAGTGGAAGCTCCAAAACCAGTTGTTGAAGCTCCTGCTCCCGAACCAAAAGCGGAAGCACCAGCTCCACAAGCAGTAGCGGCTACGCCTCCTCCTGCTCCAAAAGCTGGAGAGAAAATTGCCTTACCTTCGGGTAAGAAAATTAAGCGCGACGACTTGACTGCTATTGAAGGTATTGGACCAAAAATTGCTGAATTGTTGACGAACGCAGGCATTGCAACTTGGGCAGATTTGGCTATCGCAGAATATGACCGCTTAAAAGGTATTTTGAATGATGCGGGCTCTCGTTACCAAATGCACAACCCAACTACTTGGCCAAAGCAAGCAGCTATGGCAGTTGCTGGTGACTGGGAAGAGTTGGAAAAATACCAAGACTATTTAGATGGAGGTGTTGAACCGACTAAATAAAGTGACCCATCTAAACAAGAATAGTCAAAATAACGTTATTACGAAATAGTTTTAGTTTTCATAGCTTTATATTTTTTTGTTGGGCCATCCCTCTTCGGGATGGCTTTCTTTTTATATCTTCTCCATACTGTTGATGGGCAACCAACCGACTTCGCCGTTGGCCAATCGTACTTTGTACCAATCACTGATTTGGTCTTGGATGGCCACTTTTGTTCCTTCATGCAATGCTACAATTACTTTGCTGTCTGCATCTGGAGCGGAGCGCAATGCAATTTCTTGGGGCATCAATATGGCATGACCACTGTCTTTTTCTATAGTAGCTTTGGTATTGCCCAATGCAAAAAACAAGAAACTCAATACTAATAAAGCCATTCCTGCCAAAAATCCTTTTTTCTTTTGGCTGCGCTCATGGCCACGCAACCACAAAACCAAGCCACCAATCGCCAACCACATGGTCAATATTGCCAATATTGACCATAAGCCTGAGCCAAATACATTACTTAATCCTTTCCACCATTTGGCTAAAAAAAAGGGTGGAAGTTCTTCAATATCATCTTGCAATTCTTGTCGAATAACTTTAAGATTGTGTTGTATATCTGCGTCTCTAGGAGCGAGTTGTAGGCTTCTTTCTAAAAAAAGAACAGCTTTACCCAATTGTTTTTCTTGATAGTAGCTATTGCCTAAATTGTAATATAATTCTTTGGATTCCATGCCTTTTTGTACCAATCCTTCAAAAGCAGCTATCGCTGCTTTGTAGTCTTTATTTTGGTAGGCTGCTGTTCCTTCTTGAAATTTTTCATTCGGATTAGAAAATAAAAATCCTGATAGAAGCAGGTTTAAGCTAAAAAGCAATATTATTTTTTTCATTTCTTCTGGCATTGCATTATTGAATCGCAAAAATAAACAAAAGGCAGAACAAGATTTAAGGATTTTCAGGATGCGACAGGATTTTATAGGAATAAGGAATTTTCAAATTCCTTATTCCTATTTATAATTTATTCTAGTTGAGCTGCAATCTCTATCAATCCCAATAATTCTTTTTTATACTCATCTTTTTGGCTTAAAGATTCAATCAATTCAATTGCCATTTGATAAGTACAATCTTGTGTGTATTTTGACTTTTTCAAGAGCATGGCGTAAGCAATGATTCCTGCGGATAATCTGTAATTATCAGAAGTTTGGCGCAAACTAGAGTCGGTATCATCTACCGTGACACTTAGCAATTTGCTGGTATTGCTATCGGGCTTTTTATAGCGCAATTTTACCGTTGCCCACTCTGAACTATTCGCTGCATTACTGAGTTTTTTCGTTTTTTGATATTTGAGTGGGTCAACACTCGTCAATAGTGCTTGACTGTTTTTGCTGTTGGCTGGTATCAATTCATAAACCGCCGTTACACTATGCCCAGCACCAATATCGCCTGCATCTTTCTTATCATTATTGAAATCTTCTTTCTTTAAAACTCGATTTTCATAACCCAACAAACGATAAGCTTGTACATGATTGGGATTAAATTCTAGTTGTAATTTTACATCTTTTGCAATCGTAAAAAGGGTTGAACCCATTTCATTAACCAAAGTCTTTTTAGCTTCTTTAATATTATCAATATAAGCGTAATTTCCATTTCCATTATCGGCTAGTTGTTCCATTTTAGTATCTTGATAATTACCTGAACCAAAACTCAAAACGGATAAGAAAACACCTTTATTTCTTTTTTCTTCGATGAGTTGAACGAGGGCAGCATCGCTACTAAGACCAACATTAAAATCGCCATCAGTGGCTAAAATAACTCGATTATTTCCTTTGCGGAGAAAATTTTCTTGGGCAACTTGGTAAGCCAGCTGAATGCCTGAAGCACCTGCGGTACTTCCGCCTGCGCTCAGTTGGTCGAGAGCATCACGAATCTTTTGTTTGTTGCTACCCGAAGTTGGCGGCAAGACCAAACCCGAACTACCAGCATAGGTCACAATAGAAACCATGTCCTCCTCACGCAACTGATTGATTAGTAATTTGAAGGCACTTTTGAGCAAAGGAAGTTTGTAAGAACTTCTCATTGAGCCCGATACGTCAAGTAAAAATACCAAATTGGCAGGTGGCAATTTTTCTTGTTCTATAGATTTTCCTTGCAATCCAATATGCAATAATTTATGCTCAGGATTCCAAGGACAAGGACCAATTTCGGTATTGACCGAAAAAGGGTCTTTATCATCAGGTTGTGGATAATCATAGTCAAAATAATTGACAAATTCCTCTATTCGTATTGAGCCAGGCGGCGGAATCTGCCCTCGATTCAAGTAGCGACGGCAATTGCTATACGACGCTCTGTCCACATCAATCGAAAAGGTAGAAAGTGGATTTTCGAGTACTTCTTTAAAATCATTTTCGGGTATATGGGCATACGATTCGGTGTTAAATGGCCTAGTTTCTTCTATGGCAGGTTGTTCTTTTTGGATGATTTTAAATATTTCTGCTTCTGTGGGTGGCGGCGGTGGAGGTGGCGGACTCATGGAGTATGCTGTTGAGCCTACTTTTTTATGAACCTTATTATCAGTTTTAATGGATTGGTCAAAATAAATTTCTTCTTCAGCTATTTCATGAAGTAACGGCGGTGGCGGCGGCGGTTCGGCAGTATGTGGAGGTTCTATTACCACATCTTCTTGTATTTCTAAAGCATCATTTGGAATGTAAACATTTGATTCTTTTGCAGTACTAGCAGCAGCATTGGCAGCATCATCTGCATTCGAAGATTTTTGTTCTTCTTGACATGCAAAAAGGGATAATAGTAGGATAGCAAGTATCCAATAGTTTAAAATTTTCATAGCTTCAATTTTTTTTAGTTCTTTTTAGCTTTT
>JAHDEQ010000022.1:0-15786 GCA_020628755.1 Saprospiraceae bacterium
ACCGACCAGTCGTAATATTCATGTGCCACAAATACTGCTCCTGGCTGCATGGCTTTGGCTACTTTTTGGATGATCTCTTCAGGATTGGGAATCCAAGCCAATGCCCAACGGTCATAGACTCCATCTAAAAAATAACTACTCAAATCCATATCATCAAAATCGGATTCTATCGCTGTTATATTTTCTAAAGCATGAAGGCGAGCCGATTGATTGAGGAAATCAATATAGCCTTTTGATTTGTCAACTGCAACTACTTTACCTTCTTCGCCTACCATATAAGCCAATTCCATCGTACAAAATCCAGGGCCACAGCCCAAATCAAGAATCGTTTGACCTGCACTAAATTCTGCAAATTTCCAACCCTCACGAGCTTCACTACTCCACACTTGATGTTGTAATCCGAGGCGATGTAACTCGGCACGTTCAGTGCCGAGGATGTAGGCGTTGTTTTCCATTATTACTTTTTTGTTTGAACCATATAAGAAATATAAGGTCATATAAACTATAACATCTTCTATGCCCTATATGGTTATATTAACTATCGATTTATCACATTCTTAAAGCGAGGTCGCTTGGGCGTAATGTCGCCCAGCTCTGCTTTTTTCTTAGCTTCAAATTGCGAGTAATTGCCTTCAAAAAACGTTACTTTTCCTTCGTCTTCATACGACAAAATATGCGTTGCCAAACGATCAATAAACCAACGGTCGTGCGAAATCACCAAGACACAACCTGCAAAATTATCCAGAGCATCTTCAAGCGCACGAAGCGTATTCACATCAATATCATTCGTCGGTTCATCGAGCAAAAGGACATTACCCCCTTCTCGTAAAGTCATCGCTAAATGTAAGCGATTACGTTCTCCACCAGAAAGCACACCGAGTTTTTTCTGTTGGTCGCCACCTGCAAAATTGAAACGACTCAAATAAGCCCTTGCATTGATAGAGGTATTGCCAACTTCTATTAATTCATTGCCTTCTGATACAACTTCGTAAATGGTTTGTTCTTTATTTTTGAGTTGTTCATGGCTTTGGTCAACATAAGATAGTTGAACCGTATCACCAATTTTCACAGAGCCAGCGTCAGCTTGCTCTCGTCCCATCAAAATACGGAAGAGTGTACTCTTACCCACACCGTTGGGGCCGATAATTCCAACAATCGCATTTTTAGGAATACTAATATTCAAATCTTCAAATAAAATACGATCGCCATAGCCTTTGGTCAAACCTTCTACATCAATCACATTATCACCTAATCGAGGGCCTGTTGGAATATAAATTTCCAATTTTGCTTCCTTACTTTTGGTTTCTTCATTCGCCAAACTATCATAAGCATTCAAACGCGCTTTTCCTTTGCTTTGACGAGCTTTGGGAGCCATACGAATCCACTCCAACTCCCGTTGTAGTGTTTTGCGTCGTTTACTTTCCTGCTTTTCTTCTTGCTCCAAACGCTTGGCTTTTTGCTCTAGCCAAGACGAATAATTTCCTTTCCAAGGAATACCTTCTCCTCTATCCAATTCCAAAATCCACCCAGCAACATTGTCCAAGAAATAACGGTCGTGGGTCACAGCAATCACTGTTCCAGCAAAATTTTGAAGGTATTGTTCTAACCAATGTACGGATTCAGCATCCAAGTGGTTGGTCGGCTCATCTAATAATAAAATATCAGGATTACTCAACAACAATCGTGCGAGTGCAACTCGACGACGCTCCCCACCAGAAAGGACACTTACTTTAGCATCGTCGGGCGGACAACGCAAGGCATCCATTGCTGTATTAAGGCGATTGTCCAATTCCCAAGCATTGTGATGATCCAGTTTATCCATGAGTTCGCCTTGCTTTTCGATGAGTTTGTTCATCTCATCGTCGCTCATGGGTTCAGCAAATTTGAGGTTGATTTCGTCGTATTCTTTCATCAAATCGACAATCTCTTGTACGCCTTCTTCGACGATTTCTCGAACGGTTTTGTTTTCGTCCAATTCGGGTTCTTGGGCGAGCATACCAATTTTATAAGAACCATCAAAAACGATATTGCCTTGATAATTTGGGTCTTTTCCCGCAATTATTTTTAATAATGTTGATTTACCTGATCCATTGAGACCGAGTACGCCAATTTTTGCGCCATAGAAAAAACTCAACCAAATATTATTGAGCACTTTTTTACTTGCTCCTTGAAAGGTTTTGGAAACCCCTTCCATCGAAAATATTATCTTGTTGTCTGCCATTTTTAGGTGTTCAAGTGCCCACGTGTTCACGTGTTCATGTTCAAAAATAACGTGAACACGTGGATACATTGATACGTGAACACGACTTTGAGCAAAGATGCCAAAATTTTGAGGATTGGACAAAGAAAATTGCTATGTTTGGTAATTGATACAAATTTACTTTTTATGATAACAGTTGAAAAGGCTTTAAAAATAGTTCGAGACAATGTGGTTGATTTTGGAATAGAAGAAATTCCCTTGTCAGAAAGTATCAATCGAGTGTTGAAAGAAGATTGGCGAACGGATAGAGATTTGCCGCCTTATGATAGAGTGACGATGGATGGAATTGCGATTTGTTTTGATAGCTTTGAAAAAGGCAGTCGGGTTTTCACCGTAGAAGGTATTGCTGCGGCAGGTATGCCACAGCAGACGCTCCAAGATAAGGCAACTTGCCTCGAAGTGATGACGGGTTCTATTCTTCCCAACAATTGTGATACGGTTATTCGTTATGAAGATTTAGACATTCAAAATAATCAAGCTCATATAACTATTGAGAATATTAGGTGTCAACAAAATGTCCATTTTAAAGGTCAAGATAGAAGTCAAAACGATCTAATTGTTTCTAAAAATACAATTATCTCGCCTGCCGAAATTGGTGTGGGCGCAAGCATCGGAAAAGCGTTGGTCAAAGTCGCTCGCCTTCCTAAAATTATGGTTATTTCTACAGGAGACGAATTGGTAAAAATAGACGAACAACCCCTCGCCCACCAAATCCGTCGCTCTAATGTATATCGAATTTTGACGACTCTGCAAGACTATAATATACAAGCCGACAGCGACCACATCAATGATAAACCCGAAGAAATTAGAACGAAGATTAGTCGTTATTTACAAGATTACGATGTTTTGATTTTAAGTGGTGGCGTGTCCAAAGGTAAGTTTGATTATATCCCTCAAATCATGGAAGAATTGGGCGTTCAAAAGTTATTTCATAAAATAAAACAACGACCTGGGAAGCCCTTTTGGTTTGGCCAAAAAGAAGGCTGTACTATTTTTGCTTTACCAGGAAATCCCGTTTCTTCTTTTATGTGTATGCAACGTTATTTTCGAGCGTGGTTGGCCTGGAGTCAGGTGGGTGAAGTTCCTTCACCTCCCTTTGCCGTTTTGCAAGAGGATGTATTTTTTAAACCTGATTTGACCTATTATTTAGAAGTAAAAATCTCCTACTCTTCGGACGGAAAAATCCTTGCTACTCCTAAAAAAGGAAATGGTTCGGGCGACCTCGCCAACCTTTCTAATGCTGATGCTTTTATGGAACTACCAAGAGGTCGAAACGACTTTTCGGCTGGTGAGGTTTTTCCAATTTATTGGTATCGTTAAATCATTTTGTCTGTCTCCCAAAATGAGAAAAATTCCCAGCTATAAATAATATCTCATTATATTACAACATATAAACACCTCTTAATCAGCAATTAATAATTGTGAAACGATTTTTGGTATTTGATTTATTAAAATCCGATACCATGAATACAGATAAATCAAAATTAGGCATTATAGGGACGGTTGGTGTTCCTGCCAAATACGGCGGTTTTGAAACCTTAGCGCACCAATTGGTTTTGCAGTTTAGCAATAAATTTGATACTACCGTTTATAATAGTAAATTCAATTATAATCCCGAAGAACGTGTACCGACTTGGAACAATGCCAAAATCAAATATTTACCGTTTAAGGCCAATGGTTTTCAAAGTATTATTTATGATGGCGTGAGTATGCTACATGCTGCATTGTTTTGTGATGTATTGTTGGTTTTGGGCGTGTCAGGATGCTTGTTTTTGCCGCTTATAAAATTTCTTTTTGATGTCAAAATCATTATCAATGTAGATGGCTTGGAGTGGCGACGCGCCAAGTGGAATGGTTTTGCCAAATGGTTTTTGATGTATAGCGAAAAAATTGCCATTCGCTATGCCGACGAATTGGTTTCTGATAATGCTGCGATCCAAAAATATTTATACAATCAACATGGTGTTTCTAGCCAATTGATAGAGTATGGAGCCGACCACAATAGCCGCCAAAGTATTCAAGGAAAAGATATTGAGGAATTTCCATTTTTAGCCAAAGACTATGTTTTCAAAGTCGCACGTATTGAGCCTGAAAACAATCTCGATATGATTTTAGAAGCATTTGTCGAGCTGCCTCAACAAAATTTGGTCATTGTAGGCAATTGGAATAATAGCAATTACGGAAAAAATTTGCTAAAACAATATGCTTCTTATCCCAATTTATATTTGCTGCCTCCTATCTATGAACCACGACGATTAAACGTACTTCGTTCCAATGCCAATGCTTATGTACACGGGCACAGTGCGGGCGGAACGAATCCTTCGCTTGTTGAAGCCATGTATTTGGCCTTGCCAATTATTTCTTTTGATGTGATTTATAATCGAGTAACGACAGAGCATGAGGCAATTTATTTTAAGAATGTAAAAGAGATACAGCAGATATTTTCGACAATCAATTCGACAGCGTTAACCCAAAACGCATTGGCTATGAAAATCATAGCCAACCGACGCTATACTTGGGAGACCATTGCTTATAAGTATGCAAGTTTAGTTACAGGAAAAGTCTCCAAAACACAAAGCATTTTCCAAGTCAAATTTTTAAGAAAATTAGAAGTAGCTCTTCAGTAAAAAAGTGGCGCAAACTAAAGTTTGCGCAATAACAATCATTCCTTACTAAAGCACGGGTTTCTAAAACATAAAAATAATGAACCGATACACTATATATATAACATCCTTTTTGTTCTTGTTTTGCACAAGTCTTCAAGCCCAATTGGTTATCACCGTTGCAGGGCAGCCCGAAATCCCAGGTAATTTTGATGGATTAGCTTTTGAAGCAACCTTTAACAATCCGCACGGAATAGCAATTGACCAAAACGGAAATATTTATACGGCCGACCGTTGGAGTCATATCATCCGCAAAATCACACCCAATGCAGAAGTAACGACATTAGCAGGACAAGCAGGTATAAGTGGTGACGCTGACGGAACAGGAAGCGAAGCCTTGTTCAATGAGCCTTGGGGACTTTGTACCGACAAGGCAGGCAATGTTTTGGTAGCCGATACCCGTAACAATAAAATAAGAAAAATTACACCCGAAGGTGTTGTGACAACGATTGCTGGTTCAGGAAATTTTGGAACTTCCAATGGCATCGGTTTGGCCTCTACTTTTGGTAATCCAACAGGAATCGAATGCGACGAAGACGGCAATATTTATGTAGCAGACCATTTGACGCATATCATTCGCAAAATCACACCCAATGGTGTGGTGAGTACAATCGCTGGTACACCTTACGTCTTGGGTTTTGAAGATGGCCCAGGCGGATTGGCCAAATTTGCAAGACCTTATGGTTTGACACTTGACTTGGACGGCAATATCTTGGTGGCCGACGAATGGAATCATCGCATTCGTCGTATAGATGCTCAAGGTATTGTGAGTACGGTTGCAGGTTCAGGAGTGGTGGGAAGCAGCGATGGTTTGGGAGCAAATGCTTCTTTCAATTATCCCTGGGATATGACAGTGGATTCTTTAGGAAATATTTTTGTAGCAGATGGTTATAATTATCTGATTCGTAAAATCACACACGACGGTTTGGTTACTGCTTTTGCAGGAACCCTCGAAACAACAGGTGCAGTTGATGGTATCGGAAATTTGGCTTCATTTAGTGGCGCAACAGCGATTGCTGTTTCGCCTTTGACCAAAGAAATTTATATTGGAGATGCTTATAACAATCTTGTCCGAAAAATCATAGATCTGAATCAAGGTATTAGTGTATTGACAGTTGACCAAGAAGCCTCTACAGTTTGTGAAGGCGAGACGGTCGAAGTTTATGTATCACCTGATATTTACAATAACTACTTTTTCTATGTAGATGGTGATTTGGTACAAAGCACAAGTCAATCAACTTTTAGTTTTGTAGCCGAAGCCTCTGGAATTTACCAAATTTCAGCGGCTGTACAAGATAATGGTTCTACTTTTCAGTCCAATCCCAAAACAATTTCAGTTTTAGCATTACCCCAACCCAATATTTCGATGGTTGGCGAAAGTCCATTTTTTGAGGGTGATTCTATTACTTTGATTGCGAGTCAGTCCGAGTCTTATTTTTGGTCAACAGGCGATAGCACTCCTACAATTGTGGTCAAAGAATCTGGCGACTATTTTGTGGATGTGCTTGGTTCAAATGGCTGCTATGGGAGTTCTGAAACCGTTGCCATTGAGGTTTTGGCTGATTTTGAAACACCTTTAGTTTTAAGCAACGGATCAACCACCATCTGCGAAGGAGACTTTGTAGAATTGCAATCCGAAAATCCAGAAACCAATCAATGGTTTTTAAACGGTTGGCCCATCGAAGGCGCAACGGAGCAGTTGCTACAAGCAACTGCTGCAGGACTTTATCAAGTACAGGTACAATCACCAACAGGAGTCAATATTTTATCTGAACCTATCGAAGTGCAAATCCTACCAAAATCAGAATTTGATTTTATAGCCAATAGAACGGTAATCTTAGAAGGTGAAACTATTGAATTTCAAGTTATTCAAGATGATTTATCGCAAATAGAATGGCTTTTTGAAGATGCAAACTCCATGCAAAATAGTTCAACTGCTCCTACAGCTCAACATACGTATCTACTAGCAGGTGAATACGATGTTGCTTTGGTCGTCAGCAATACGGCAGGTTGTAGAGATACGATGTATAAAGAAAATTTCATTCAAGTCTTTACACCAGAAGAAATAGATAATGCTTTCGATGATTTGTTTATTCCAACGGCTTTTACGCCAAACGGAGATGGTGTAAATGACCAATTTTTTGTTCGAGGAAGTAATATTTCGGACGTACAATTGATGGTTTTCAATCATTGGGGGCAACAGGTTTTTGCTTCGAAAAATCCTGAAGAAGGTTGGAATGGTGAGTACAATGGCCAGCCTGTTCAAAATGGAAATTATACTTACTGTGCCCAAATTACTCAAAGCAATGGAGCGAAAAAGGAATTGACGGGTCACGTTACAGTTTTGAGATAAAAAGCCCCTTCCCGATTCCCAAAATGAGACAACTTCCCAAAATGAAACTCAAAAAACATTTTCATAATATATAAAACACTAATTATCAAAACTCCATGTATAGGCACTAAAATTTCATAGTTCATATTGTATCAAAAATCTAAAAAAATATATAATGACTATTAGCCAACATCCTATTACCTACCAAATTTATGTAAAGCCGTTCCTCCCTCATTTTTGGTCTTTTGTACTTTTCTTAGTTTTAGCAATGGTTAGTATTAACCAAGTCAATGCGCAAAATATTTCCTTTGACAATACCATTCCACAAGCGGGCTTGACCGTTTGTGGTGATGCTGAAACCTTCGAGATTTCTTTTACCAACAATACGGAATCAGTACTTCAGAATCCTAGTATTCAAATTGATTTTCCGACGGGAATCAAATATCAAATTGGGAGTCTCAACGAAAATTCCAGTTTCAATATTCAAGAAAGCTCTACTTCTAATCTCGGCTCTATCACTTTGAGTTCCAATGCTATTCCTGTTGGGGCAACAGCTACATTTAGTATTGCTGCGAGTGCTGATTTTGATGCTTACAATGCACAATTGGCAGGAGCTACTTTTCAAAATACCATTACTATAAATTATACAGGAGGTTCGGTTATCGAAGATACCGATAGTTATAATATCTTATATGCAGCAATATCGGTAATCAATGTCAACCCAATGTCGGCCAGTGTCTTTGTAGGGCAAACCTTTACCCGAACGGTGACTTTGGTCAATGGTGGTTATGGCTCTGTTTCGAGCATTGATATTGTTGAAATTGATGATGCCAACCTACGACTAGATGGAACAGATATTGGGACTTTTGATGCAAATACAAATACCATAACCTTGTCTAATAGTGATTTTCAAAGTATCGGAAATAATGACACGTCTTTCGACCAAAATGAATCCATTACCATAACACAAACCCTAACAGCCATTGGTTGCAATAGCACCCAATCCGAAATCACAGCTTATTGGGGTTGTTCGGGACAAAATACAGCTAGTAATCAAAAATATCCTTATACCACGATTAATTTATACCCCCCAAGTTTAGATATTTCAGCACAAGCCTCTTGGGGTACTTGTGTAGATGGTTCGGGAGATACCCAACAACTCACGATTACCAATACAGGTTCGGGGCCAGCCAATGAAATTGATATTACAATTATTCCAGAAGAATCCTATTCTATCACCGAAGTAGATGCTTCTAGTATCGCCTATACCTTGGCAGGAAACACCGTTTCTTTAACTCCAAGCAACACCAATCCAGCTTATGCGCATGACTGTTTTACAGATAATGCCATTGATGGATTTACGGTTCGTTTGCCTGCTATACAACCTGGCGAAACCTTAGTACTCAATTGGGATAATTATACTTGCAATTCTCAATTTTGTGGGAATTTGCATTTTGTTGGCTGGGAATATGAGGCCGAATATACCGATATGTGCAACAGTAGAACCTACCAAAAAGATGGTAATGGCCAACAAGAATTTGAAAAGAATTTTAGCACCTTTTTTGAGTCGCCTTCTGATTTGGTGGACACGCAAGAAGGGACTTATAGTTTTATTATTAGTTCTGCTACTTTCAAATTGCCCGAAGGAACAAACCCTTACTTTGAAGCGGTTTTTGATATTCCATTAGGTTTGGTTTGGAGTGGAGATGCAGATGATTTGACTTATACCAGCAATGTCACTACTTGGACACCAAGTAGTGTAAACTATGATAACAATTCCCGAAAATTGACCGCTAAATACGATATGCCATTACCTCCTTCTTTTCGTCTCAATCACTCTGTTTTTGATATTAACTTGACAGCCGATTGCAGCGCAGGTGTAAATTGGGTGACAGTTGGGATGCAGCTTTTTTATGTTTTGGATAGTGCTTGTCCTTCGCCTTATCGCATCCCGATGACTTGCTACGAAACACCTCAAACACAATTGCATTGTCCTGAGCCATGTGAACATGGATTGGCTTTCCAAAATTTTGAAGTAGAGCGTATTAGTTTTGGACAACCTGATAATGATTTAGATGGTTTGCCTGATGCAAATGGTTCATTTGATTATACCAAAATCAAAACCAACCGTGTCATGCACAGAGATACTTTTGAAACGACATTTACAGGTTGGGTCAAAACGTCTGCTACTTTTCCATCATGGTCATATGGCTACGCTCGTTCGGCTGTTCCCTACGGCAACAGCATTGATATTTTAGCCGTAAGAGTAGAAATTTTAGATGCAAGTACTGGTACAACCCTGACTTGTGACCAAGTTCCTTTTACAAGTAATGTCTCTGGAGGTTTCCGAAATGTGGATATTGATTTTAGTCCAGTAACCTTAGCCGCTTTAGCTTGTAATGATTTTTCGGGTTTTGTGCTGGAGCAAGACGACCAAGTATCCTTGGTCGCCACCTACCGCTTGAGCGAAAATATAGGTGGAAGTATAGAACAAGTAATGATTCAAAATGATTTTTATGTAAGCAATACCGCCAACGGAACAGCTTATCAATGCAACGACTGGAATGGTAATTTTACGGTTATTGGTTATTATCACCGCAACAATATTTCAGAACAATATGACATTCGTACTTGCACCAAAACCATCACTCAAAACTATAGAGTTAGTATTGGTGATTGTTGTACCAACTATGCAGGTGGCAATGTATTCCCTTATGAATACCGAAATTGGACACACCTCAAAAATATGCGTGTTGAAATTCCCGATGGTTATGCCTTTGTGAGTGGCTATGTGGACCAATGGCGTACGGCTGCTACCAATTCTACCGTAAAAGAAACAGCTACTATCGCACCGATTTCTGAAGTTGATGGAACATTGATATTCAATATGGAAAATTATCTCGTAAGCAATGGCGGAACAATCAATGCAAGCGACGATGGTTATCACGGCAAAGTTTATATTGAACTACAACCCGAATGCACCGTCAACGAAGCGGCCAACAATCCTGTCAGTTGGTTCTTTACGTTCCAAGAAAATGATTTTTTAGGAGGCAATCCAACACAAGAATTTTCGGGCAGTTTAGATTATCTTAGATATTATCGTTCAAAATTACAAATCACAAGTACCTTGCCGACACAAGAGGGAATTGCCCCAACAGTAAGTTGGGACATTAGTATCAAAAGCAAGGATGCTGCCGCCGAAAATGCTTGGTTTTATTTACAAGATATTGCCAATCAACTCGATATTATAGAAGTAAGAGATTTATCCAACAATAGTATTATTTCGCCAACGAATGATTTTTACCAAATCGGAAATCTAAATTGGAATGAGAGTAGAACCTTTCGTATTACAAGTACTTATAATTCTTGTAGTTTAAGCAATTTGAAAGTCATAAGTGGGCATGACTGCAATGGCTACCCAAGTAGCCTTGCAGCCTATGCTTGTGCTTCAGAAGAATTTATGCTTTACATTGCGCCTCAACCTTCGCAACTGCAAGTTAGGTTCAACAATACCGTCAATACCGAAGACGAATGCGATAATATTATTGGTATTGAACTCGAAATGCTGAGTTCCAAACTGGCAGCCGTCAACGATTTGGAGGTCAATCTTTCTGTACCGAGCGACCAAGTTATCACTATCGAAAGCGGAAGTATGGAAGTCTTATATCCTAATAATGGAAGTTACGCTTCCCTACCCGACCCTGCTTTGTCCAACAATCAATATTTGATTAGGGGTGCGGATATGGATGCAAGCATTGGTACAGATGGTTTAGTTGGTGTAACCGACATCACCGCCAATATTGTCAAATTGCGTTTCAATATTGTATTGAGCAATGATTTTCAACCTGGTGATATTTTAGATATTGACATTTCGAGCAAACGACCTTGTGGCGATAATTTGCCAACTTTAGCCATGACCTACGACCCTAATGCTAGTTTTGGAAGTCTGGAAGGTATCGGTTTAGACGATGTGAGCAACAACTGGGCTGCGGCTTGGGCAGACTACGATAATGATGGTTTTGTGGACTTGTTTGTAACAAACTATGAGACGGATAAACCTAATTTATTGTATCATAATAATGGTGATGGCACGTTTTCTAAGGTGACGAGTGGTGCAATAGCGACAGATATTGCAAGTTCTTTGGCTGCTACTTGGGGAGATTACGACAACGATGGCGACCTCGATTTATACGTTGCCAATAATATTGGTTATCCCAACTTTTTATACCGCAATAATGGCAATGGTTCGTTTGTCAAAATCAGTAATGATCCTGTTGTCACTGACCTGAGCTATGCACACGGCGTAAGCTGGGTGGACTACGACAATGACGGTTTCCTCGACCTTTTTGTAACGGATTATTTTACAACTAAATTTAATAAAATGTACCACAATAATGGTGATGGTACATTTACCAAAGAGACGACTGCTGCGCCTGTTTTTGAAGCAAGCACTTCGGTAAGTGGCGTTTGGGCCGACTATAATAATGACGGATTAGTTGATTTATTTGTGGCCAATACCAATGATGAAAATAATAGCTTATACGAAAATCGTGGCAATGGAACATTCCTAAAAATCAATACAGGTACAATTGTAAATGATGGTGGAAATTCTGTTGGAGCAAGTTGGGGCGACTATAATAATGATGGAAATATGGACTTGTTTGTCGCAAATTCGGGAGGTCAAAATAATTTCTTATATCAAAATAACGGCGATGGCAGCTTTACCAAAATTAGTGGTAGCCCCATCACAAGTGATGGCGGTCACTCGCATGGTTCGGCTTGGGCAGATTATGACAATGACGGAGATTTAGACCTTTTTGTAAGCAATGATCAAGGACAAGATAATTTCTTATATGCCAATAATGGCGATGGTACTTTTTCAAGAACCATCAACCAAATCACACAAGATAGTGGTGATTCCTTTGGCGCAGCTTGGGCAGACATGGACAATGATGGCGACTTAGATTTATTTATTGCCAATCACGATGCCAACGAAAATTTTGTGTATGCCAATTCTCGTGGTAAGTGTCAGGGCAAATTCTGTATGGTCTTAGAAGGTACGAACTCTAACCGTTCTGCCATTGGAACTAAAATTCAAGTCAAAGCCAATATTTATGGCCAAGACATTTGGCAAACTCGTGAAGTCTCAGGTCAGACGGGCGGCGGTATCGGCGGACAAAATGAGTTGAAAACCATTTTTGGCTTGGGTAATGCAAGTGTGGTGGATTCTATTATTATACAATGGTCGTCTGGTTATCGCCAAGTTATGACCAACCAAAGTATCAACGACTGTGTAACGGTAACAGAAGATGTAGGAAGCGAAGTATGTGGTATTGCTTACTACGACATCAACGAAAATTGTGTACAAGACAATGACGAACCTACACTAAGCAATGTCAAATTAGTTATACAACCTGGCAATCGTGTCGTAATGACTGACGAAAATGGTGCTTATAGCGTCATACTTGCACCTGATGATTACACCATCACGCAAGATGATAGCGAAGGCAATTGGACGGCAACTTGTACGCCTTCTCAAAGTGTAACGGTTACTGGAATTGGCAATACCTTTTGTGGCTATGATTTTCCTGCGGAAGCATCCTGTACACAACCTGACTTGAAAGTCAGCTTGTCGCCAACGGCTCACCGTGTTGGGTTTGAAAATCTGATTGCAGTGACTTACAAAAACGAAGGTGGTGCAGCAGCTACAGATGTTGTATTAGAAATTGACTTAGGAACAGATGTTATTTTCAAGGAGAGTTCTTTGCCTATAAGCGATTTTAGAGAAACGATTTGCTCTTGGAATCTCGGAACTGTCGAAATTGGCGAAACCAACACTATATATATAACAGATTCTATTTCGACCGCAGCCGTTATCGGAGAGGATATTATGATACAAGCAAATATTGTAGGTCAAGAATCAGATTGTACAAGTGGTGATAATACTTTTATGAGTGTACAACGTGCCGTTGGTGCGATTGACCCGAACGATATTTTGGTAAGTCCCGAAGGCTTTATTGATGCTGGAACAGAATTGACCTATCGAATCCGTTTTCAAAATGTCGGTAATGCACCCGTTTCACGGGTACGTATCGAAGACCGTTTGCCTGCGGGCTTGGATTTGAGCAGTTTCCAACAAGGAATAACCTCGCATCCTTATACCTTAGAAATTCAGGATTCGCTTTTGATTTGGACATTTGATAATATCAATATGCCCGATAGTTTGACCAACGAACCCGAAAGTCATGGTTTTATTTTATTCAAAATCAAAACGCATGAACACTTAGTTGACCAAACTAAAATCGAGAATCAAGCACTCATTTACTTTGACAATGTAGCACCCTTGGCAACCAATACCGTTGTCAATATTATTGGCAAGCCCAACAACAATAGCAATGAAACTGGACAATTACGCATCTTCCCAAATCCGATGCACAGTCAAGGTACAATAAGTATCAATGACTTTGAAGGTCAACGGAGTATTTATACCATCCAAGTTTATGATGTCTTGGGTAATGAACTTTTTGTCCAAAAAGGATTAGATACCGAGTATTACGAATTACAAAAAAATCGCCTCGGAGCTGGTTGTTATTTTATAAAAGCAACAAGTATTGACGGAGATATTTTTACTGGACGCTTAATTATTGAGTAAAACTAGAAAAGGGGGCAAGTTTTCTTGTCCTCTTTTTCTTTACTACGAATGCACGATTTGAAATCAAATATTCGCTCCTTATTCGTGCATTCGTGCTTTCTCATTTTGAGACACTGTTTCATCCTGAAATTACATAAAATATTTTTTAAACTATAAAAAACTAACTATCAATAATTTACAAAAAGGCATCTCTTTTGAAATAAACTTAATGAATAACAACTAATAATTTCGTTAGAAATTAAGCCTTATGCAACGAATCCTAAATAGTATCTTTTTCTTCGTTTTAGTTCTCCAGCTTGGAGCGCAAGATGCCCATTTGACGCACGCTGCGTCAAATATGTCTTTGGCCAATCCTGCTCTTCAAACTACTCAAAATCAAGAAATTGCACTATTTGGAAATCATCGTACACAATGGGCGGCTATTGCTCCAGCTTTTAGAACTTATCGTTTTGGATTTGAAAAAAATAATAAAGCCTTTACTTGGGGGGCAAGTTTGGTGAACTTGGATGCAGGAGAAGCCTCTTTAAAACAAAAAGTAGCTCAGGTAAAATTGAATTACCGCAAGCAACTATCCGAAGAAGGCAATGCGCTTTTTGCTGGTCTTGGCTTAGGAGTTATTCATCAGAGTTTTGACCCAAGCGTTTTTCGGTATGATAGTCAATACCAAGCAGGAATTGGTTTTAATGAAAATATATCTAATGGAGAAACCTTTGAATTTACCAATCAAATAATTCCAAGTTTATCGGTCGGTATCGTTTATCGTCAATATATTGGTCGTTCACAAAATAATTTGGGACTATCATGGTCAAATTTGAACCAAACGAATGCTTCTTTTTATAACTATTCCAATTACGTACACCCTAGACGTTTTTTAATATTTATTCAATCGAATTTTCCGATGAATTCAAAATATAATCTAAGAACCAATATTCAATACCAACAACAAGCGACTGCCAAAGCAGTCGTAGCACAAGCAGGTGTACAATACAAAATGGATAAACAAAAATCGTGGTATTTAGACTTGGGCAATCGTTTTGAAGATGCTGTTTTGGTCTCAACAGGTTTTCAGTTTAACCATACAATTATTGGAATGAGTTATGATTGGCAATATTCCAAACTCGGCACTGCGACCCGACGCAATGGCGCTTTGGAAATCAATTTGGCGCATACTATTTCGCCCAAAACTAAAAAGCCAAAAGTGGAAGAAAAAATAGTTGTTGAACCCTCTCCTAGCCCTGTGCCTCAAGTGCAGTATTCGGATAAAGATGGCGATGGTATCGAGGATTCTGTAGATGCTTGTCCCAATTTATTTGGTGAAAAAAGCAATCGAGGTTGTCCTACTTCTATCAAAGATTCGGATGGCGATGGCTTACTAGACGATAGCGACGCTTGCCCTTTTTTAAAAGGGTCAAGCCGACATCAAGGCTGCCCCGATACCGACAAGGACGGCATCGCTGATCCAACAGACAGTTGTCCATTTTTAAAAGGAGTTGCTTCTAATTTTGGATGTCCTTTACAAGATGTCGAGGAAGTTAAATCCAGACCCAAAGTACATATCGAATTTGATACCGACCAATCGTATATCAAAACTCAATATTGGTCAGAACTGGATGAATTAGTTCAATTTTTAGAAGAAAATCGTAATGCTCAAATTTTTATTAGTGGCCATACCGACACCGAAGGTAATGCGGCTTACAACTTCGATTTGGGCGAAAGAAGATGCCAAGCTGTCGTAGCTTATTTGCTAGAGCGAGGCATTACAAGTACTCAAATCACAACGGTTTCTTATGGCGAAACCAAGCCTGTAAATTCCAATAATACGGTTTATGGCAAGGCTCGCAATCGTCGGGTAGAAGTTGTAATTGTTTTATAAGGCTAC
>JAHDEQ010000022.1:15886-32522 GCA_020628755.1 Saprospiraceae bacterium
CCCCCTTTAGAAAAAAATCAAAAAAAAACCGTCATGTCAATACCATTTTTAATTTTACTTTGCTTTTTGAGTAGCTTTGGAGTAGCTTATTTGATGCTTCCAAAAATTATTCAAATTGCGCAGCAACGTCATTTTTTTGACCAACCCGACCATCGAAAAACGCATACCAAAACCATTAGTGCTTTGGGCGGAATTGCCATTTTTGTAGGCACTTGGTGTACTATGGGTGGGCTAGAGTTGTTTGGATATACAACGAATTTGGCTTGGATTTTTGTAGCAACTGCTGTTCTTTTTGGTCTAAGTTTGATAGATGATTTTTTTAATCTTTCCGCCAAATTTCGATTGCTTGTACAGCTAGTGGTAGCTTCTTTGGTCTATCAGGCAGGCTTTGTTTTGCCCTTGGATGATTTTTTGTTTTTGCACCAAAGTTTTCCTATGTTCAATTACTTAGCGACTGTGTTTTTTACTCTATTGATGATAAATGCTTATAATTTTATAGATGGAATTGATGGTTTAGCTGGAAGTTTGGGCGTTTTGGCTTCAATGAGTTTTGGTGTACTTTTTTTGAGTCAAGGACAGCTTGCGATGGCAGCTTTGGCTTTCGCCTTAATGGGCGGATTGGTTGCTTTTTTGCGGTTTAACTTTGGAGATGCTCAAATTTATATGGGCGACAATGGTTCGACCGTCTTGGGTTTGGTCTTTGCAGTTTTTAGTATGCAATTGATTGGTGTAGATGCAGGAAATATTTTTCTGCACAGCAGTTTAGCTTTAGGTATTTTGATTATCCCAATTATGGATCTTTTTAAAGTAACCTTGACCCGAATTTTGAAAGGCAAGTCGCCTTTTGCAGGCGACCGAACGCATATTCATCACCGACTTTTGGCTATTGGTTTGAACCCTGCTCAATCTTGTGGCGTGTTATTCTCCATCAATGTTGCTGTGATAATGATAATTCGGAGTGTCGGAACCTTTAATGCGGGTTTTGCATTGGCATTATTGCCCATGCTGGCCTTGTTCTATTATTTATTTACCAAAAAAGAATTTGGTTTATATAAAGCTTTTCAACTTTTCTCGTAAGATAGGATAAACCATATCTGTATCTTTTTTGATGTCTTTTACGAGTTGTTGCAAATCATCAGCAATGACTCTTTCGTTGCGTACCATTTTCTCGATGTGGAGCGCCATTTGCTGTTGCTTTTTCATACCCAACATCATAAAATTGGACTTGATTCGGTGGGCAGTATCGCAAACAGCAATGTAGTTTTGTTCGTCAAAATCGCTGTGCATTTTGTCGGTAGCTGAGGGTATTTCTTGTAGAAAAACCTCAATCATTTCCCGAATAAAAGCCTTATCTCCTCGACTTATCATCTTTAAATTTTCGAGATCAACCGTAGGAATCATCCTACGTTCTGGTGAATTGCCATTTTGATTTTTGATATGAATAGGCAAATTTGTTTCATCCAACCATTTGAGCAAGACCTTTTGAAGCTGATCAGGAGAAAAAGGTTTGGCCAAAAAATCATTCATTCCTGCCTTTAAAGCTCGGTTTTTTTCGTCCAAAAGAGCTGCGGCTGTCAATGCAATAATGGGCGTATTTTGATTAGGATTTTTATCTGAGGAACGGATATGTGTCGTTGCCTCCACGCCATCCATTTCGGGCATATGAATGTCCATAAGGATAAAATCAAATTTTTCTTGCGCCGAAGCCTCAATACCAAGCAGTCCGTTCGATGCTATTTCGTATTGACAATCCCATAAATTGAGAATCTTTTTGACCAATTTTTGATTCATGGTATTGTCTTCAACGACTAAAATACGGAGTCCTCTTACTTGTACATTATTTGCTTTTTCAAGTACTTTTTCTTTAGGTTTTTCGGTATGCAATAGCCCCGAGTTGCCAAATGGTAAAGTAACCGTAAACATAGAACCTCTACCTTTTTCGCTATCTACATCAATGCTGCCGCCCTGCATTTCGACCAATTGCTTGACAATGGCCAAGCCCAGTCCTGTACCTCCAAATTTGCGATGTACCGCAATATCGGCTTGTTTGAAATTTTGGAAAATCAAGTCTATTTTATCTCTATCAATCCCGATTCCTGTATCATAAACCTGAAATTGTATAATGTATTGGCTATCGTTACCAACCAATAGTTTGGATTTGATACCAATAGTGCCTCGATGCGTAAATTTGCTGGCATTGCCCATGAGATTAGTCAATATTTGAGTCAAACGCACAGGGTCACCAACCAACATATTTTTGATTTTTTGGTCAAAATCAAAAACTACGCTTACAGGTTTTTCACTAACTTTAAGTTGGAAGGTTTGTTGCAAACCTTGCATCAATTCTAGTAAATCAAATTGCCGATTTTCAAAAACCAATTCATTGGCTTCAATCTTAGAAAGGTCTAAAATATTATTTAAAATACCCATTAAACTGTCTGCCGAAAACTGAAGCGAATCAATATATTCTTTTTGTAATGGAGTCGTTTCTGTTTTTTCCAACAGATGCGTCATTCCAATAACGGCATTCATGGGCGTACGAATTTCGTGGCTCATATTGGCCAAAAACTGTTGTTCTGCAAGTCGCGCTTGTTCAGCGACTTGCTTGGCCCGAATCAACTCTGCCTCTGCCTTTTTGCGTTCGGCAATATCTCGAATAAACCCACTAAAAATATAGCGGTTTTTGAGTTTAATTGGTGTGATACTCAACTCTATTGGAAATTCTCGACCTGCTTTGTCCAAACCTTTTATCTCGATACGTTTGCTGAGTACCAGGCCTTCTCCTGTCTCCAAAAAAAGCTGCATACTCTTGTCGTATGGATCTCGATATTCGTGCGGAACAATAAGCGTACTCATGATCTGCCCTTCTGCTTCTGCTTCGGTATATCCAAATATTTTTTGGGCTTGATGACTCCACTCCATAATCTTACCTTCTTCGTCAATCGTAATCAAAGCATCAAGAGAAGTATCAATAATTTTACGTAATATTTCTTGGCTCTGAATGAGGGCATCTCGTGCTTTTATTTTTTCATTGGCCTCAATTTCTAAACGACGATAAGCCAAACATCCTTCCAAAATTACCCCAAATTTGCGGATAACATTGGTCAATTGATGAATATTGGTGTAGTTGAAATTGTCTCCATGTACGGCAAAAAGTTTAAGGAAGCCAATATCTTTGAGCTTAAAAATGATATAAACGCCTCCTCCTATATCGTTTTCTTGAATAACTTTATCAAAGTTTTCATCCTTGTCCGAAAAAACAATAAAATTATTTCCTTCTAATTTTTGATTGATAAAATGCGTGTTAGAAATTTCTTGTTCGGTCGCTTTGTATCGAGGTGTAGCAAAAACAAGCTTTAGCTTGTTTTCGTCTTTTTCGCCTAGTAAGGACTGTTTTATCCAAACCGAAGAAAAGGTCAAGGATTTACGATACATCAAAACCCGAAGAAACTGCTTGCAATTTTCGGTCAAATCCAAAGATTTACCCGTTGCCAAAGCAAGTTCGTAAAGTAGGGAGATGTCCTGAATCACTAAGCTATTTGTACCTTTCACACTTTATCTTTTTTATTAATATTTTAATACAAAGCTCCTACAACTACCGTCTTATTGTAAAACTCCAAAAGGCCATCACCCGTAGATGAAATTTCTCCCAAACTCAAAATACCTATAGGTTTAGCCGCCCCTTGTTTCCCATTTCTGCACTGACTATTGATGGCTTGCAGTTCTTTAGGAAAATCATTTTCCAAAAAAAGCGTCCTAGAAATACAATCCACTATAAACAAGTGCTGAATGCTTTTTTCTGCTCTTGCCAAGCAAGCTTCGATAGCTTGTTTGGCGGAATCAATTAGTGCATTTTTTTCACCCTTTAATATATATAGTGTTGTGTTTTCGGGGACTTCACCTACACAAATCAGCTCACCTTGTTCGTTGCCAATGATAGGATCACGTACAATGTCTTCACTATTCTCTTTATAAATTCCAAAAGGATAGGATTTTGCGATTTCAAAAAAATTGTCGCTTCTTATGGGTTTTCCATTGTCTTTATCAACAATTTCTTTGTAGGTAGAAAAGGCGTTTTTCCAATTGAGTTCGTGGATGATATTTTTGTGGGTTCGAGTAGCAACAAAAGGCCCAACCAATTTGGCCCAGCCATGCTTGGCGCAAAGTGTGGCTTCAAAATCGAGCAAACACATCACGGCAGCATCTTGAAAAATACCTTCGGGTGTAATAATGCAAGGTTGCTGTACCAAACTAAGCGAACCTGCCCCTCCTCCAAGAAAATTGGAAGAATTGCCGAGTTCATCGGATAATTCGGTCAAATAACCTGCAATATTAGAGGTGAGTCCATCTACAAAAGTCAGAATAGTCGGTTTTGGATGGCCAACTCTAGCCCAATCACTTAAATTGCTTAGTTCAAAATCTTCTTGATGTAAGCCCCGAATAAGTTTGGGGTGCTGATGCACAGAGAACTTGGTAAAAACACATCCTACTTCGTAGTGTGCTTCACCATAAATGATGCCTGGAAAAATTCCTCCAAAAAAAGAAATAGACAATTGATTGAGTGCCTCTATAAGTTGCGGATAATCTATTTCTGATTTTTCTGCAAACATCAACAACAATGTCTCGTTTGAAGCAATAGCCATTTCCTCCGCTACAGCAACTATCTTGGGAATAGAAGTTTCTGATAAATACATAAATCTTCATTTTTGAGCATGGAGGAAGACTCTTTGTAGTAATATTAATACGATGCTAAAAACTGAGAATTGTCTTTTTCGCTTTTGAGGAGGCGGTAAATCGTAGATTTACCAATGTCTAGCTTGTCGGCTACGACGGGTATATCATTGTTGTATTTTTCTAAATAATGACTAATAATTTGTTTTTTATAGGCTTCCATTGTCATTTCATTAGTTAGGAAGTTAGCTGCCCTTTGAGTACCTCTAAACTGAATATCGTTTTCTGTTAGTACATTATCCATTGTCATAACAGCGGCCAACTCCACAATAGCTTTTAGTTCACGTACATTACCTGGGTAGGAATAAGACATCAATTTGTCTTTGGCAGGGCGAGATATTTCGAGTTTTTCCATCTTATTCTTCTTAATAAAATCATTCAATAAATGATTGGCCAATAACAAAATATCATTGCCTCGCTCTCGCAAAGGCGGGAGCGCAATAGGCAATCCTAAGATTCTATAATATAAATCTTCTCTAAAATTGCCTTGATTAACCTCTTCCAAAATATTGCGATGTGTCGCTACAATCACACGCGTATCAAATTTAATAATTTGCTCCCCTCCAAGTCTTCGGAGTTCTCTTTCTTGTAGCACACGCAATATTTTTGCTTGAATATTGATGTCCATTTCACAAATCTCATCCAAAAACAAAGTGCCTTTGTTGGCCAACTCAAACATTCCTTTTTTGCGGGTGTTAGCTCCCGTAAAAGCTCCTTTTTCGTAGCCAAACAACTCACTTTCTAATAATTCTTTTGGAATAGCACTCATATTGACTGCTATAAATGGGCCTTTTTTTCGGACAGAATTGTAATGAATCGCTTTGGCAATCACCTCTTTTCCTGTACCTGTCTCGCCTGTGATAGAAACCGTAATATCATTACTTACGGTTTTTTCAAGCAAGGTGAAAATCCGTTGCATCGCTGGACTTTGTCCAATGATTGTTTTGTTAAAACTATAATTTTGTCCTAGTTCTTGTTTGAGGGTGTCAATCTCTTCTATCAAAGATTGTTCTTTCTTTACTTTATCTATAGTGTGCAACAATCGCTCTTTTACTTCTTCATCTTTAGTAATATAATCATAAGCGCCTTCTCGAAGAAGTCCCACTGCCGTCGAAATATCTTGCTGACTCGATAAAATAACCACTGAAATATTGGAATTATATTTTTTTATTTCAGTCAAAATTTCCGCCCCCGTCATATCAGGAAGACTATAATCTAAGGTAACGATACTAGGATTCAAATGCAGGTTTTGTAAACATGATGTACCATCTGGAAAAACATGAACTTCATGGTCGGGATTAAGTTCCATCACATACTTAACCATTCGCTGAAACATGGGGTCATCTTCGACTACGAAGATGCGACTCGTGTGTTTTTTTACCTTCATCAGAATTGATTTAACAGATCAGGAGGGATGCACTGTGTTATAACAATATTACTACAAAATCATTTTGCCAAAACTGTGCCAATTCCCATTTTGAGAAAAGGTTTTCTAAAAATGAAAAACATTATTTTAATTTCTAATTTTTAAAATCTTATTAATCAGATTTTTGTGTTAAAAAAAAGGCTGGCACTTTTATCGCCGCTATAAAAGTGCTATTGATGATAAAATAATCATACTATGAAAAATTCTCTAATTGTACTATTCTTGTACATGGTCGCACTCTCTGCGTGTACGACTACACAACCACTTTTCCAAACAGAGGAAGTGCTCAGTCCAAGCGACTCTCTTGCCCTTACTTTTTTTAGTTCCAAAGAGCCTCTTATACAAGCAGGCGACAAAATCACTTTAAGTATATGGGGACACGAAGAATTGAGTATTGGCTCGGTCAATGGAAATTTTAGTTCCAACGAAGCTACAGGCAAATGGCTCATTCTAAACAAAGAAGGAGAAGCCAATTTGCCAAAATTGGGGCGTGTAAAATTGGCTGGGCTTTCGGTCAATGAAGCCAACTATTATTTGCAACAAGAATATAGTAAAATACTCAAAGAACCCATTATCAATGTGAAAGTCCTCAATCATTTTGTAACCATTCTAGGCGAAGTCAATAATCCAGGGGAATATAATCTTGACAATGAACAACTTGATGTCATACAATTAATTGCTCGTTCAAATGGTCTCACGGCTTATGCCAAAAATGACGAAATTTCTGTTATTCGTCAAATCAATAATGAGTCGATCAAGCTACAAATTAGCCTTCGCGAATTGGCTGGACTACAATATAAAAATATTGTTTTGCAACCCAATGACATCGTGTATGTTGCACCTGAGAAAATAAAAGATTCGGACAAAAACCTCCAAAAAGCCAGTATTGCCGCAGGCATACTGACTGGGGCAGCCGTGATTGTTTCTGTACTAGCTCAATAAGGCTTTCCTTTTTTCTCAACCTGAACAACTCTAATCGTCATGAATATTCGTAAAGAAATAAAAACCATATTTCTCCCTGTCTTAAAAGGCTTGCCTTTAACTATTGTCTTGGTGGCTTTAGCATTTATGCTTACACGCAAAATGGTCATTTACACTAATCCGATTTATCAGGCAGAAGGAGCTATCCGTATTGATTTGCAAGACCATTCCAGCCGAACCAATTCTATTTTTGAAGATGAAAAAAGCAATGGGAGTTCGCCCAATTTCCTGACGGAAGTAGAGACGTTTAAATCTAAAAGTCTTATTCGTCAAACCTTAAAAAATCTAGCCTTCCAAACCAGTTATTATCGAGTAGGCGAGTTAAAAACGGTCGAATTGTATGAAGATTGCCCTTTTTATATAGCAATAGATTCTTTAGCAGAAAAAGCATCGGACAAAGATTTTTATCTCAAGTATTTAGGTACTGATTCTTTGCTATTAAGTAGAACTAAAACTTTTGAACCCTTTGCAGATACACTATTTTTTAATCGTCCTTTTCAGGAACAAGATTTAGGTTTTACAATCAAAAAAGCAGAAAGTATTGTCGTTGCCAAGCCCAATAGTTTGCATAAAGACGATGTCTTTATGTTTCGCTTTAACTCCTTGGAGGCTTTACAAGAAAGTGTCAATTCGTCCAATCTTTTTATCAAACCTGTTGATAAAGAAATACAAGTTATCAAAGTTTACTACCAACACGAAGTGCCGCAAAAGGCAGCACTTTTTGTAGATGCTTTGATGCAAACCTATATTGATGAATGCAAAAATCGTTTGGGTTTACAAACGGATAATACCCTTTCTTTTATTGATGAACAATTGTTGGGTATTCGAGCTAAACTCAAAACGGCCGAAGGCAGTTTGGCTGCTTATAAAGCCGAAAATGGTTTGCTCAACTCCAAGCAAAAAATGGATGCTACACTTAAAGAAGTCATGCAATTGGATTTGCAAAAAGTCAATTATGGAATGCAAGAAGAAGAATTGAGTAAGTTATTCGACTTCTTGGCTACGGGCAATGATTTACAAGAATTTGCGCCCAATTTTGAATCCTTAAATGATGCTGTTTTTAGAGATGCTTACCTCCAAGTACAAAAATATGAATTACAAAAAATGGACTTGCTCCAAAAATATACACCGCAAAGTCAAGAGGTAACTGCATTGGACAATAAGATTAAAAGTCTCCGAACTTTTGTACACGAAAGTGTCAAAAATACCTTAGCGACCATCTCACATCGTCGTACAATTTTAGAAAGCAATATTGCTTCTATCAATTCTACTATCGAAACACTCCCCAATAAAGAAAAACAAATTATCGAATTAGAACGAGAGGTCAAACTCAACGAAAACCTCTACAATTCGATGATGGATAAACGCATGAAACTTGCTATTTCTAAAACAGCTTCGGTCATAGGTCATCAAATCATAGATCCTGCTCAACTCAAAAAACATCCAATTTGGCCCAATAAGGCATTGATTTATGGTGTGGCGGTTTTCTTTGCTTTGATTATTGGTATTTTACTATCCTTTGCTTTACATTATTTATTGGCGACGGTCAAAAGCAAAGAAGACCTTGCCGAAATCTGCCAAGCTCCGATTATTGGAACGGTCAAGCGCAACCGAAAAAAGGAAGCCAATCCTCTCAATGCTTTTGCGCACCTCTATACCAATGTAGAAATTCTAAAACAAAAGCAAGCCGACAAGGGAATGATGATTGCGACTACCTCTCTCCTACCCCAAGAAGGAAAAACCTATGTCGCTGTTCATTTGGCAAAAGCCTTAGCCTCGGTGGGAAAAAAAGTGTTGCTACTTGATATGGATATTCGCAAGCCAGAGTTGCAACAAATTTTTGAAGTTCCTAAGGATTCAAGTGGGTTAAGTGGTCTTATCAAAGGTGAGGTGAGTCCTGCCGAAGCCATTTTATCTACTCCAATCCGAAATTTAGATATGATTCCTGCGGGGCAGGTACAAAATTTATTTTCAGCAATTATTTTCTCCCCATCATCTATAGCATTTTTAAAGCAGTTGAAGTCACAATATGATTATATCTTGATGGATATGCCGCCCGTTGGTGTGGTGGTAGATGCCATTCCTTTGATGCATCAGAGTGACTTCAACCTTTTTGTAGTGCGTTCGGGTTATAGCAAAACCCGAAAAGCTAAACGGATTCCAGCCTTATTGGAGGAATTTCAAATTCCTAATACTTATATGGTACTCAACAGCATTCCTTCCAGAGGATTATCCAATTATTATGCGACGGCCAATAAGAAACAGCCTTGGTGGCAAAAGTCTATTTTTAAAAAACCGCAAGTAGCTTAAGGAACACTATTAAAATAATAATGGCAAAAATATTCCAACATATCAATAATAAAAAGCTCTGGCTCTTGGCAGATCAAACCGTAGTGAGTGGTAGCAATTTTTTATTGGGCGTGCTTTTGGTTCGACTCTTAGATTTGGAGAGTTATGGAACCTATGCTTTGTTGTGGATGGCCGTTTTATTTGGTTTAAGTATCAATCATGCTTTTATCAGCAAACCTTTACTCTCGCTTGCACCAAAAATGAATAAGATTGCTCAACAACAGTATATCAACAGCTTGTTGGGTATGCAAAGCCTATTGGCTTTGCTGGCTTTGGTTATAGGAGCTGTCTTTTATTTAATAGAATCCTATTTCAATAGTCAGATAATCTCTCTTGCTTTTATCCCCGTCTTGACGGGAATTGTGGCTTGCCAATTGTTGCATGATTTTTTTAGAAAGACCTTTTTTCTTCAGGATAAAATAGTTGTGACTTTGGGAATTGATACACTATTATATATAGGACAATTGATTGCTATTGGAATACTAGGATTTTTGAAGGTGTTGACCTTGCAAAATGTATTGTATAGCATATTGGCTGCCAATATGCTTGCGCTTGTTTTTGCTCCTTCCTTTATTCCTTTTTTTAAGACACCAAAGCATCTATTTATACAGCATTTTCGCAAACAATGGAGCTACTCTAAATGGCTTATTGGTACGGCAATTCTGCAATGGTTTTCGGGCAATTATTTTTTGATAGTTGGAGCAGTTGTAATTGGCCCCGTCGCACTAGGAGCGATACGTATGGTTCAAAATATTATGGGTGTTTTGCATATTTTCTTTTTGACAATTGAAAATAGTGTTCCCATCCAAATGGCACAACAATATGCTCTTGGAAGCTGGCCAAAGATGCTTCAATATTTGAAAAAAAACTTTTTGAAAATAAGCGGCCTTATTGCCTTGCTATTGCTCAGTATCGCACTAGCAGCTCCTTATATTTTGAAAGGATTGTATGGTATAAAATACATGGATTACAGTTATATCGTTTGGGTGTATTGTGGATTGTATTGCTTGGTTTTTGTGGCACTCCCCTTACAGTTTGTTTTACGAACGATTGAAAAAACGCATCCGCTTTTTATTGCTTATGTGTTGAGTACCCTTTTTAGTTTTGGTGCAGCTACGCCATTGGTTGAACAATGGCGTATTGGAGGTGTCTTGGCTGGTTTGGTCTTGACACAATTAATTACTTGTGTGACTTATTTGATTTTTTGTTGGAATTATTATAAAACAAGACTCCCTTTTAAACCAAATATAGCACAACCTAAAGGTTATGCTACTAATCCTAGTTTATGAAAATTATACACTTAGTTTTGGGAAAGGGGAACCCCGAACGCATGAATGGAGTCAATAAAGTGGCGTATCAATTGGCCACTACTCAAACCAACTTGGCTTATAATGTGGAGTTGTGGGGCATTGCCAATACTTTGGAACACAACTATCCTGAACGCAATTTCAAAACGGTCTTGTTTCAACAATACCGCAATCCTTTTTGCTTGAGTGCTTCGCTCAAACAAGCGATTCAAGGTTTATCCTCCAACAATATAGTCCATATACACGGTTCGTTTATACCACAATTTTATAGAATCGCTCGTTTGCTAGAGCAAAAAAATATTCCCTTTGTTTATACACCTCATGGCGCACTAACCGAAGGAGCGATGTCAAAAAATAAGACCTTAAAAAAAATCTATTTTAGGTTTTTAGAGTCCTTTATTATTCGACAAGCAAAAGCGGTTCAGCTTTTGGGCGAACAAGAAAAAAGCTACCTCCAAACATTGATAGAAACTAATAATGTTTGTCTTATTCCAAATGGTCAAGATTTTAATAGTATCCCTTATTTACCTGCAAAGAACTACAATCCAAAGGAATTGGTTTTTGGTTTTTGTGGTCGTTTGGCGATTTTTCACAAAGGTTTGGATTTGACTTTACATGCTTTCAAATTGCATATTGAGCAAGGATATTCGGCTCGTTTGGAATTGATTGGTGATAGTGATGAACGCATGGAGTTGGAGCAATTGAGCAAAAAACTTGGAATTGACCAGCTTGTAACTTTTCATGGTGCAAAATTTGGAAAGGAAAAGTTTGAACTTATCAACCAATTTGATGTGTTTTTGCATACCTCTCGTATGGAAGGTTTTCCGACCGCAGTCCTTGAAGCGGCAGCATTGGCCAAGCCTTGTATTACGAGCGAGGCAACCAATATCAATAGTTATTTTAGAACTCATCGGTCGGGTTTGCCACTTGCCGAAAATACACCCAAAGCAATTGCCAATATGATGGGCTACGCCCAGCAATTGCACCAAAACGGCGAACTTGCTCCAATCGGACAAGCTGCCCAAGATATGGTAAAAGAAGAATTCAGTTGGAAAACAATTGCTTTGCAACTTCTAAAAATCTATTTGTCAAAAAAAAATAAATGCCTTCAAACACAAAAATAAATAATTGGCTACTCGCCATTTTGGTTTTCATCATGCTACTACGTATCAGTAGCTACTTTACATTGTTTCCTGATTCGGTTGGAGTGACAAGAGTGGTCAAAATTGGGATTCGCTTTTTGATGACGGGCTTTTCGATTGCTTTGTTGTGGACTATGGTGGCTCGTAATCGGCATTTGCAATTTGTCTATCAAAATGCAAGTTCAGGCCTTTTGTATTTGGCTTATGCTTTGTTGGGTTTTGCCTCTATTCTATGGTCAACCAATATGGGATTTACTGTTTTGCAATTAATGATGTTGTTGGAGTCCATTGTTTTTGCCTATTTCTTTTTTCATCTGTATGTGTTTTGTCATCATAAAAGCGATGGCTATATTGATTTGAGCAAAATCTTATCCATTGCGATTAGCCTTATTTCAGTTGGTTTTTTGTGGGGATTATATACCGACCCTTCTACTTTTTTTAGAGATACACATGGCGGAGCAGTTTCCCGTTTGGGCGGTTTTATCATTAATCCCAATGAGTTGGGAATGCTGGCTTCGATTGGAGCTGCCATGTGTTATATGGAATTGGTCAAAGGAGCTTCCAAAAAATGGAATATTGTTTTCCTCTTGCTCAATATTGGTGTACTGTTGTTGACGCAATCTCGCTCATCTTTGGGAGGTTTTTTATTGGTAACGGCTTGGTTTATTTTCAAATCGAACAATCGAAAATTGCAGTTGGCAACTGTCATTGGAGCTGTTTTTGTCTTGCCTATTTTGGTGAGTGAAATCATTGTCAAAGAAGGCGATATTGGCGAGGTGATGAGTATGACGGGGCGACTACCTTTTTGGTCAGACCTTATCACTTTTGGTTTTCCTGAACGTCCGATTTTTGGTTATGGTTTTATGAGTATCAGTCCCTCCCCTTTTACGGATAAATTTGATAGCATTCATGCTTACGCCGCCTCTATGACGCACAATACCTTTGTACAAGTCCTCATCAATTTGGGATTGGTGGGCGCATTTATAGTTTTCTTTCAAATGTTGGCTTTGTTTTATGCTTTTTTGACAAGCCAAAACAGCTATAAAAAGCAATTTTTCATTGCGCTGTTTGTCCCTATTTTTATTAATTCCTTGACGGAGTTTGGCATATTTGGCGAAGCCAATTATGGGATTTTGTTTTATCATTTGTTAATTCTCCTTTTTATTATTGGTATAAAGGAGAAAGTGGTTTTGAAAAAAAAATTATATGGTACAGGGCAAATTTCACTTAAAAAAAGAAAGCATATAACATCGCAGTATACAAACTGCGCCGATCCTATCAAAAAAGCATAAATTTTTAGAATTATGAATCTGAATGACCTTTCTATTTTACAACATTTATTTTTCGATTGTGATGAAAATGTCATTGTTTTTGATCCAAATCAGGTGATACAAGAACCGCTTGTTTCGATGTTCGTTTTTTCAGATTTGCCTACTTTACAACAACAAATGGCAGAGCATAAAGACCAAGGGTTTTGTGTGTTCAACTTTTCGCAAAGCGAGCTTTCGATGGAAGCCGAAAATCTATTAGGTATCATCAATTTTAATTTTGAAAAAGGTATTCCTTTTCACTATATAAATAATCCTGATAAAAGTATGCGTTGGATTTTTCCTGCATCCAACGCTTCGCCTGCACACTTGGCCTTATACAATAACACGGGTTGGAAAGCTGAATGCTATAAAAAGATGACTCGATTGGTTTTCCGTTTAGGAATTTCAAAATACTTGGCGAATGGTACATTTTGGGTGCAAGGTGTTGAAACAAGGGTGCATCGGTTTTTTGACAAAAAACCGATTGACGACTATGCTATCTTTACGGGTACAGTTGGCAAAGACCGAAAAGCAGTGATGGCTCTTTTTCAAAAAAACAGTTGTTCGCATTTTGTAAAAATTCCACTGACCAAGAAGGCCAAACAATTAGTCTTACAAGAGCAAAAAAATCTAAACCTTCTACAAGATTTAGACTTACAACATCTGAATTTTCCTAAAATAACAAGTCCCAAAAATCATTTATGTCAAAGTAATGTTAAACCTGATCACTCCTCCAAAAACACAGGATTTAACAAGGTACATCTTCGAGCATTGGAAGAGTTGTATTCTAAAACGATACATTCTAAAAAAATCACTGAACTATCTGTTTGGGAAAGTATTAATAATCGAATACAATTTTTAAAGTCTAATCCAAACATCAAAAATGACATCAGTCCATCTACAGTACAAGTGATAACTTATCATTTGCAAAAAATTATTGCTTGGCTGCAAGCTGAAAAATCGTTTGCTGTAGCTCTCGCACATGGCGATTTTACGCCCTGGAATATGTATGAAACTGCCGACAATATCCATGTGTATGACTGGGAAATGGCAAAGTCGGATATGCCGCTTCTATTTGATGCTTTTCATTATATTTTTCAATCGAGTATCTTGATAGAGCAAGGCTCTTTTGAAACTATTTTAGCCAAATTACAAAGCTTAAAAGAGCATTCTATTACACAAAAAATGCTTCAAAAATATAAGTTAGATTGGTCGAAATGCTATGCTTTTTATGTGGTGTATATCACGACGTATTATTTGCCTTTGTATGTGCAGCAAAGTGATTTGCATATGCAAGCGCATTGGCTCATTGATACTTGGAAGGCCGCTTTAAGCGATATTTCTTCAAAAATCCCTTCCCAAAATGGGAAAAACCCTTCAAATCAAGAACAGTTAACAAATATAAATAATCTATAAAATTATTTATACCAGGCAGTTAATCAATATTTTTCCGTCGGCATGTTATTGGAATCTATATTTATAAATACAGTAACATGAATCAACGACAACAATTTATCCAGTACTTTTTTAAGGAAATTCATCTATTGGATTATACCTTGCTCAAATACATTGCTAGTGATATTACAGCGATTGACGAGACTTCTGATTTGGATATTTTGCTATCTCCCAAGGCCATCCCATTTATAGAAACTATCATTCGTGACACCGTTTGCGTAGAGTCTTTTCAAGTATTGCCATCCGAAACGATGCAGCAGTTTTTTCTATTTTTTAAGGATGGGAGTTTTTTGCAGATTGATTGTTTGTTTCAGTTGATTCGTAAAAACATTGTTTATCTGGATCGAGATTATATTTGTGCAAATACTTACGAAAAAAATGGAGTAAAAACTTATACCAATTCGTGTTTGTTTGAACATTTGGTTTTATTTAATCAGCTCAATTTTGCAGGTGTCCCTGCAAAATACATCCACTATTTTGAGCAATTGCCCAGCTCTATACAAAGCGTTGTTTTACACGATTTCAATACCAAATACCAGGTTTGTATTCAGTTAGGTGATGTACAAAATTACTATCCCATTTTACGAAAGAGAATCCTTGAACAATTAAAGTCTCAATCTCAAAATAGTCTTATCCAGCGATTCAAAAATGGTGTTTTATACCTCAAAGATTCCTTTAAGAAAACCTGTTCTGCCAAAGGCAAAATCATCACCTTTAGCGGTGTAGATGGTGCTGGCAAAAGCACCATCTTGGCAGAGACAAAACAGCTTTTGGAACAAAAATATCGCAAAAAAGTAGTTGTTTTGAGACATCGGCCTTCCCTATTTCCGATTTTGAGTGCTTTTCGTTATGGTAAAGCTAAGGCAGAGCAAAAAGCAGCGACTCGGCTTCCTCGGCAAGGCAATAATACAAGTAAACTGGCTTCTATTTTTCGGTTTTTGTATTATTATATAGATTATTTGTTGGGGCAAATTTATATCTATTTCAAATACATTTTGAGGGACTATATTGTATTGTATGATAGGTATTATTTTGATTTTATTGTGGATGCCAAGCGTTCCAATATTGATGTTGACAAACGTTTGGTCAAACGCTTGTATGCCTTTATACAAAAACCAAGTCTAAATTTATTTTTATACGCTTCCCCTACTGAAATTTTAAAACGTAAAAAAGAACTTTCGGCAACGACAATTACCCAATTGTCTAAACAATATCGCCAACTATTTGATGAATTTTCCAATCGTTATGAGCAACAATACCTCCCGATTTACAACATTGATAAAAAGGATACGCTCCTTTTCATTCAAAAAGAAATACAAAAAACTATCTTGTCATGATTCAGAGTATCGTTCTGAAAAACATACAAAAAAAGTCGCCGACTTTTCGCTTTGACCAGCAAATCAATTGGCGCATTTTACTAGAGTTAATTGTACAAAAAGTAGTTCAACAAACTCGTAGTCTGCGCTTACTATTACAAGGAGTCGTTCCAAACAAAATATTTATAGGTCGTAGCGTAAAATTGTCTTATGTCTCCAATATCCAATTTGGAAAATGGGTACAGCTCGAAGACCATGTACACATCAGTGCTTTGTGCAAAGCTCCATTGAAAATTGGCAATAATGTCAAAATTGGTGCGTATAGTCGTATCGTTGCTTCTACTTCTTTCAATAATTTGGGCGAGTATATCCGTATCGGAAACAATGTTGGAATCGGCGAATTTGCCTACCTCGGCGGCGGCGGCGGACTCGAAATTGGTGACGATTGCATCATTGGGCAGTACCTTAGTTGCCATCCCGAAAACCATAATTACAGAGGCAATTCGCTCATTCGCTTACAAGGTGTTACTCGTCAGGGCATCAAAATAGGCAATAATTGCTGGCTTGGTGCTAAAGTAACTATCCTTGATGGGGTCACAATTGGCGACAATTGTGTGGT
>JAHDEQ010000247.1 GCA_020628755.1 Saprospiraceae bacterium
CTTAATTCAAAAAATTAAGAGTCTGAGTTTATTTTGACCTAATTTTTCATTCGTATCATCTACTCTTTTTTATACACTACCATTTTTTCAAAAGAGTCTGAAAATACTTTGATGTGATAATCTCCTTTAGGGAGATTATCGTGGTCTAATCTTAAAAACTGCTTGCCTTTATTGGTAAATTTATATTCTCGCTCTAATATTTGAATCGTTTCATCAGCATTCCATACTCCAAAGCTTACTTGTTGGTGTTGAGTAGGAAGTGTTAACTCAAATAAAGCGAAATTTGAATTGTTTTTATGAAATTTCAACCCAAATTTATTTGCTTGCTCCAAGCGTTTCAAGGTATTTTCATCTTCCTCTAAAAAATTAATGGTACTCATACAAGGCGTAATTTGAGCCAAAAACATCGCTCCAACCTGAACCTCAAAATCGGCTTGTAGTTCAATTTCGTTGCCTGCATTGAAATTGACCATTTCTGGATTGTTCACTTGACCATTGGATTCCAAAAGATTATTAACCGAAAAAGTATTACTAGGAATTGCTCCTGTTATAAAATCGGTCTCTTTACAAAGACAAAATGAATGTGTGATTTCATCTGTAAATTCGCCTCCGCTTGCGAGTACCATTCCATTGCCATCGGTGAGGGTGTAAGAACCATTGCCAGCTCCACAGCAAATACCATCATCTAAACTATCATACATCGTAAAAGTAAAGCAACCTGAACCAGGACAAGAGATGGTTTCTGAATAAGTAGTTGAACCTTCCATATAAGGCCCGCCAGAAGCGATAATATCGCTATCTGCATTTTTAATATCCCAAGTCGTTTCATCGCCAAATTGGTCAAACGTTATACTTAAGTTTAGAGAAGAAGCTCTGATATTGATATTTAACGTATCTCTATCTATAAGTCCTCTATCATCAGTTATTTTTAGTACAACTTGCTTCATTCCTGGCGTATTGAACACAACATCGGCAAACCAATTGGAAGCCGTTGAAGGTGTGCCACCTTCAAATGACCATTCCCAAGAAGCGCCATCGTGTTTGAGTATCGAATAATCAACAAAACGATAAGTTGCTCCTGTAGTCATACAAGTATCTAAATCATTGACCATAATTTGCGCAAAGGGTTGGTCTGGTCGCTCGTGTAATTCGCTTTGCCACATTCCTTTTTGCGACGAAAGTCGTAATTGATTATCTCTATAAAATGGCCTTGATTTTCGAGTAGCGGCAACTTCTGGCAATCCATCTGAAAAATCTAGCCAATTGGCCATGTTGTCATTTTTGTAGTAAATACCGAGATTCGTTCCTAGATAAATTCCGCCACTGGTTCCAGGAATGTAGTCAAGCGTCATCGCAAATTCATCTGCGATGGTAGGAGAAGTGATATTTGTCCAAGTTGTACCACTATCTTCTGATTTAAAAACCAAAGATGGACTTCCTAAAGAACTAGAAGCCAACCAGATTTTGGTAGGGTCATAAGGATCAACTTGCAGCATCGTAAATCCAAATAAGTTGGATGGAATCGTTGTAATTTCGCTCCAATTGACACCAGCATCTGTTGATTTCCACATTTTGCTCTTATTGCTCGCCTGTAAGCGTTGCATCAAATACATCATATTGGGGTCTTTCCTAGAAATATGAATGGAAGTAATGAAATTTTCTTCAACCGTTCCAAAAGTCTGAATTTTTTGAAAAGTTTGACCTTTATCTGTCGTTTTCCACAAATCATTTAAGAATCCTGCATAGGCGATAGAATAGCAATTGGGATGAAAGACAAAATCACTATAGCCTTCATCAATAGGATTATAGGATTCGTTTGGAATAAATTCATCTGAAAAGAAAGTCGTTGGGCCGATTACATCTGGAATAACTACTCCTCCAATATCTGTAGCATAGACCAAATTGTTTTGACCAGGATTTACATAACCCGTAGATGGTTCACCAGCTCCATTTTCTAAGTCCAAGTAAATTCCTGCTCCGTAAGATTCGTTATAAGCCATCACTCCATTGTGGTAAACTCCTGCTACCAAAATATCTTGATTCCATCCGCTACCAAAGCCCCAAAAGTCGGTACTATGAACGCCTTTATTTTTTTTCTCGAAATTGGAAGTTGAAAAGAAATCAGTTGATTTGTAAATTCCGCCATCGGTAGTTAACCAAGTGGTATTGCCAAAAACTTTGTATTCTTGCTGATCAACATGAATTCCGCTGGTATTCACTTCATCATTAAAAGGTCCATCTATATAGCCTCCAAGAGCTTCAAAAGTAGCACCTCCATCGTCAGAACGCCAAAGGTTGAGTCCACCTATCAATAGTTTATCGGCATCATTAGCATCTACTGCTAAAGCACAAAAAGAGGCATCCGCAACTATGTTATCGGGCGTTTCACCTAGTCCGTCTAGGGAGGCTAGGTTAGGATGGCTAGCAGTGTAAGGCCCACCAGATGGTCCATTGGGCAATGTCCAAGAACTTCCTCCGTCGTTACTTCTATAAACACCAATATATCCATAATCCCCATCTTTTGCTTGTCCGTAAAGTAGTGCGTAAACTCGATTAGAGTTTGCGGGGCTTACAGCAATTCTTCCTATTTCAAACTCTCTAGCAGAGTCAGTAGAATTATACCAACCATTCGTTTGAACAGTAAAATTTTGACCGAAATCCGTAGAGCTTAAAAATTCAGGTAGATTTTGAGCATCATTTCTTTTGAGGGCATAAATGATATTATCAGAAGTGGTATTGACTTCGATATCAAATGTAAAATCAGAAAATACCGTAGTCCAGTTTGCTCCTCCATTGTTTGAACGAAATAGACCTCCAGAACCAGCAACAAACATCGTGTTTGTTTGCGTTGGGTGAATCAAAATTTTCTCAATACTTCCCCCTGTATTAATACTACTAATTTGACTCCAAGTTGTACCTCCGTTAGTTGTTTGATAAATCATATCTTGGACGCTAAAATAAACGGTATTGGGATTGGTTGGATGCACCACAACAGAAGTGACTGCTTCTCCAAAAGGAAGAACTAAATCCATGCTCACATTGACCCAATTATCTCCTCCGTCTGTGCTTTTGTAAACCTCTCCAGGCTGTGTTCCACAATACAAAATATTGGAATTGCTCAAAGATTGGTCTATCGTATAAACACAAGTTTGATTACTGGATGGATTGCCTTGAGCAGACTTACTCTCTATTGGTCCAATGAGCGACCAATTGCCAGCAACAGTCGTAGCTTCGCTACTTCTTGTTTGTTTTTTTTTGAGTGCTGCTTGATAATTAGGATGACTTTTGGGGGCTATGCTCCCATCGTTTTGGATTCTATGTTTAACAAGTCTTCTAAAAAACTTATAATTTCGAGTATGCATATTTTTCTTGACTTCTTTGTCTTTGTAATATGCTCTAAATGCTTGTTCGATTTCAAAAAAATTGGGATTATCTGCATACATTAGTTGCGCCCATTTGGGTGCTCGTTCGATAATGTCTTTTGGTGGTTTGTTAAATTGTGCCGTAGCACTAAATGATAGCGCTACTAAAAGTAGTGTGCTGATTAAGATTCGCATGATGTAAAGTCCTTTTAATTATTTTGGGAAAAATACCCTTAAGCGTAAAATTATAGTTCTTTGACTTTTTCCGTAAAAAAATTCCCATTCAATTCTAAAATCCACGAGTTCTGCGGGGCAGGCGTTCTCTTCCTACGGTCGTTCTCTCTTTTATTTTGAACGGAACACGGATTTTGTCAAAGAAGGAAAATTATCTTAATGGCAAAAATGCCTTGGAGATATTGAAATAAAGTCAAAAGAGTGCATCCCAAATTGTCGCATAATCAATTTTGCTCTATTCACCACAAAGTTCACAAAACACAGAGATAATGGAGCAACCATTTGGAATGCACGCAGTCATTTTCTAGCTTCAAAAAGCTATTCTTTTATAATATGTTGAAAAGAAACCATTCCATTGGAAGTATTGACCACTCGCACAAAATGTAAACCTGCGGGAAGCGTTGAAGTATCAATAGATACTTTACTGGTTGTCGGAGTTATGGCTTGGATAACATTTTCAGAAGCATCCAAAATTTCTACTGTATAATCACTAATACCACCTTCGATAACAAAAGGATTAGAAAAGGAATTATGTGTCAAGGTCATACAATCAAAATCAAGGAGTAATTCTGCATCATTGATTAGAGTATTCAAATAAGTTTTGCTATCACGAGAAGGCGAGGTAAAAGATGTTCCTCCGATAATGGCATCCAAATCGGTATCGCCATCTATATCACCAATAGCAAAGCAAGAAAGATAAGCACGACCTAGTTTATCTGCTAACATGAAGTTATTGCCACCTGTATTTTCATAAATATCCGCAATGACATCTGTTGAAACGCCACTTATCATCACATCGAGGTCACCATCATTGTCAAAATCTGCAAATTTGCTTTCTCCAGCAATTGCGCCAGGAAGGTTAGTTGTTGTACTCAAAGTGTAAGCACCAGAACCATCATTGACATAAAGATGCGTCTCATTATCTACACTCGTCGTTCCTGACATCAAAACATCTAAATCGCCATCATTATCAGCATCGCCAATTGCTATTTGTCCACCAGAAAAATCGGTAAATGAATCGCCGATTTGAGTAAAATTCCCAAGGCCATCATTTTGATAAAAGGTCGTGGAATGATTTCCGCTTAAATTCTCTCCCAGTAAAATTACGTCCAAATCGCCATCTCCCTCAGCATCAAAAAACTCAACCGAACTTGAATTTACAATTTCAAAAGGAGTACTCATCAGTTCTGTAAAATTTCCATTTCCGTCATTGATAAATAAAGTTGTAAACGGATCGTCTGTAAAAAAATTCATTATACCTGTTGCGATAAGGTCTAGGTCGCCATCACCATCAACATCTCCAAAAGCAGCATCACCACTACTTCGTTCTCCGAAAGGCTGGCCAGTAGGTAAAGTAAAGTTGCCTGTTCCATCGTTGATATAAAGATTTGCCGTTTTCGTACCACCATTTGTTGATGCTTGAATATATATATCTAAAAATCCATCGCCATTGACATCGCCCAATTCAATCACGCCACTCCGAACGTTGATAAAAGGATCTCCTATCAATTCAGTAAAATTACCCAAACCATCATTATGAAATACTGTTGTGAGCGTCCCTGCACTTGTTCCTGCGCCAATGGAAATAAAATCATTGTCACCGTCATTGTCCAAGTCGGCCAGCATGACATCACCTACATCGGCACCATAAAACTGAGGGCCTGGCAAAGCAGGTGTTAAGTCAATGTTTTGCGTAAAAGCAAAAGAATAAAAGAATAAAAAAGCAATGGTTAAAATTGAATTTTTCATGTGTGTAAATTATATCCATCAAACTACTAAATACCGTGGAACGAAAATCAGTTTAAATTTAAAATTGTCCGTAACAGCGACTTTAGTCGCTGAAAATCTAGGATGGCAACTAAAGCAGCCCCTACGTTTTTTTAAATAATCTTTGTATTCGCCCATTTCAATGGGCTGAATCCTGTAGAAGTCAATTCTATTGACTTTTTGAACATGCCAACTAAAGTCAGCGGTTACGAAAACTTACAATTATTTTTTACACAGTGTACTTAATGTCATTTGATGGGTTTGAGATTTCTAAAATTTTA
>JAHDEQ010000248.1 GCA_020628755.1 Saprospiraceae bacterium
CAAGATGCTTGTGGAACTCCGCTTTTACATACGCAAACGATAACAATTACCCCTGCGCCTCCTGCTTCTTATATAAATTCCCCTACTGATCTTGCCTTAAACTGTGGAGAGCAATTCCCTCCCTTTATCGATTTAATTTATGATAATGGAATGACAGGATCATGCCAAAATACAGGAGTTGTTTCAGGTTTCCAACAAGGAATTTATGATCCTTGTTTGGGCGGTTCAATTGAATTTATTTGGGATGGTGTTGACAATTGTGGTAATCCTATCGTTCATATGCAAACGATAACTGTTGCTCCAGCTATGGCTGCCACATTTAATGATTTGCCAGCAGACCAAACCATTACTTGCTCGGCTATACCACCATTACAAGATTTAACCTATAGTTCAAATTACTGTCCGAAAACTTCAGGAAGTATTGCTGGCACAGAAGTCAATAATCTTAATGGTTGCAATGGCGGAACGATTGTTCGCACTTGGGAAGGAAACGACAATTGTGGTAATTTCCTTTCACATACACAAGTTTTGACAGTAGGCCCTACATCGCCTGCATCTTTCGTTAATCTCCCTATTGATATGACCATCGCTTGTGATGATGCTTTGCCTCCTTTAGAACCCTTACAATTTTCAAATAACGATCCTGATTGTGAAATCATTGGTTCTATTGAAGGGAATATGATCCTAGAAGAAAATGGTTGCGAAGGCCAAATCACCTACCTTTGGGAAGGTGCCGATAATTGTGGCAATCTTTTGGCACACATTCAAACCATCACTCAAACTTGTCCGCCTCCTATCGCAAATGCTGGACCAGATATGCTCCTAAGTTGTAGTACCGAAAGCCTCACTTTAGATGGTACTAATTCTTCGCCCAATGAAATTTATCAATGGAATACCAATGATGGCTTTATTGCAAGTGGAGGCAATACACTTACCCCCGAAATCAATAGTGCTGGTACTTATACACTAACCGTAAATAGTGCGACAGGCTGTTCATCACAAGATAGTGTCGTCGTAGAGCAAGACATTAATGCTCCTAGCTTCACGATAGAGGGTTCTAATCAATTGTCTTGTTCCAATACAGAACAAGCCTTAACTATTGTTCCAACTACAGGAAGTGTGAATAATTATACTTACCAATGGGAAGGTGCTGGAATCATACAAGGTGGCAATACAAATGCGCCGATCGTTAATCAAGTAGGCACTTACATCGTAGTTGTAACAGACAATGCCAATGGATGTTCAACCACACAATCTTTTGAAATAAGTCAAGCAGAAGAGTTGAACTTCACATTAAATAATACCAGCCAAATCTTGTGTTTTGGAGAATCCACAGGAAGTATAGAATCGGAAATTATATCTGGAACAGCACCTTATCAATATTTATGGTCTAACGGCAATACGACAACGAGTTTAGAAAATATTGCAGCAGGAAGCTATACCCTGAGCATTACAGATAGTAATGCTTGCATCGCTACACAAAGCATTGAAATAAACCAAGCCTCGGAGTTGACAAGTACGATTACTTATATTAATCAAACGCTTACTTGTACTGGCGACCCGCTCGATTATGAAATAACGGTGCAAGGCGGTACACCGCCTTACACGTACGCATGGTCAGACGGTTCAAGTCAAGCTCAATTAGAAAACATTACAGAAACAAATTATTCGCTTACCATTACGGATAATAATAATTGTACTCTTATTGAAGAATTAGAATTTTCAATCGAAGATGATATACCCAATATTGAAATCAACTCAAATACTACAGTATTGGATTGCAATCAACTTCAAATCAACCTAACAGCTAGTAGCAATGGCACAGCAGTTTCATATATTTGGTACAATGAAGATGGCGAAGCGATTTCAGACCAAGCAACTATTCTAGTAGAAGAACCAGGTTTATACAATGTGGTTGCAACAAATACCAATAATGCTTGTACTGCTCAGGCGACAACTACAATCACCCAAGATATAATCGATCCCGTTTTTGAAATTGTAGGTCTTGAATCAATTGATTGCGAAAATCCTAGCGTCGAACTCGAAGCAGTAAGCAATGATAGCAATGTAGATTATGATTGGATAAACCAAAATGGAGCTACCGTAGGAACGAATAATACCTTCACTACAAGTGATTGTGGATTGTATCAAGTTACACTTACCAATATCAACAATGGTTGTACCGCTACTCAGTCTTTTGAAATCGAGTGTCAACTCGATTTACCACAACTATTGCTTTCAGAAGACCAAAATTTCGATATTGATTGCAATTCAGAGCCAATTTTTCCTTTGAATATAGAAGCTACTATTGATGAAAACAATACCAATCTTTCCTATTTTTGGTCTGTCAATGGCGATACAATTCCAAACGCTGAAACTTTGGATTTGGAAATTACACAAGCAGGAGAATACGTTTTTCATTTACAAGATACAGCTTCAGGTTGTAGCACCAGTGATACTGTTTCTATTACAGTCAATAATTTAGATGCTCCAATTGCTTCAATCAGCAGTTCGGGTATTCTCAATTGCATTAATACTACAGTCGCTTTAGATGGAACAAACTCTTCTGGAATTAGCGATTTGACTTATCAATGGACGGGAGCTATGGGCGTTTTTATTTCGACCCAAGCCAATATCGAAGTCACTGAACCTGGCTATTATTCGCTTATTGTTCGAGACAATATCGGTTGCACCGACCAACAATTGATACAAGTAGAAGCTGATGAATTGCAATTCAATTTTACCCATGAAACACCCTTGTGCCACGATGATATTATCGAGGTTCAAAGCCAAGTTTCGGGAACGAATCCTCCTTTTAGTCTCAATTGGAGCAATGGTACAAGCGAATCGAGCATCAATTATGCAAATGAAGATACTTACACTGTTATGATTACCGATAGTTTGGGCTGTACTTGGGAAGAAAGTATTGAAAATATCGAATTTCCTGACGAATTGCGAGAAAAAACACTTATTGTTACCAATGAAACTGGAACTAATTCCAATGGCTTAATCGTCGTACAAGGTGGTGGCGGAACACCACCTTATACACACACTTGGAGTACGGGAGCTGTTTCTTCAACCATTTACAACCTCAGTGCAGGTTTTTATAGTGTTACCATCTCTGATGCCAATGATTGTACCTATGTGATTGAAGATATAGAAGTGCAATCTCTTGTCATTCCAGATTTTGACTCGACTGACCAATTTAATACCAGTGAAAATTCATTCTACCAAAACAATAAAGAAGAATTGCTTTTTAATGATGTTAAACATCAAGTAAACATTTATCCAAATCCTAATAATGGTAATTTTAGTATAAATACGACACAAGATTTGGCCGACACACACTTGTACATTTTCAATGCACAAGGGCAACAAATTTATGACAATCAAAACCTGAAAGGAAAACATTCTGTTATTGAATTACCTAACAATTTGACGAGTGGTTTGTATCTTATTTATTTAGAATCGCCTGATAGTAAAACTATGCAAAAAATTATCATCGATAAAGATTAAAAAAAAACTACCCCTATGGCAAAAAAAATGGATGCGCTCAATGCTAAACTTCAAGACTTTATAGCAGAGCAAAAAATCTTTTTCGTGGCTACTGCTATGAAAGAAGGACGAATCAACCTTTCGCCCAAAGGCATGGACTCACTCCGTGTGCTCAACGAAAATCAATTGATTTGGCTCAACCTTACGGGGAGCGGAAACGAGACTGCCGCACAACTACTCGAAAGCAATCGTATGACCATTATGATGTGTGCTTTTGAAGGAAATCCTTTGATTTTGCGTTTGTATGGAAGTGCCAAAATCTACCATCCAAGAGATAAAGAATTTGAAGCATACATCAAGCACTTTCCAGCCAATACAGGTGCAAGACAGATTTTTGATATGCACATCGAAATGGTACAAACTTCTTGTGGTTTTGCTGTGCCATTGATGGAGTTTAAAGAAGAGCGTACTATCCTCAAGGATTGGGCAGAGAAGAAAGGCAAAGAAGGAATACAAGATTATTGGAAAGAAAAAAACACCATCAGTTTAGATGGTCATCCGACTGGAATTTTTGATAAATAAATCATTTCCTATGAAAGCCTTACCCGTTGTACCTCGCCTTCGCATATTGAAACGAATGTTTAAAATGGTACAAAATCCAATTCCTTATTTCGAGGAGTACAATGCCGAATTTGGGGACACTTATATGCTATATATGGGAGGAATGGACAGAGGAATTGTATCATCTAATCCTGATTTTATACAGCATATTTTACAAAAGAAAAATAAAAACTATCCCAAATCTCATATACAAACCGACTTGTTGGCAGGCTATGTCGGTTTGGGTTTATTGACAAGCGATGGCGACTATTGGTTACGCCAAAGGCGTTTGATTCAACCTGGTTTTCATCGGCAGAAGTTGGCGGCTTTGGTTGAAATTATGCAAGCAGAAATTGAAAAGTCCTGCGCTCATTTTGAGCAAAAGGCTCAAAATAAAACCGTCTTTGACATCAACGAAGTCGGTATGGAATTGGCCTTTAAAGTCGTTGCAAAATCTTTGTTCGGTTCACAAATCGAAGAAAATACGATGAATACCTTGGCGGATAATATTACAACGCTACAAGAATTTATCATCCAACAAATTCGTTTGCCCTTCAAAAAACCTTGGTTTCATTTAACAGGACAAGTGACCAAACACAAAAAAATGGGCCAAGAAAGTGCAGACATTATCAAATCACTTATCGAAAAAAGACGTGCTTCTGGCCAAAGCAATGACGATCTGTTGGATATGCTACTTTCGGTTCGATACGAAGACACTAATGAAGGTATGACCGACCAACAATTAGTTGATGAGGCTCTTATTTTGTTTGTGGCTGGCCACGAAACGACAGCCAATGCTATCGCATGGATTTTTTACCTTTTACAACAACATCCAGAAGTGGTCGAAAAACTACGGAAGGAATTTGACGGAGTTTTAGGGGATGGCAAACCCACTTTTGAAAACCTTCGGCAGTTAGAATATACGACCCAAGTCATCAATGAATCTATGCGACTTTATCCGCCTGCTTGGATTACCGATAGAGTTGCACTTGAAGATGATGAAGTAAATGGCTACTCCATAAAAAAAGGTGATATGGTAGTTGCGTTTTTTTATGGCTTGCATCACTCCAATGATTTGTGGGATGAACCAAAAAAATTTAAACCTGAACGCTTTGCCAAAGCACGCAAAAAGGAAAGACATCCTTATTCTTTTTTACCTTTTGGAGGTGGGCCAAGATTGTGTATCGGAAACAATTTTGCAATGATGGAAATGCAAATGATTTTGGTACACCTTATTCAAAAATACGATTTTGAAATGGTCAAAAATCAGAAAATCGAATTGCAACCAATGGTTACACTTCGACCTAAAGAAGGAATAAAAATGAGCGTGCGTAGTGTTTAAGTTTCTATGTGTTTGAGTGTTTATGTTTCAGAGGCACATAAACACTCAAACACATCGGAACATTATTTTGATAAGGTTCTTTGACTTTTCCCGTGAAAATACTTCTATTCAAATCTAAAATCGTTCACTTTCTGCGGTCGTTCTCTCTTTTATTTTGAACGGAACACGGCACCTGCCTGCGCAGGC
>JAHDEQ010000249.1 GCA_020628755.1 Saprospiraceae bacterium
GTCTTTTCAAACTTCAACGTAAAATTGCGAGGTGCTTCGATCAAAGCAGGTCGTAAAGTATATTCTTCGTTGAAGATATTTTTGGCTAAGAAAGAAAGTTTATTTTTTTCTCCAAAATGGTAGGCCAAACGTACATCAAAAACAGTTGACCCTTGATTATTTGCTGCTCGATATTCGGTTAATCCTGGTATGACGGTATCAAAAAGTGCATCAACAGCCTCCATGTGGCTGTTGTAAAAGCCTGCCACAGCAATAGACATAGGGCCAATTCGACTTTCGACATCAAATTTCCAAGTGTGCTTAAACCGATATTTTAAAATATTAAAATCTGCGGATGAATTTTCATTGTTCAATTGGGCAGGAGTTAATTCATTGTCAGGGATATTGGTGTCATAATCTGCATCAAATTCCTGAAATTTTGGGTCAACATAAGTATAACCTGCAATCAAAGTTGTCGGACAGCCAAAGAGTTCTCCTTGTCCCATTACACTAAAATCCATTCCTTTGATGTCGGTATTGCCAATGTTTTCGGAGCGAAAACCAAAGTCGTCTAAAGCATTAAAAAAGAAGGTAAATTCCATCATATCAAAATACTGCGACCAATAAGCAGCTACATCTACAAAACCTTCCCAATTAGAAATTCTAAATCCTTGTTTGATACCAATTTCGGTACTCCAACCCGTTTCTGACTTCAAATTGTAGTTGGGACGAAGCGGAAAACCAATGTCGGTATTGATAAATTTCTCGGCTATCGTTGGAAAACGGTAGCCTTGCCCCCAAGAGGCACGCAGATAAGTATAATCCGAAATTTGATAGTTTGCTCCTAGTCTAAAAATAGGTTTGCCTTCACTCAAAATATCATTTTCGATAAGGGTATCATTTTCAATAAGACTCAAAATATCATCGGGCACTTTGGTATTGTTGTATTCATAACGCATACCTGCACCAATATTGAGTTTATCGAAAAACTTTTTTTCGACTTGAACATAAGCCGCAGCGTTTTGATTGGTCAAGTCAAGGTCGCCATAGAGTTGAGCAGAAATGTTGGTATTAGAAGCCAAAATACCCGTTGTTAGCACGAGACCTATTTCTTCCCATTTGCGTTGGTATTGGTACTCGCCATAAAAAAGACTAGACTGATTGCCTTGATTGTTTTGTGCTTCGTTGTCCACTCGATAAATACGACTCAGCAACTTATGACGATTTCCTTTTTCATCAAAATAGGTGACAAATGGATCAATATTGAAACGCAGTAATTTATTTTTGGAAAACGAACCGTCGTTGCCAATTAGTGCATTGGCTTCGCTATCGGCCCAGTAGAAAAAACTACTATTGTTGCCTGTATTGACAATGCCATTGAAGCCAAAATTAAGTCTATCGCTTGCGCGATAGCGCAAGCCGAGTGTCGCCCGACCATAACGATCCCAGGTTTCTTTGTTCCAACTATCTTCATACAAATAATAGGCACTACTTACAAAATCAAGTTTTCCAAATTTTTGACGATGCGCAAAACTAGCTCCTACAGCAAATGGCGTATAAGTGGTATCACGCCACCAATGTTTGTTTTCGTCTTTGGGTTTGGAATAAGAGGTATAAAAAACGGAGGCTTTGGTCACAGGGTCGGATTTGGCATAAGCCGTACGCACATTCACAATGCCGTTCAGTGCCGCCGAACCATAGAGTGCAGAAGCTGCGCCTTTGATGACTTCAATTTGTTCAATATTTTCGACGGGGATGTCGTTCCAATTGGGGCGACCTGCGTCGGCTTGGAGTGCAGGAATATCGTCAATCAACAACATCACACGGCTGCCTGCACCATAGGAATAGCCCGAACCGCCTCGAATATTGGCTTGTCCATCAATGATATTAACTCCTGGAATTTTATTTAAAATATTGTCAACAGAGGTAGAATTATTGCTTTCTATCAAACTCGGTTTGATAACATCAAGCGAAACAGTAGCCTCGCCCAAAGGTTTTTCGTAGCGACCACTTGATACGGTTGCGGTTTGCAAAAGCGTTGCGCTTTCACTAAGCTGTATATTGAGGGTTTGAGTTGTTCCATTTTCGAGGTTTACTTGTATTTTTTGACTTTCGTAACCAATATAACTACTTTCTAAAGTATAATCTCCTGCTTCTAATTCGACTTGAAAATTGCCATCATAATCAGAAGTCGTACCTGATTCGCCAATAGAAATAGTGGCAGCAATAAGGGCTTCGCCCGTATTTTTATCGGTAATTTTGCCTTTTAGAATTGCTTTTTGAGCATAGGTATTTGTTCCAAATGTACAAAGAAAACATACCCCAAGAATTGTGTGTAAAAGTGTTTTTATCATAAAACAGATTTTAAGTTTTGATTAAATAGAGATATGTAGTAGCTGGGAGTGTGTGAAGCTAACCGATGTGTAATCGGGTGTGGGTTTTAAGAACGGTATTAAAACGATGGGTTCTTATTCAAAATTATAAAAATAATTGGGAATAAAGAAAAAAAGGTATTTTTGGAGTGCGCATCGCTTTATCGTATAGTCACTTAGTTTATAGTATTTTGGTTAGCTTGTATGTACAGATTTCCATTTTCCAGTTCAAGCAAAAGATTGAATCGTTTTAATAAACCTCCTCCGAAAACGCTCATACGTTGACGACCAATTTTACCTTCAAAAAAACCAACTTCTAGGTTTTGAAATTTTTGAGAACCAATTTTGAGCATAGGAAGGATAGAAGTATTCATTTTGAGGACATTGTCATAAGAGTCTCTTAATTCTTTGGAATCAATAATTTCTAAAACTTGGCTCAAGTTGCTTTGTGCAGCAAACTCATCATCAAATAAAATAGCCCCACTAAATCCTGAGTGCATAAGGTATTGATGGTTGTAGCTCGTATCATTTACTTCAATATCACATGCAATAAAGAGCATTCCATGTTGAGCGTTAGTTTTTACTTTTTCGTAATCGGATAAGTTTTTGGGTAGAGATGGATGCAAGACCAAAATAGATTGGTCGTAGTTGATTTCGATGATTTTTTTTCCAAAAAAATTAAGACCAAATTTTCCATCAGTATTAGGACCAGAGTTTTTACTTTCCCAGATATCAAGCGAATCTCGCTCAATATTTCCAATTTTGAGTGAATTGTTGAGGCTTCTTCTTGAAGAAGAATTGCCGCCCCAGCTTTTGGATGCTTCGGTGGAGTTCCAATTGATACTTTTACACTCAGATACAGCAGCTTCGATGAGACTTACTTCATTTGCGGCCGTATGGAGCATTAGTTCAAGGGTATCAATATCATTAATAATGGCTTGTATTTTTATATTATTGGCATTGGTCAATACGAATGGAATGGTATCATTTTGAGCTTTGCAAAAGAATGTTGAGAAGAGAAAAGCAAATAGAAGTAGAGGAGTTTTCATATTTATACTTTTATAGAAAAAAAGGTATTCGAGCATTGCTCGAATACCTTTGACCATTTAATCAACTATATTTTTTTAGACTAAAACTCATCAATGAGTTTCTTTTTCATTTTAGTAAATTCTGCTTCTGTGATGACACCTGCATTTTTGAGTTCAGCCAGCTCTTTCAACTTAGCCAGTGGGTCATTGGCATCAACAACTGGTGGTGGCGGTGGGGGAGGAGGTGTGACCTCTTCTTTGGAAACAGTTGTTGGAGTCGCAACATCTTCAACTTGTTCTTCCGTTGATTCGGGTTCAACAATGTCTTCGACATCCGTTTTGTCGCTTTTCCAATCGGTAGCTACTTTTTTACCTTTTTCAAATTTCTCTGCATAATATTTCTTGACTCTTTCAGGGTCAAAATCAAGGATAGTTCCACCTGATTCAAAGTGCGCTTTGAATACTTCGCCCAAGGCATAGGTAGAAGCTCCTGCAAAAACAGAAACGGTTGCACCACCCAAATAAGAACCAATGCCTGGTATAAGTTTGACCAAACTACGTGCGCCCAAACGTGCAAGGGTAGAGCTGGTAAGGGATGTTACAATGGCTTTGCCTCTAGTTTCTTCAAAATCTATATCATAGACTTTGCACAATTGGCGAATCATGTCCAATTGTAAGGCACTTACGGCAAAAATATCGGCAATAAGTACAGGTATCAACCCTGCTCCCATAGACCAAATGACATGATTGCGAACAATGGTATCGGCATGTTTGGAACGGGTATTTCTTTGATTGTCACTCATGATTTTTTTCTTTACGGTATTAAATATTTTAGATTTGATTTTGTCTTTCATATTATTAGGTGTTCATGTACACATGTATTCACGTGTTCATGTTTATTTTTAGTGATTTAAAAATAGAATCATAATGATTTTTCATGCTTTATAAGTGTTTTAAACGTGCGTACGTGAATACTTGAACACGTGAACACAAGGAGTTTTACTCCGTCTTTTCTTTTAAATAGAACGTTGCATCTTCGTTTTGTAGTTTAAAACCATTGTCGGTTTTTGTCATTTTAAAGGAAGTTTGGTCGCCATCATCATTTTTGAGTACTAAAGTATTAGGATTTTGGACTTCAAAACTCATGTTGTCTCCTGTAACATCTCCTAAATTAACACCAAACAAATCAATATTGAAATCGGCTGTACCATCGGCTCTAAAATCGGCTTCTCCTTTTAGGATATTTTTGGCAATGGTATTGCCAATCAAATTGCCTAAGCCACCGCCCGATTTTTTCTTACTTGGATTTTCAAGACGGATTTCGTAAGTACCTACAATTTTTTGATTTGGATTGATTAGTGAGCAAGCAGCCAAAAGGCTGATTGCGAATAATACTAGAAAAAGAAATTTACTTTTTTTCAAAATAGTTTTCATAAAGAGGGTTTGATTATCAAATATGAGTATAATTTCAGAAAATAAATGCAAGGAATCAACTTTAGTCGATAATTCAAGAAAAAATTCCGACTAAGCTAGTATTTTGGACGTGAAAGTAGAACAAGACCGTGAATTATCTGTTAAGTCATCAAACGAATAGTTATGCAGCCCGAATCAAGTCCGAACGAAGAATTTCAGTCAATGGCATTTCATCCCTACAATGTGATTCTCACCTTGTTGTTGATGGGAGTAACGGCTTTATTCTTATCTTTTTCAGTTGCTTTTGTGTATTCAAGGGTACAAAATGGTTTACCTCCTGTAAAATTACCAAGTTTATTTTACATCAATACACTCATACTTGTTGCGAGTAGTGGCACGATGTGGTGGGCCAAACAATCCTACAAAAAAGATGATACCGAGCAGTATCAAATGGCTTTGATAGGGACATTGGTTTTATCCATAATATTTATGGTAGCACAGTATTTTGCATGGATGCAATTGTTTAGCCAAGACATTTTTATTGACTCTAGCAATACAGCATCTTATTTGTATGTGATATCAGGATTGCACTTTGCTCACGTGATTGCAGGCTTGCCTTTTTTAGGAATGTTTTTGTTTGTGGCCTACAAACGAATGAAAGAACCCGTAAGTGTTTTGGTCTATTTTTCAGATCCTGAAAAATTGCTAAAACTTCGATTGCTTACTCGTTATTGGCACTTTTTGGATGTACTGTGGATATATTTGGTACTATTCTTTTGGGTCAACTATATGTTGTACCATGCGGCTTATTAAACAATCTT
>JAHDEQ010000250.1 GCA_020628755.1 Saprospiraceae bacterium
TCTTGCAAAATGGCTTTGCCTTTTTGCATACGATGCTGGTACTCACGTGTCGTAAAATGCAACTCTTGACGTTGCATTTCCTTTTCAAAGTAAGGAATAAATTGTTCTACACTCGGAAATTCTTTGCTTTTAGATTCATTTCTTTTATCAAATAATTTCATAAAAGCATAGTGCATCGCTGTACCATAAGCGGCTGCAGGACTCATCAAAGTAGGAACTTTGATGATGTACTCGTAGTAAAAACTCAAGGGACATTTGATGTAGCGATTGAGCGAAGAAACGCTCATCACAAAGTTTTCTAAAAGCGTATCAATTCTATCTTTTTCGGCTAAATTTATATTAAAATTTGTGCTGCTTTGGAGGCTCAAAATTTGTGCATCCAAAAGGCTTTGAGCATCCAATTCTTTTTCAACAACAGAAAGCGATGTTTGCTCCAATAATTCGTCAATAAATTGTGTTTGTTGAAGCTGTTTTTCGTCGGCATTGACTTGACTATAAGAGATTTGTAGCTGCTCTTTGGCACGAGTCATGGCTACATAAAACAGGCGGCGGCGTGCTTCGAGGGCATCTTCTTCGCCCGAAAAAGTGAGTGTATCAGGAAAAGAAAATTGGCGATGATGTCGTGAGCGAGGTTCCCAAAAATCCTTGACCGCATCAATGATAAAGACCTTTTGAAATTCTAAACCTTTGGAGCTGTGTGCCGTGACCAATTGTACGCCATTTTTGGAAAAAATAGCTCGATTGATTTCTAAAGATAAGCGGTTGGCATCCATTTTTTGGAGTATCTCTAAAAAGCCATTGAGTTTGAGGCGATTTTTGCGGTCGCATTCCTTTTTGATAAAGTCAAAAAAGGTGTTCAATACCTGAACTGACCAAGTTGGGTGTTCTTGTTGTAACAAAAATTTGACAATGCCACCTTGATTGATGAGTTGCTCAAAAAAAACAGGCAAGGAAAGATTACTATAATTTTTGACCCATTCTTTGATGTTATTAGAAAAGGCAAGCAATTTTTGAGGGGCTTGCAAATTTAGAGCGTTGAGCTTGTTGGTATTGCCCAACAAGCTGCGCCAAGAAGTAGCCTCTTTGAATCGGTTTTTGGCCATCCACAAACTCAATTCCATCAAATCGTTCGTAGGAATTTCAAGAAAATCAAAATGGAGAATTTGAAAAATCAAATGCTCGCCACTCAAGGCCTGCCGATGTTCTAAATTGATGTATGCTAACAATTGGCGAATATTTTGAATCAAAGTTTCGTTCAAAATATTGACCCGTCGCTTGCTATAATAGGGAATATTTTTTTTCTCCAATAAGTTAATTATCGGCTGTATTTGCCGATGTTGGGCATACAAAACAGCGACTTCATTCAATGGAAATCCGTCTTGGCTCAATTGTTCAATTTGGGCAACAATATCGGTCGCTTCTTGAAGGCGATTTTTATAATTTACAAGTTGCGGAACGACTTCAATCTCTGCAAAAGTAGGGTTTTGAGCAACCAATTTTTTGATAAGATTGAGTGAATTTAGTGCTTTAACCAAGCGTTTTTCATTGTTTTCAATGAGGGCATGGCTGCTGTCGAGTATGTTTTGTGAAGACCGATAATTGTCTTTTAAGACGACCAACTCAATATGCTCCTTGAAAGCATCGTAAAAGTCGGTTATATTACGAAGTCTCGCTCCTTGAAATTCGTAAATAGATTGGTCGTCATCACCTACAATAAAAACATTGGGGTTTTCCCAATAGTTAATCAGTTTTTTGAGGATGGTATTTTGTGCGCCATTGGTATCTTGGTATTCATCAACCAAAAAATACAAATAGCGTTCTTGATAATTGCGGAGTAGGGCAGGCTTGTTTTCAAAAGCTTGGAGCACCCACAAAATCATATCATCAAAGTCGTAGCGGCGGTACTGATGCAAGTAGTGTTCGTAACGCTTGAAAAGCGTTGCGGCAGACCTAAGGCGAAGCATTTTTTGCCGAACTAACTCGACTTGAGCTTCCTTCAAATCACCTTTTTTAAAACGGCCACTTTTTCGTTTATAAATAAATTCTTCCCGAAAGGGGAGGTCTTTTAGATAAGAATCAATTTGTTGTTGCACATAGTCCACAGACCAATCTTCGGACTTCATCCGTCGGAATAAGTCGAATAAATGATTTTCATAAAAATATACATCGGCTCGTCCTTTTTTGAGAGGATGGTCAAAGGGCAAATCGTCAATGATGCGACGGATAATTTCTACTCGCTCTAATTCTGATAGCGGCTCCAGATCGTGCCGCCCAAATAGCTCTAAGTTTTCTTGAATGATACTATTGCAAAAGGAGTGAAAGGTATAAATATGAACTCGATGTGCCTCAGGACCAATGAATTGGAGTAATCGCTCTCGCATGGCCACCACGCCAGCGTCGGTAAAAGTGAGGCACAAAATATTTTGAGCAAAAGTATCCGTTTCTTGTAAAATATTACCAATACGAGCAGAGAGAATATGTGTTTTGCCTGTTCCAGGCCCTGCAATAACGAGTACGGGCCCTTCGATTTGTTCAACGGCTTTGCGTTGTTGCTCGTTGAGTTGAGCAAGGGTCTGCTGGAAGGATTTGTTGTACTGCTTGCGTGAAGTTTTGGAACTTGGCATGCGGTAAAAATAGTAATTTGTGAACCATATAAGAAATTTAAGTTCATATAAGGAAATTTCTTATGTATCTTATATGGTTCAAGGAAGAGCTAGGAAATCAGTTCCTTATATTTTCTATCCACATCTAAGAAGCGAGCTTTGAACACCTCTATTTGTTTTTTCATATTGGTCATTACGATTTGGTCGCCATTACGTAGGTCGTTGAGTTCCTTAGCTTTAGCTTGTAGTTGAGCGTGAGTTTCTTTGAGTGCAGCTAATTCGTGATGGGTGTCGTAGTGTTTTTGTTCCCAATATTGAAGGTCTTTTTGGAGTTTAGAGATTTGAGTATTGGCCTTGCGGAGGTCACGTTTGATGCTACGAATATTGGACATGGTTTCGGCATCTTTTTCGATTTGTGCTTTGAGTTCTTTATTTTCTTTTTCGTATTGGGTCGCTTTTTTGTTGAGTTTGAGGATGACCGTTTCTCTTTTATCTCGTTCGTTGCGAATGCTTTTGATGTCACCTACATCTTCGGCATATTTTTCTTTGAGTTTTTCAAACTCTTTTTTCCATTTGGCTGCATCCTTGTCAGCGTGGCTTTTAAGAATGTTGATATCACGGGTTTCTTTTTGGGCAGCCTCCAAGTTCGCTTGGAGCGCATCGAGGGCTTCTCGGTGCGCTAGAATTGAAGATTGATTTTTACCTTCGAGCGTTTCAAATTTATTTTTCCAATCGTCACGGTCGTTGCGAGCGAGTGTGAGCGCCTTGTCATCTTTTTTTATTCTTTTAGAAAGATTTTTGTATTCGGCATTGGCTTCTTCGTATTTGGATTTCCAATCGGTTTTGTTTTTGATTTTTCGATTGGTAAGGTATTGTTGAACAAACATTCCTACCGCAAAAAAAACGATAAATAGTAAAATTGCCGAAAGCAAAGATATGGTTCCCATGTCTATATTAGTACTTAAATTTAAAATTGTATTTATAGAAAAACGAGTGAAAAGGGTATTAGGTTGCGTTCTGTAAAAAGGTTTACCTTTGTGCTTTTTATTTGACTCGCAAGCTAAAGCCTCACTTTAGAGCTGTAGTTTACCCACAAGGTCAGGAAATTAACAAATGCATGATACCAGAGGTATCAAATTATGTTTGAACTATAGATTTTAGGCAGTTCCCGACCTCGGAGAGGTCGAATTAACAAGCTATAATTTATTTTAATGCGACCTCTCTGAGGTCGGAAAACTGTAAATAACCTGATTTCAAACATAATTTGACTACTCTGTAGTCATTTTCGCTCTGCAAAAAATGTGGGTAAACGATACCTTCGGAAGCAGGCTTGCGCCATTTTATTACGAATTGAAAACGACACCTTCTTTTTTAGCAACTGAAAATCGCTTGGTAAAGGTGATTTATTTAGTGATTTTGGCTTTCCTTTTACCTGCTTTACTCATCAATTTGGGGCTGCTTGCCTTCATTGACGATGAAGGCATTCGTTCTTTGGTCGCTCTGGAGATGAAGCTCTCAGGCAATTATATTACGCCCACTATGCTCAATGAGTTTTATTATAATAAACCTCCTTTGTACAATTGGTTTCTATTAGGATTTTTTGAACTAACTGGAGTTATCAACGAATGGACAGCACGGATTCCGACGGTGTTTTTTCTGCTTTGCTATGCTGCGACGGTCTATTATTTTATGAAAAAGCATTTTGGGCGATACTTTGCTTTTTTGATGGCTCTGATATTGATAACCTGCGGACGAATTTTGTTTTATGAGTCCCTCAAAGGACTCATTGATATGAGCTATTCGTGGGTTATTTTTACCATGATGATGGTATTGTACCATGAGTACATCGCCCAACGATTTGTACGAATGTTTGGCTTTGGCTATCTGTTGGCGGCGATTGCTTTTTTGCTCAAAGGTTTGCCTACGATTGTATTTATGGGAGCAACTTTATTTGGACTTTTTGTTTGGAAAAAGGACTTTAAACGCTTTTTTGATTGGCGGCATTTTATGGGTTTGGGCGTATTCGCACTGATAGTTGGCGGCTATTATTTTGTTTATACACAATACAATTCTTTAGATGACTTGTTTCCGCAAATGGTTAAGCAATCCACACGCCGAACAATGGTCGAGTATGGTTGGTGGCCAACCATACGGCATTTATTTACATTTCCGTTTGAGCAAATTTACCACTTTTTGCCTTGGTCAATTTTGGTTATCCATCTTTTTCAAAAAGAAGCCTTCAAAAAAATATTTGCCCACGATTTTTTAGCTTTTTGTGCTATAACATTTGCCATCAATATTCCTTTGTATTGGTCATCGGTTGAGGTTTATGCTCGTTATTTATTGATGTTTATCCCTTTGGTGTATGCGCCATTGTTGTATTTACACTTCCAAAATGAGGCTTGGCACAAACGATTAGTAGAAGGGATTTTTGTCGGCATAAGTTGTGTGGTAGCTTTAGGAAGTTTGGCCATTCCCTTTCTTCCAAATACACAGGAAAGCTCCTTTTTATACTTGAAAACGATATTTTTGGTAGGATTTTTTGGCGGGACGGTTTATTTGCTTATTCGTGAAAAACAGCACCGATTGCTGCTGTTTGTGCTGATGCTTTTGGTTTTTCGAGTGGCTTTTGACTGGTTTGTACTGCCCGACCGTTATAAAAACGACCGAGGAACAGCTTCCAAGCTGTCCTCTATCGAATTGGGTTTGGCTACTCAAAATCGCCCATTGAGCGCAGTCAAAGGAATCGAAGTAGAAAAAACCAATGCTTTTTACATCACCAATGCAAGACAAAAAATCATTGATACCAAATACCAAAACGAAGATTTTAAACCCGATGTACTCTATATTTTTAAAACGGATAAACTACCCGAAGACAAGAAATTTAATAAAGAATTTGAGTTTATTTGTCGTCATAACGAACCCAAATTTAGAGTTGTAGGGACAGTCGAGTAGTAG
>JAHDEQ010000251.1 GCA_020628755.1 Saprospiraceae bacterium
AACTGGAATTACGGATACATTAATTCCATATTTTTATCCTGGAGACACACTCAGTTATCCCAATCACATAGGTTATGATAGTGAATTTCATTTGGCGGTGCAAGCAGGAGGTTTTATGCCAAAGCTAGAATGGTTAGATGATGCCTCCGAAGATATTATTCCTATGATTTCCTTTCATGTGGTGGACGATCCATTTTTTCCTTATGAAATGGGTGTCACGAATGGAATTTCAAATACAATGTTTAGTGCATTAGTAGATCCATTTATGGATGTATATGGTGCAAAATCCATTATTGAAAAAAGAAATGAGCAAGGCATCAATGATGCCTTGATTGTAGAAAATGAAATACATATTGGCCCTTTTATAGAGATAACCAATTATGCTAATTCTATCAATGATGGCAATATTGGTCTTTTTCCGATATTGAATAGTCAAGAATCAGATCCCTGGGCTTATGCTTATTCGGCTCAACCATATGGAATAGAAGGATCGAATTGTACTGTTTGGACGGAAGAAATTCAGGAGCATCGTGAATCTATGGTTCACTATTTTACTGCGCTTGCTTGCGAAGCTCTAAGTTTAGGTTGTCATAATATTGTGTCGAATGAAAATATTGAAGATTCTGCAATAAAAATTTATCCTAATCCTGCTACGACTTCAACCTTAATTGAAGGTCAAAAAGCTATTGATAGAATTGAAATTTTGGATGGATTCGGAAAAAGTATTTTGAAAAAAGATGGAGGATTTGAACGTAAAATTGAACTAAATCTATCCCATTTACCACGAGGAATTTATTATCTAAAAATCCATTTTGAAAGACATATTGTGAGTAGAAAAATCGTTTTAAACTAAGCATAACAAAAAAGGACTTGGATAACTTCCAAGTCCTTTTTAAATATCGAATCACAACTTTCTCGATGAGTTCTTCACCGAGTTCTTTGTTGAGAATTTATTTTATACCGAGAACGGGATAAAAAATCGAAAATAAAGTTTTAAGCCTTATTTTGACCTAAACAATTTAAATCTTCAAATGCTACTTTGAGACGGTTGACAAAGGTTTCCTCAGCAACACGTAACCATTTGCGAGGATCATAATTTTTCTTATTGGGTTTGTCGTCACCATCGGGATTGCCAATTTGAGTTTTGAGATAATCTCGTTTTTCGTTGTGATAATCTCGAACACCCGACCAAAATGCCCATTGCATATCCGTATCAATATTCATTTTGACGGCTCCATACTCAATCGCTTCTCGAATTTCTTCTCTTGAAGAACCAGAACCACCATGAAATACAAAATTGATTGGATTGGCAACTGTACTGAATTTCTCTTGAACGTGATCTTGTGAATTTTTCAAAATAATTGGTCGCAATTCCACATTACCAGGTTTGTACACACCATGTACATTTCCGAAAGCAGCCGCTACCGTAAATTTATCACTCACTTTCATCAATTCCTCGTAAGCAAAAGCGACTTCTTCAGGTTGTGTGTATAGTCTTGAACTATCCACATCTGTATTATCTACGCCATCTTCTTCGCCACCTGTCACACCCAATTCGATTTCGAGTGTCATGCCCATTTTATCCATTCGCTTGAGGTACTTTACACAAGTTTCAATATTTTCCTCGATGGATTCTTCTGACAAATCCAACATATGCGAACTGTATAAAGGATAACCTCTTTGTTTAAAAAATCGCTCCCCAGCCTCTAACAATCCATCAACCCAAGGCAATAATTTTTTAGCACAATGGTCGGTGTGTAAAATAACCGTAACGCCATAGGCTTTGGCCATGGCGTGGACGTGTGCAGCACCAGAGACTCCCCCCAAAATTGCAGCTTGTTGACCATCATTTGATAATCCTTTTCCTGCAAAGAAAGAAGCTCCACCATTTGAAAATTGAATAATAACTGGAGATTCTACATCTCTCGCTGTCTCTAAAACAGCATTTACAGAATTAGTCCCTACTACGTTGACTGCTGGTAGGGCAAAATTATTTTCATTGGCATAATTGAGTAACTCTGTGACTTCGTCACCCCAAAGTACTCCGGGTCGGAATTTCGTTTTAGATTTTGGTATTGCAATCATTGAATATGTATTTGCGTGTTTAAGTGTTTATGTTTCGTCGCATTCGCAAACATCAACCTGTTGGTTGACAGGCATAGAAATATAAACACTTCGACACTTCGTTTAAATAAGTCCTTTTGCTGCTAAATAGCGTTCGGCATCGAGGGCAGCCATACAGCCCGTGCCTGCGGCAGTGACTGCTTGACGATAAACATGGTCTTGGGCATCGCCACTTGCAAAAACGCCTGCTACATTGGTATGCGTAGAATCGGGTTTGGTAATAATGTAACCCGTTTCGTCGGTATCAAGAAAATCCTTAAAAATATCGGTATTGGGTTTGTGACCAATAGCTACAAAAAAGCCATCTACTTTGAGGGTTTGCTTTGCGTTGGTTTTGTTGTTTTCAACAACAATGCCTTCGACAGCTTCTTCACCCAAAATTTCACGTGCTTCAGTATTCCAATACACTTTGATGTTTTCGGCATTCATCACACGCTCTTGCATGATTTTGGAAGCTCGCATTTCGTCACGGCGTACTAACATATGTACCGTACTACAAAGCTTAGACAAATAAGTAGCCTCTTCGGCTGCGGTATCACCAGCACCTACAATGACCACCTCTTTACCTCTATAGAAAAATCCGTCGCAAACGGCACAAGCTGAAACGCCTCCTCCATTACGAGCAAAATGGTCTTCTTTGTCCAATCCCAACCATTTGGCACTTGCGCCAGTAGATATTATTATAGTGTCGGCATGGATTTCAATTTCTTCGTCCACCCAAACTTTGTGTACATCGCCACTAAAATCAACTTTAGTGACCATGCCCATACGAACATCGGTTCCAAATCGCTCGGCTTGCTTGCGAAAGTCATCCATCATTTGAGGGCCCATGATACCATCAGGGTAACCAGGATAATTTTCGACATCGGTCGTTATCATCAATTGACCGCCAATTTCAGGGCCAGTATATAAAATAGGATTCATATTGGCACGAGCTGCGTAAACGGCTGCGGTATAGCCCGCAGGGCCAGAGCCAATAATCAAACACTTTACTTTTTCGATTGCTTCAGACATATTTCTTTATAAAATTTATGAGGTATTAATCACCTTTCAAAAACGCTGCAAAAATAACTAATTTTCTAATATATAAGGTCTCTGAAAGATTACTTTTTCAGAACGTTTTAGTCGCAGAAAAGTTCTATTGGTCTATAAATTGAGTGCCTCTATCTACAAAAAGTGGCTTTGTGCTCTGCATAAACACACTTTTGATGGGTTAATCAAACATTCATTTAATAAAAAATCTAATCTTATGCAAGACAATTTGGTTAATCAGAATACGAAAGCTTGGCGTATCCAAGTCTGGGCAATTTTCGCACTTTCTTTTGGTGGAACGCTGATAGGTATTGCCTATATTGATGCTGATGTTTGGATGAAGGCATTCTTAGCAATGGGGTTTGTTTCGACAGTGAGTGCTTGTTTTACCTTGGCTAAAACCATTCGGGACGACCATGAGTCGGAACGACTTATCAATCGGGTTTCGAGTGCTAAAACAGAAAAGATATTGACGGAGTTTGAAGGATAAATTAGTAGAAATACGGGGAGCAAAGCTCCCCGTATAAATTTATTTTTTGTAAAAAAAGCAAGTTGAAAACTTCGAGTATCCTTTCCAAATTATTGCTTTATAAATTTCTTTGTAACAATCATATTTGTAGATATTATTTTTACAAAATAAGTTCCTGAAGGAAGTTTGGAGGCATCGAAAAAGTAGTTGTATTTTCCTTGTACTAATTGGCCTTTAAAAACACTTATCACTTCTTGTCCCAAAGCATCAATTATCGAAATATTAGCACTAATATTTTCTTGGTTTTCTATCGGAATATAAGTCAATGCACGGGCTGGATTAGGAAAAACTTCACCAATTAATAATTGATCTTCTATATTTTGAACCGAAACTACCTCATCTAATATTTTAAATTTGAAATAGCCTACAGGTGCAGGCATGGGGCGGTTTTGGGTTTTACCAGAATTAGCCGTTGCTTCTATATAGTAATAAATAGTCGTTTGGGCGGGTTGGTTTGGGATGGCTGCTGACCAATTGTCTTGGTCAGTTGGATTCATAGCAATTGCGGTATAATTACCCGAAAGGGTCGTTTTATAATGTAAAATTGCTTCGCTTATGCCTGAACGATGTTTAATATTGGCCTTCACTTCATGATTAACACCAGCTTTATATTCTACATCTCGTAGTTGTGGGTGCGTAATCAAAAGTGGGTCTGCAACACCAATTTCTTTGGTGATGCAGTGAATCGCTCCACCGTATCGAATAATATTTCTACAATCCAATCCTTGTATATTATAACCTGGTAAAGCTTCTCGCCAAATCGCTAAGGCTTTGTCATCTTCATCATTCAAATAAATGGGAACTAAAACCGTCTTATTGACAAAAAGTGCATTGGTATAGGTCAAATAATCGCCATTGCCAAAAGGCCAACCTGGATAGTCGCCCTGTGCATCAGGGGGACTGTCAATACGCACAATTCTGTAATCTGTACCAAAAGCAGTTTTAAAATTTTGTTTGATAAACTCAATATTGGCTTCTATTTGTGGGCCATCTGATACATCTTGTGGATAAGCCGCAATCAAAAGGGTTTCTTCGTCCAATAACTTCATGTGCATATCAATATGACTGATGCCATCGTAGGGTAATTTTTCCATCAAAACATAGTCGCTAATCCCCATAAAATTGTACATAATCTCCTCGATTTCTTCTGTCGTATGGTCACTCATTCCCCATTGGTTGGTATCATCGTTTTCATCTTCGAGTAAGTTAGACGAAAAGGCGATTCCTAAGCCATCTGCCATAAAATTGCCTCCTGTATGCACCAAGTCATTGGGTTGTTCGACGGTTTGGTACATTGGTATATTCATTTCTTCGGCCACAATACAGTAAGCATCATCATCGAGTGGACGTGGGCGATTGTAAATCCAATCGACAAAAACAAGGGAGTCCACATCGTTGAGGTAGCAAGGATTCGCACCATAGTCTCGCATCCAAATGGAGTTGGTGGGAGCTTGTACTAAACGAATATTGTCTAAATTTTCAAAGCCATAATTATTTAAAAGCTGATTTTGGGCAGTGCTTGGATTTTGAGCCAATACGACAACTTCTACTTCTTCTCTTGCATATCTTATAATGTCTGCCACCAATTGATAGTCCAAATTGTCCCAAGTAACTGCAATAGATTGTAGTTCTTCCCATTCTGCCATCGAACGTATGGGAACATTGGGTGTTTCTGTCAAGGCACAGGCATCCATCGCCGAACGGTCAAGAAGGTAAGTCGGCATTAAAGCTTTTTCTCCTTCTGCAAAACCTTTGGGTAAATGTTTGGTTTCTTGTGCATCAAGGTGTAAAAATCCGATGTGTAAAAGGATTAGAAGTAGATAAGTGTTTTTCATGAAATTGAATGTTTTTACGTGGG
>JAHDEQ010000252.1 GCA_020628755.1 Saprospiraceae bacterium
CTAAGGAAACGGTCAGGTCTTGCGCAACACAGACAGGGGCAGTCGTTTCTTCGACCGTTACTACCGCAGTACAAATCGAGCTATTGCCTGCGACATCCGTCGCTGTCAATACAACGGTATTTGTTCCCAAATCAGAACAATTAAAACTTGAAGTGTTTAAACTCAAATTTGCAATCCCACAATTATCTGAACTTCCTCCATCTATATCATTAGCGGAAAAATTTGCAGAACCAAACCCATCAATAGAAACTGTAATGTCCTGAGTAACACAGATTGGAGCGATATTGTCTTGAACTGTTACTGTAGATGTACAAGCGGATGAATTTCCTGTTGCATCTGTTGCTGTTAATGTAACCGTATTAGGTCCAATCGTATTACAATCAAAACTTGAAATATCAATAGTTAAATTATCTAATGCACAGTCATCTGTAGTTCCGTTATCAATTTGATTGGCTGTGATGGATGCCATTCCATTTACATCTAGTAATACTGAAATGTCTTGTGCTAAACAAGTAGGTGCGGTAGCATCTACTCCTACGCCAATAGTTGTTGTACTAACCATAGAACAACTTTCAAAATCAGTAACTGTAGCACTGTACATTCCAGGAGCCAAATTAGTTTGATTAAAATTATTAGAATTATTACTCCACTGAATAAAGTAAGGTGGCATTCCTCCTGTAATAAATGAAGTAATACTACCATCGTTGCTTCCTGGGCAACTTTCATCTGTTGGAGTTAAAGTTAAACTTGGTTTTTCTTTAACTATAAAATCTACAGCAACACGATTAGAAATACAACCGTTGCATTCGCACTCTACATAAAAAGTATATGTATCAGGAATAGCATTATTGACTGCTCCTGCGGCTACGGGATCAAATGTCGTATTGTTACTCAGAACACTACCACCAGTTGCAGAAGAGTACCATGAAGGGATACCTGCACCTGTATTGCAAGAACCTGAACAGATTACTTCTAGACCATCACCTGTAGGAGTAAGCTCATCTTGACAAATCTCATAATCTGTAGTAAAATCTACTTCTTCTTCTATAACTTCTATGGTTATAACTTCTGTAGCACTCATATTTCCACAAACATCCGTTACTTGCAAGGTATAAACAAACGTACCTAGAACAGATGCTGTAAATGTAGGATTAGCTACACTTGATGATGATAAATATGTACTTGGAGACCAAGCATAAGTATAAGGTCCAGAAGAGCCGCTTGCTGTTGGGCTTCCGCCCATCATATACATTTCTCCCAAACATAACTCTTCATTGGTACCTGGATCCGCAATAGGTTCTGGCGGTATGATGCTAAGTGTACCTGTACCTGTTGCGCCATCAAAACCTGCAACTCGTACATAATAAGTTGTACCACAGGTTGTATTCAGGCTAATACTTGACTGAGTTCCACAAAAATCATCATTGCAATCTAATTGGGCACTAGAACAGGATGAAAAAATTGAAATAGAAGTATCGTAATTAGAACCACAGGTTTCAAATACAGTTGTTCCTGTAGCAGTTGCTGTATATTCATACCACAAAGCTCTTGTATCATTACCAGCACAAGAATTTTGATCTCCTTCGGGGCAAACACCAATTGTTGAAAAAGCAGTTGCTCCGTCAAAAATAGCATCCGCTTCATCACACACACTATTGTTTGTGTAATTCCAGCATATTTCTACTGAAAAATCATGGTCATTACTACAACCAAAACTTCCATAAGATGTGCAGCCTGGTCCACTGTTTCTAAAATTAATAGAAGTAACATCCGTAGGGCCACAACCACAATCATCATCGTCAACAAAAACACCTCCATTGATGTCATATGTACATCTATCATTTCTATCATCTTCCCAAGCATTAAATCTCAAAATGATTGTTTCCGCACAGGTCGCAGTTCCTGAAGCGATTTGTGTATTCGTAAAAACAGAACAGTCACCATTATTATCACAAGTAAAACAATCTCCTCCTTGCAAACTTGTATTGATATCATCGGCTGCCCATATCAATGCACTATATTCTTCTTCGCCATTCTCCCAACAATTGCCTCCAACACCTCCTTCGTACCAATTGACTTGGGTAACGCTAACGGTGTAATCAACTTGTGCCTGTGAATAATTAAAAAATATAGCAATAAAAAACAGAACTAATGTAGAATTAAGTAAATAGACTTTTTTCATGGTTGGAGTATGTTTTTCGTTAAAAATGATTCGTTTGTTTAAATTTTTGAAGAGAATTGGTTTGTGAGGTCTATAGGATGAAGAGCTTTAATTGCAAAATAATAAAAGCATTCTAAAAGAAAAAATGTTATGGATGATTGTTCTACAAAAAAACTAAATTGCTGGGTGCTTTGCACCTAGCTGTAGAGTCCAAACTGTTACCTCAAACTATTCAAAAAATCGGTACTTACTTTTACGCCCAACTGCTGGGCACGTTGGGCATCTTGTAGTGCAGCCGTTTTATTGCCTTTTGTACTATAAGCATAAGCTCGATTGATGTAATAGCTTCCTTTGTTAGGATTGAGTTGAATGGCTTTGCTGTGATCTTGAATACTCTGGTCTATTTGACCTGCTTTGGAGTAAACCACTCCTCTGGTACTATAAATGTCATCGGCACGAGGATCGAATTCTAAAATTTTGGTAAAATCAGCGATAGATGCTTTATAGTTGCCTTGATCCATATAAACCAAACCACGATTGGAAAGCGCATCGGTAAAATAAGGTTCTAATTCGATGGCTTTGTTGAGGTCGGTCAATGCTCTATCCATTTGACCACTTTGGGCGTAAATAGCCCCACGTGCCGAAAGTGCTTTGGCATTGTTGGAGTCTAATTTGAGGGTTTGGTCGTAGTCCTTCATCGCCATTTTGTTGTCGCCTCGATTAAAATAAATATTTCCTCGATTAAGAAAACCACTTGCATATTTTTGACTAGCTGCGATGGCACTATTAAAATCCGTCATGGCTTTTTGTACATCGCCTTTTCTTTTATAGGCAATACCTCTATTGTTGTAAGGCAAGGCCAAATAAGGATTTTTGCGTCCATCGGTATATTCTTCTTTTTCAATGACATCGGTAAATATAGCCAAACTGTCTTTCCAAACTGGCCCTCGCATAAATGTGATAATGGTCATGGCAATGACCATGAGACCGCCAATGTATCGCCCTGTCGCTTCACCAAAGTGTTTTCCAATTACATTAAATAATAAATATCCCAAAATTACAAACCATCCTATCGAAGAAAGATACACATAACGGTCTGCCATTATCACATCTCGAACCGATAATACTTGCGTAAAAATGGTCAATCCTATATTGATTAAAAAAAACAGAATCCCAAAAACTACAACTCGATTATCTCTACGAATCGCATTAAACAATAAGCTCAAAACCGCCAAAAACAGGATTGCATATATATAATAGTATGCGGGTACCGCACCCTTGACAGGATAAGTATAAAAGAAAGACAAATTGAAAGGCATCGTCAATTTGGTAAAATAACTCCCTAGCGCATAGCTGGCAAAAAGGATGCGTTCGCCCAAATTGAAGTCATACACCAAGTGCTTGACTTCTGCTGCCGATGATGCTTTAAGTGTCAATAAACCAAAAGCTAGTGCGACTATGAAAAATGGGATTTTTTCTATCAAAATCTTAGGACTAAGCCATGCTCTTTTTTTGAAATAGTCGATTAAAACAAGGGTTGGAGCTAAAGCCACTGCTTGTTCTTTGCACAAGCAAGCCAACACAAAAACGCCTAAAGAAATCCACAAAAACTTCTTATCGTTTTGATCTAAATATTTTAAATACAAGTAAATCGAAAGCAAAGAAAAGAAAGCATAGCTCCCTATTTTCATGGAGGCTGCCAACCATGCCACCGACTCCAATTGCATTGTACTCACTCCAAATAAAAGTGCTGCAAAAGTTGCCATGATATGTGGTTGCGCCCATTTTAAGGGTCGAAATAAGTTATCAACAATAAAGAAAACCAAAGCCGTATTGAGCAGATGCCACAATACACTCACAAACTTGAGTAAGCCCACACTAAAACCCAATTTGTATTGCAAAGCCATCAAAGTCATTGCTATGGGCGAATATTGGTTTTGGTAGATTTCGGTAAAAAGATTTCCTATGTCAAACGCTTGTATAAACGGATTTTCGGTAATGTATAGTTCGTCGTCATAATTGAGCAAGCCCGTACTCAAAACGGGTAGCATGGCTATCAAGGTAAGGGCAAGCACAATACTGAAGTTGGCTATCCAAGCGCGAGAAGATGCACTAGCATTTTTAGCTTGGCTTTTTTTCTTGTTGGATTTCTTTTTTGGTTTTGACATAATGTATATTTTCAGCGACTAAAGTTCGCTGTTACAATCAATTTTGAATTTAAACTAATTTTTCAACTTACACCGTAATAATTTCACCTTTTGACGATTTGCAAGTTTTATTGCCCAATAGTTTCTTTGATAAAATAATGTGGTCGCCTTTTTACTTCATTAAATATACGAGCTACGTATTCACCGATAATCCCCATACTTAACAAAAGAGTCCCTCCAATTATCAATAAAGTCACTTGTATAGATGTCCAACCAGGAACGTTTTTGCCTTGAAAAAATTGAATAATTGCAAATGCTGCATAGATAGCTCCCAAGATAAATGCAATCAAACCAACATAAAAAGATAAGCGCAATGGACGAGAAGAAAAGGAGACAATTCCATCTAAACCAAAACGCAGCATTTTGATAAGGGAATACTTGGACTGTCCAGCAAAACGAGCGTGGGCTTTGTAATCAACAATGGCTTGTCGAAATCCCATCCAACTAATCAAGCCTCTAGTAAAACGGCTGCGTTCGGGCAAACTCAAATAAGCCTCCACTGCTTTTCGATTCATCAATCGAAAATCAGCCGCCGCAGGTTCGATGGGAATATCCGACAAATAATTGAGAAATATATAATAGTATTTGGAAGAAACTTTTTTAAACCAACTCACTCCCTCTACATCCAATCGGCGAGTATTAACTATATCAAAACCTTCTTGATATTTTTGGTATAAAACTTTGATAACTTCGGGCGGATGTTGTAAATCTGCATCCATCGTGACCACCAAATCGCCTTTGGCCTGCTGTAAGCCCGCCAACAATGCCGTCTGATGCCCAAAATTTCGAGCAAAAGAAATGCCTTTGACTTTTGAGTTTTTAAGATGTAATGCTTTGACCAAATCAAACGAACCATCTCGGCTACCATCATCTACAAAAAGGATTTCATATGAACCATTGCTCAAGTCATCTACCACAGGTTTTAGCACTTCGTACAAAGCATTCAAGTTTTCAACTTCGTTGAAAAGTGGTAGAACAATACTGAGCTGAGGCTGCGTCAATGTAATCGGATTTGATTTGGAAAATTATACGGATATAAAAGTATAATGTTAGTAGTAAGAATACAATCTTTACGAACTATAAATTAGAAATATGGAACTTCAACAAGTCAAAGAAGGAAAAACTGTTTCAACAGAAGATGT
>JAHDEQ010000023.1:0-11341 GCA_020628755.1 Saprospiraceae bacterium
CGCTTTACTCGTTAATAGATTATGATTTTTACTACTCAAGACGGTTCGCATTCGATTCAATCTGAAAAGTATGGTGTGTCTTATCATTCTAAATATGGTGCAATTCAGGAGACGCAACACGTTTTTATTGATGCAGCTTTGAATTATAAAAGTTCCAATCAAAAACAATTGTCGGTTTTAGAAATTGGTTTTGGGACGGGGCTTAATGCGCTGATGACTTGGCTCGAAGCTAAGAAACAAGATCTGGAAGTTGATTATCATACTTTTGAGGCTTTTCCGATTTCTTTAGAACAAGCAAATGCTTTGAATTATCCTATTGAATTGAAAACGGAGCCAAGTCAATTTTTGCAATTGCATACTTGTGATTGGGAAATTCAAAATAAGTTTTCTTCTAATTTTTCCTTTACAAAATATCAAAGAGATTTCCATGAAATTGATTTTAGCAATCAATTTGATGTGATTTATTTTGATGCTTTTGCGCCAAATGCTCAAGCGAATTTGTGGGAGATGCCTTTGCTCCAAAAAATGTTTGATGCTCTAAAAAAAGAAGGAGTTTTGACGACTTATTGCGCCAAAGGTGTCGTGAAGCGATGCTTGAAAAGCATCGGTTTTACCATTGAGGCAATTTCCGGTCCTCCTGGAAAAAGAGAAATGACACGAGCTTTGAAGAGGTAAAAAAATCGCCCAAAGAAAAAATCCTTTGGGCGAAATCAACATAGTTTATTCCAATTCAATTCTTTATATCAAAATCGTTTCAAACGATTGATTCATCTAATTTTACTGCGGACATCCTTCTATCTTTGCCTCAAATGTTGTATTCAATGGCACTTCAAAACCTGCATCCAAACAAACTTGCGTGCCTGCACCAAAGGTGATATTTGTACCTGAAGCGACTGGATTGGATGAGTTTAAAGTCAATTCTGCGTGATAATTGCCTGTAGAAGTTGGATTTTCCATTATGGTTAAATGATCAGGACAATTATTAGAAACTGGTACACAAAACTCAACCGATTCGGAATAACCAAATTCTCCTCCAGTGATAACACTTGTGTTGTCAGGGTCGGTAATCGTATATTCTCCATTACCTTCTAAGCAACATATTCCATCACCATACTCATCTTCGATGTTAAAATTATAACAAACACCTTCATCTAGGCAGAAAGTCGCAGTTTCTGTAACACCTGTATTAGAGTATGGCCCACCCGAAGCTACCGTTACATTAGAAGGATCTGTAATTGTCCAAGTTGTTTCGCCTGGATAATTATCGGTAAGAATTGTCAAGGTGTAAGTTTGGCAAACAGGACAAGCATTTGGACAAGAACCGCCACAGTCAATACCTGTCTCGTCTCCGTCCATTATACCATTGATGCAAGTATCGCACATATCGGGGCAATCGCCGCCACAGTCAATACCTGTTTCTGTTCCGTTTTGAATACCATCGGTACAGGTAGGGCAAGCGACACATGAACCACCACAATCTACATCCGTTTCATCTCCATCGAGCACACCATTGGTACAATGTGCAGGACCGCAATTATTCAACAACAACTGCATAGTACCATTGACGTTGAGTCTTTTTCCTGTAACTGTAATCCCTTGTAGAGAAGTATTATCATCCCCACCATCCAAAATATATTGTTTAGCCTGTAAAGCTGCTGCTCCTGGATCAGATTTTGCTAAGGCAATAAAATTATTACAAGGCGCAGCATAAAGCAAAGCAATCGTTCCTGCTACGTGAGGCGTTGCTCCTGAAGTACCACCAAATCCGCCATAGCTACTTCCAAATGCCGTTGTATGAGTGCCTGCACCAAAAGCTCCTAAATCAATATGAGTAGAACCATAACCTGCCTGCGTTACTTTGACATCATTGTGATCCATATTGGTAACTGCGATTAAATAGTCACTTGGGCAAGCAGTAGGCAAATCTCCAAAAGTGTCTATATTTTCGTTGCCATTGATAGTTGCACCAGCATTCAAAATTCCTTCTGCTCCCAAAGTATCATAATAATCGCACCAAAGCGGCGCATCTGCTGGCTGACCGCCATCCACTCCCCAAGAAGCATTGGTAGCCACCACAAAAGCACCTTCTTGACCATTGGTTTGATTGTATTTTTGACGAGCAATCAAAGGATATGAATAAGCCTCTAAGACCTCGCTTTCAACGCCTGTGCCGCCTTGTACAATCATCAATTTCACATCCCAATTGACACCCGCTACACCTATATTATTATTTCCTTTTGCACCAACGATACCAGCAACTGGCGTACCATGTCCGCCACCGTCAACGACATTATCACTATTGGAACCTGTATCCCATCCTCTATAATCATCTACAAAACCATTGTTGTCATCATCAATACCATTATTAGGTATTTCGGCAGTATTGTACCACATATTGGGGGCAATATCGGGGTGGTTAATATCTATACCATCATCAATTACACAAACTACAATTTCATCGCCTTGTGGCGTTGTACCACCCGTCGTTACATCCCAAGCCAAGTCCATATCTATATCTGCACCTGCTGTTCCACCACTTTGCCCTGTGTTGATGTATTGCCATTGCTGTGCAAATTGTGCATCATTGGGCGTAGTCGAACGCAATTTGATTAAGTGATTAAACTGAGCAATTTCCACATCAGGGTCTTGTCTTATATCTGCTAATAATTCAATTTCATTGATGTGCTTCCAATCAAAAGTGAAGGCATAAATATTCATTGGAATAGAAATCTTTTTCCGAAGCGCAATATTGGTGTTTTTTCCTCTGAATTGTTGTCGTTTGGCAAGCCATTTTTGAGCAGAAACCGTCTCTTTCATTTTTACTAAAATCTCTCCTTGCACATGATCCAATTGTTGAGCAGAAGCCAAAGAAACAGACAAGCAAATTAATAAGAATGTAGTGATGTAGGTTAAGTTTTTCATAAGATGCGATTTTATTTGATTTGGATGAAATAGATTTGTGCTTGCTAATGTATAATTATAATTCATATCAAGCGGAGTTTGTATATTTTTGTAGCTTTTTATTATACAAAACGTATAATTCTGCCTACTTTTTTCATAAAAAAGCTCTGGTATATCAAAAATAAACTTCTTCTAAAACAAAAAAGGCAGCGACTTTGCCGCTGCCCTTCTTTTTCTGTATATATATAAACTACAAGTCAACGAGCGTCACGCCATCTCCCCCATTTTCCCTTTGTGGGTGATAAATGTTTTGTACATCGTCGTATTCCTTGAGTTTTTTGATGACCGCTTGGCGCAAAATACCATTGCCTTTTCCATGTATAATACGAAGCGAATTGGCACTTGTCATCAAAGCCTTATCTACAAAATTCTCTAAAATTTTGAGGGCTTCATCACGGCGCAATCCTCGTAAATCCAATTTTGATTCAAACTTCGCAGAACTGGCCAAAGTATTGGTTTGAATACCTTTTTTAGATTTGATGTCGAGTGGTTCGTTGGCGTGTGCGAGTTCTTGAACCTTGACGGTCATTTTCATAATTCCCATCATGACAATTGCCTTGCCTTTGGTGATGGATTCGACTTTGCCCGTTGCCCCACCCGAACGTAATTTTACAAAATCGCCGACTTGTATCGGTTTGCTTTTTTTGACCTCTTTTTTATAAATCGTATCTCGCAAATCTGTAACATTTTCGGTCAAAGATTCTCGTTCTTCACGAACTTTGGCGGCAAGTTTCTTAGCTTTTTCGAGATTCTTTTCTTCTCGAATTTCTCGAACCAATTTTTCTAACTCTTTATTTTCTCGGTGGGTTTGTTGGAGGGCAGATTCTTTGGCTTCGAGTTTGAGCTTTTTGCGTTTGTATTCTAAATCTTTGTGTAAATCTTCGTAATTTTTGATGAGCTTAGAGAGCTTCTTTTCTCGATCTTGCATCTTGGAAAGCTGTTCCTCGACTTCCTTTTTTTCACGCTGCAAATCTACCAAAAGTTCGTCCACTGCTTTTTCATTTTTGCCCGTTTTGTGCTTGGCATATTTGAGGACTTTTTTGGACAAACCACTTTTTTGGGCAATCTCATAAGCATAAGAACTTCCAGGACGGCCAACCTTCATTTCGTAGGTTGGTGTAAGACCTTCTTTATCAAAAGTCATAGAGCCATTGACTATACCACGAGTCTTAAATGCAAAGACTTTGAGGTTGGAATAATGTGTTGTAATGACTCCAAAAACTTTGGTAAAATTCAGTTCTCTTAAAATAGCTTCTGCAATAGCACCTCCAATTTTTGGGTCAGTTCCTGAGCCAAATTCATCAATTAGAATTAGAGACTTATCATTTGATTTTTCTAAGAAAACCCGCATATTTTGAAGACGAGAACTGTAAGTACTCAAATCATCTTCGAGCGATTGTTGGTCGCCTATGTCGGCAAAAATATTTTCAAAAATACCAATCTCCGAATCAGGAGCGACGGGTACAAGCATCCCTGCTTGTACCATAACCTGTATCAAGCCGACGGACTTCATCGTTATGGATTTTCCACCTGCATTAGGTCCACTCAATACCAAAATTCGATTTTGTCCAAACAAAGTCAAATCAAAAGGAACAGTTTCTTTTTTAACCTCCTTGTTTTTCAAAAATAAAAGTGGATGAAAAGCCTTTTTTAGACCCAAATGTGGTTCTTTTTTGAGCTTAGGCAAATTGGCATCTAAACGATTGGCAAGGATGGCTTTGGCCTGTATCACATCAAAGCAAATCATTAAGGTTTGATACTTTTTAAGAACTGGAATGTAAGGCCGAATAACCGTACTCAAATCTTTGAGAATACGATAAATCTCTCTTTTTTCGTCCGTTTCCAAATCAAAAATATCGTTGTTGATATCAATGATAGCTTCGGGTTCGATAAAAGCCGTTTTTCCAGTGGTAGATTCGTCATGTATGATACCTCGAATCTTGCGTTTATGCTCCGAAGGCACACTCAAAACACGGCGACCATTCCGAATACTTTCGACATTATCGGTAAGCCAACCTTTGCTACGATAGGTATTTATGATTGTCCGAAATTGCTTGTCGAGTTCCTTATTTTTGGCGATGATCGCCTTGCGGATTCGCATCAATTCGGGCGAAGCGTCGGGTCGAATATTGCCTTCTTCATCAATCACTTTTTCGATGGCAACCAACAAATCATTGTCAAAAGTAATGGGTCGAATAATATCGTATAAAGTCGGATAAACCTCTTGGCGAGTCGTCGTAAAATAGTCGTAAATAGATTTGATAGTCCGCAAAATCACATTGATACGTTTCAATCCTTCTTCGGGCAATACATAATCTATGACCTCGAGCATCCTCAAATCTTTGGTCAAATCCTCGTAAGTTGTCATCGGAAAACGGTCGGACTTGGCGAGAGACAATTTATATTCGTCCACCTCTTTGAGTTTGCGCTCTATGATGACCAAAGTCGTGTCAGGACGAATTTGTTGGACACGTTTTTTGCCCAAATCGCCATAACACTCCTGCTCTACCAATTCGAGTATCTTATCAAATTCTAACTTCTCTATTAAATCTTTGGGTTCGAGTAACATGGAAATACTTTAGGTGTTCAAGTCTTCAAGTTGAATAACAAGTAAGATAACGTGTATCAAAACAACATGGTTCAACAAAATATGGAAATTTGGAAGGTCAAATTTACGGAATTTTATATTTTTGGGTTATGCTTTTTGAGAATTGTAATAATTGTGGTCAAACCGTAGCGCAAAATGATAAGTTTTGTAAAAAATGTGGCGTTTCTTTGAGCGAACAGTTTGTTGTTTGTACGAACTGTCATCGTAGAAATACGATGACAGCGAGCTTTTGTGGAGTTTGTGGAAATGCACTAAAAACTTCTGAAGACTACGAAAAGAAATATTTGGGTTTGTGGATGAATGCTTTACGCAATCGTATCATGCAAGACCATCAAGCCCAAAATTTAGAGGATTATCTCGAAAATTTTTATGCCAATGGTTTTCATAAAACCTTTTTGAATTCCGCCAAGCAACTCGGCAAAGAAGTTGCCGAATTGGAAGCCATAAATGACCGCCAATCTGCCAAAAAAATACAAACTTTAGAATATCATCGCATCGAAAATCTATTGGATTATTTTATCATTCATCATTGTAAAGATTTCAATACGATACATTTTTCTGAAAAGATTTTAAAATACCAAAATATCCAACTCGAAGAGTTGGAATTGGTCAAAATGATACTGGATTATCTCAACTTGGAACAAGAAGAATTTACTTTTTATACAGACTTCTTGCTTATGCCTGTTGACTCCTTAAAAAATGCTTCTAAGTATTTTCTTTTTCCTGAAAAGGACGAAAAAATATGGCTCATTTGTGATTTGAGTGGGATGGATAATTTTAAAGAAGGTTTTGCCTTTACCGAAAAAGCCTTGTATTGGAAAGCACCTTTTGAAAAAGCGCAACGTGTTCATTTTTTCAATCTCGATAAAATTATGATTGAAGAAAATTGGTTGCTTATCAATAATTCGTTTTTCAACGCCAACACTACTCTAAATCTAAAACTTTTGTATCTTTTGAGAAAGTTAAAACGCTTGTTTGTCAAATAACACACGCACATGAAAAATTGGTCGGGCTATCATCAATGGAATCCTTTACAAATTTTTAAGCCAAAAGCTGAAAATGAAATTACACAAATTGTGCAAAAAGCCATTCAAGAAAATAAAAAAATCCGACTAATTGGTTCTGGGCATTCCTTTACGCCGCTTTCCAAAACCGATGATTTTTTGGTTTCTCTAGATGATTTTCAAGGTATTATTTCGATTGATAAAAGCAACAAACAAGTCACTGTAAAAGCAGGCACAAAACTCAATCACCTCAATAAATTGCTCGATAAAGAAGGGCTTGCCCTCGAAAATTTAGGCGATATTGATGTTCAAAGCATTGCTGGTGCGATTAGCACTGGTACGCACGGCACTGGCATCAATTTCGGAAACCTTTGCACGCAGGTCCGAAAACTAAAATTTGTCAATGGCAAAGGCGAAATCATTACTTGTTCCTTAGATAAAAATCCCGAAACCTTTAAAGCTGCCGTGCTTTCGCTAGGCACAATGGGGATTTTGACGGAGATTACTTTGCAATGTGTTTCTAAATATAATTTACAGCTTTTTGTTAGAAAGAAAACTTTGGATGAGGTACTGCAAAACTTAAATGAGTATAATTCAAAATTCCGTCATTTTGAATTTTATTGGTTTCCAAACACCGATTATGTGATGACCAAAGAACTCAATGTCACTAAAAAAGAAGCCGACAAAAGTTCTTTTGGAGAGTATGTTCAGGAAATGCTTTTGGAAAATTATGCCTTTAAAGTTATCTGTGAAATGTCCTATCGTTTTCCTTCAACTACAAGGAGTGTGAGCAAATTTGCGGCGAACACGATAAGCGATTTCCAAAAAATCAAACAAAGTTTTAAGGTTTTTTCGACTTCTCGTATAGTTCGTTTCAATGAAATGGAATATAATGTTCCTGCGGAAGCCTACCAAGATGTGATCAAAGATTTGACCAATTGGATAAACAAAAACAATAAAGATGTGATGTTTCCTATTGAAAATCGTTTTGTTCAAAAAGACGATATTTATTTGAGTCCCGCTTATCAACGAGACTCGGCATATATTTCAGTTCATGTATATAATAAGAAAGATTTTACCGCTTACTTCAAGGCTTTAGAAGAAATTTTTACGGCTTATCATGGTCGCCCGCATTGGGGCAAGATGCACACCCGAAGGGCTGAACATTTTGCTCAACTTTATCCAAAATTTGAAGAATTTAACAGCATTAGAGCAGAACATGATCCCAATGAGATGTTTCTCAGCCCTTATATGAAATCCATTTGTAAGCCTCAAAGTGTACTTTCGTAAATGAGCGATTACAAGTTTTATAAAAAACGACTTCACGATTTAGCCTTTCCTTATGCAGTTTTGGATGTTGATTTATTTGAAAAAAATATTGCCACCAATCTCAAACGAGCAAAAGATAAAAAGATCAGGATTGCTTCCAAGTCGCTCCGTTGCGAAGCAGCCATGCGCATGATTTTGGATTATCATTCGCAATTTCAAGGCATTATGACCTATCATGCTGCCGAAGCCATTTATTTGGCCCGACAAGGTTTTGACGATCTCTTGATGGGTTATCCAATAGTATCTGCATCTTTCATCGAACAAATTGGCGAATTGGTCAAACAAGGTAAACAAATTTGCCTGATGGTGGACAGCGAAGAACATCTACAAATCATCCATTCGATTGGTGAAAAATTGGCCACCCAAATTCCAATTTGTATTGATATTGACTTGTCTGACAATTATCCAGGTTTACGTTTTGGGGTGTGGCGTTCGAGTATTCAAACCTTAGATAATTTAGAACAATTTGCCAAAAAACTAGGCAATTATTCTTATGTAAAGCTGGAGGGCATTATGGGCTACGAAGCCCAAATTGCAGGTTTGGGCGATGCCGCTAAAAATGATTTCCTCAAAAATCAAATCATCAAAGTTCTCAAAAATAAATCCATCAAAAATGTAGTTTCAAAACGCCAAAAAGCAGTTGAACTCCTGCAAACAATGGGTCTCAAATTGAGATTCGTCAATGGCGGTGGCACAGGCAGTTTAGAATCCACAACACAAGAAAATTCCGTAACCGAAGTGACGGTTGGCTCAGGTTTTTACAACTCGCATTTATTTGACAATTACCAAAATTTTGATTTGCATCCAGCCCTATTTTATGGAATTGAAGTTGTGAGAAAACCCAATGCCGATACTTATACTTGTCATGGTGGAGGGTTTATAGCATCGGGCGGAATAGAAAAAATCAAAGCACCAATAGTGCATTTGCCCAAAGGAGGAAGTTTTGATAAAAACGAAGGAGCTGGCGAAGTGCAAACCCCTATTCGGTTTGACAACTCGAATCTCCAACTCCAAATTGGCGACCCCATCTATTTGAGGCATGCCAAAGCAGGGGAATTGCTAGAACGGTTTAACGAAGTTCACTTTCTAAAAAACGATAAGATAGGAGTTCAAAAAACCTACCGAGGACAAGGGCAAAGTTTTGGTTAAACCAATTGGTCTTTTCGTTTTTGTTTGCCTATTTCCTTATACTTTTCGTTATTTTCAATTTTGTGTGCAGGACGAGACCATTTGATTTTTTCTTGGCGTTCTTGCTCCGACAAAGTTACTTCTTTAGAACAAGCCTGTTCTCGTTTTGCAAATGCTGCTCTAGGCTGCAAACCAAGCGTTTCAAATAATTGCATATCCGAATTAATATCAGGATTTGGAGTCGTCAATAATTTATCACCTGCAAAAATAGAACCTGCACCTGCCATAAAACACAAGGCTTGACCCTCGGCATTCATGGAAGTTCGACCTGCCGAAAGTCGTACGGTACTGGTAGGCATGACAATACGCGTAGTGGCTACCATACGAATCATATCCCAAATTGGCACTTCGTTTTGTTCTTCCAAAGGCGTTCCTTCAACCGCAACCAATGCATTGATTGGAACAGACTCAGGCTGTGGACGCAAAGAAGAAAGCGTTAACAACATTTTGCATCTATCCTCAACAGATTCGCCCATACCAATGATACCACCTGAGCAAATCGTAAGATTGGCTTTGCGAACATTATCTAAAGTATCGAGCCTATCTTGATAGCCACGTGTAGAGATAATTTCTTTATAAAAATCTTCAGAAGAATCGAGGTTGTGGTTGTAGGCATAAAGACCTGCTTCCGCAAGTCTTTGGGCTTGCGACTCCGTTACCATACCTAAAGTACAGCAAACCTCCATATTCATATTATTGACTTTTTTGACCAATTTCAGCACATGTTCAAACTCATCATCGTTTTTGACATTGCGCCAAGCTGCCCCCATGCACAAGCGAGAAGAGCCTCCTGCTTGCGCATCTATGGCTGCTTTCTCGACTTGTTCCAATGACATGAGGTCATTGGTTTCGATATTGGTATGATAACGTGCTGCTTGTGGGCAATAGCCACAATCTTCAGGACATCCACCTGTTTTGATGGAAAGCAAGGTACTAATTTGCACCTCTCTTGGGTTATGGTGTTGTCGGTGAATCGTTGCAGCTTTAAAAACCAATTCGATTAATGGGGAATTGTACAATTCAATTATCTCTTCTAAAGTCCAGTCTTTCATATTTTGATTGAAATATCAACCTTCTCAAAAAGGTTGATACTTTTTTATTTTGATATTAATAAACTCACAGCTGTACCTCCAAAGCCAACTGTATTGATAAGTATGTGATTGATTTTCAGGGGTCTAGATTTTTGGTTCTCATTTGAATCTGCAAGATACGGAATTGCTATGAAATGCTGGTGCAAAATCATAAAAAGTGCCATTTCTAAACTCAAAGCCCCCGAAGCACCCAAAGTATGACCAATTTTCCATTTATTATTGGTCAAAGAAGGTATTTTTTTTCCAAAAACTCGTTTTATAGCATTTGCTTCGGCTTGGTCGCCTCGGATTGTCCCTGGAGCATGCGTAATAATAATATCAATTTCTTCTTTATCCAAATCTTTGATAGCCATCTTCATGCTTTGATATAAACATTCTCCATTTTTAGAAATAGAAGTTGGATGACTTATTTTTTCGGTAGCAAAACCAATCCCTTTAATCCAAGCAAGCGGTTTTTTAGGATTTTTTTCTAATCCAAAAACCGCAGCCCCCTCTCCTAGCACCATTCCATTTTTTTGTTTGTCCAAATTCATAGCTTGACAAGGAAAAATCGAATCTTTTGCGGAAGCATAAATACGTAAGGCTTGCATTTGAGCAATCGTAAAATCAGTCAATGGAGCTTCTGTCCCACCAACCACAATTTTATCCAACATACCTGCTTTCAACCAAGCCACACTATTTAATATACTATGAAAAGAAGTACTACAAGTCAGCGAATGGCTAAAGGCAAGTCCATTCAAATCTGCATCTCTAGCAGTCCAGCTAGAGATATTGCCCAAAGTCGTCATTGGTGAACTCAAAACTTCATCTTTTAAATGTCCAATTTTAGAAAAATGCTGATATTTTTGTTCAAAAACATGGGTTGCACCACGAGAAGAACCGATATTTATACCAATATTCTCATCGGCTTGCCACGTACATTCAGAAAGTGCCTGTTGAGTAGCCAGCATACTCAACAAAACGCTTCGGTCGAGCTGATTATAATATTTTTCTTTTTGGCGATAAGCAATGACCTTACTTTCAAGAACCTCGTCTAATCCAGCAAGCGGCGCATCAAGTTGAGTTGACCAATCAATACAAGTTTTATCGTTCAGATAATTCTCCCAAATTGTATTAGCCTGCAAACCTAAGGGCGAACAACTACCAAAGCCAACGATTCC